>CAZZZM010000021.1:1923-17750 GCA_964658465.1 uncultured Nakamurella sp.
GTCGACGCCGTGCTGCTCGGCGCCGGGCTCATCGAGGATCGTTTGATCGCCGACAAGACCCGGGACAGCCTCGATCGCGTGTTCGACACCAAGGTCGACGGCGCTTTCTTCTTCGCGCGGCACGTCAGGCCGCTAGGTTTGCGCTTCCTCGCGTTGTTCTCGTCGGTCGCCGGCCGTTACGGCAACCGCGGCCAGGGGGATTACGCCGCCGCCAACGAGGTGTTGAACCGCCTCGCCTGGCAGCTGCAGGCGCGGCTCGGTGCCGGCACCAAGGTGGTCTCGGTGAATTGGGGCGCCTGGGCGCGGACCACCAACGGGCCCGGCATGCTGACCCCGGAGACGACGCGTCAGTTTCGCGAACGCGGTCTGAAGCTGATCGAGCCCGAGCCCGGCGGACGCTTTTTGATCGACGAGCTGCTGTTCGCGCCGCCCGGCGACGTCGAGGTGGTGGCCGGCGAGCACGACTGGGACGCCTACGAGGACGCGGCGGGACGCGCGACGCCGACCGACGCGCGGCGGGTCGCCTAGGATGAGAGGCACGCCCGACGACATCGCCATCATCGGCATGGCCGGCACCTTCGCCGGCGCGCCGGACGTGACGACCTATTGGTCGAACATCCTCGCCAAGGTCGAGGCGATCCGCGAGGCGCCGCCGAACTGGCTCGGCGATCCCGATATCTTCGATCCGGCCTGCACGCCCGACGCCAACCGCATCTACACCAAGCTCGGCGGCTTCCTCGGCGAGCTCGCCGGGTTCGACCCGCGCCCGTTCGGCCAGATGCCGGTGGCGCTGTCGGGGTCAGAACCCGACCAGTTCCTCGCCATGCGCGCGGCCGCCGAGGCGCTCGCCGACGCCGGCTACGCGGACAAGGATTACGACCGCAAGCGCACCGGCATCATCCTCGGCCACGGCATCCATCCCCATCGCGCCAACGTCAACGGCATGCAGCACTGCCTGGCCCTCGGCCAGATGATGGGGCTCCTGCGCGCCGTCTATCCGGGGCTTGCGGAGAGCGACGCCGCCGACATCGAGGCGATGCTGCGCAGCAAGCTGCCGGCGTTCAACGTCGACACCTTGCCCGGTCTGGTCCCCAACATGATGACGGGCCGCATCGCCAACCGGCTCGACCTCATGGGGCCGAACTTCCTCGTCGACGGCGCCTGCGCCTCCTCGACGCTGGCGGTCGACGCGGCGATCACCGAGCTGCGGCGCGGGCGTGCCGACATGATGCTCGCCGGCGGCATCAACACCTCGACCTCGGTGCTGGTGCAGATCGTGTTCTGCAAGATCGGCGCGCTGTCGCGCACGGGCCGCGTGCGGCCGTTCGACGCCGCCGGCGACGGCACGCTGCTCGGCGAGGGACAGGGCGTCGTCGTGCTCAAGCGGCTCGAGGACGCGCTGGCCGCCGGCGACCGCGTCTATGCCGTCATCAAGGGCATCGGCACGGCGTCGGACGGGCGCGCGATGGGGCTGATGGCGCCGCGCTTCGAAGGGGAGCAGCTGGCGATCCAGCGCGCCTACGAGGCGTGCGGGCTCGACCCGACGACGATCGGCCTCGTCGAAGCGCATGCGACCGGCATCCCGCTCGGCGACGAGACCGAGATCCGCGCGCTGACCAGCGTGTTCGGCGCCCGCGACGGCGGCGCGCCGCAGGTGGCGATCGGCTCGGTGAAGTCGATGATCGGCCACGCCATCCCTGCCGCCGGCATGGCTTCGCTGATCAAGATGTCGATGGCCTTGTCCGAAAAGGTGTTGCCCCCGACCTTGGCCGACGAGGCGAACCCGGCGCTGGGCTTCGAGCGCACGCCGTTCTTCCTGAACGTCGACACCCTGCCCTGGGTGCACCGCGCCGACACGCCGCGACGCGCCGCGCTCGACGCCATGGGCTTCGGCGGCATCAACACGCACATGATCCTGGAGGAGGCACCGGGCTCGGGCGCCGATCCGACGGCCGCGTTCGGCCTGCGCCGGCCTCGTGCGCCGGAACTGTTTGCGCTGGCCGCGGACACGCGCGAAGAGCTCGTCGCCGCGGCCAAGGCGCTGGCCGCCCGCGCGCCGACGCAGGTCGGGCCGTTGCGCGCGCTCGCGGCCGAGGCAGCTGCGCGACACGCGACCGGCCCGTTCCGTCTCGCCGTCGTCGCCGAGGACGCCGCCGGCCTCGCCGACAAGCTGGCGAGCGTGCTCGACAAGATCGCCTCGCCCGACACCCACCGCGTCAAGACGCGCCGCGGCGTCTTCTTCGCGGACGCGCCGATCGGCGGCAAGCTCGCCTTCGTCTTCCCCGGCGAGAACTCGCAGAGCGCGAACATGCTGCGCGATCTCGCGATCGCCTCGCCGCTGGTGCGCGCATGGCTCGACTGGCTCGAAGGCGTGTTCCCCGGCGAGCGCGAGGTGCCGCACCGGTCCGTCCTCTACCCGCCGCGGCTCGGGCCGACGGCGGCCGAGCGCGAGGCGCTGGAAGCGCGGCTGCGCCAAGTCGACTACGGGTCGGAATGCGTCTTCGTCGCCGACATGGCGCTGTTCACGCTGCTCGATGCGCTCGGGCTCGAGCCCGACGCCATGGCTGGACACTCGACCGGCGAGAATGCGGCGCTCTTCGCCAGCGGCATGGTGGGCGTGACGCCCGCCTCGCTGATCGACATCGTGCGGCGCATGAACGGCGTCTTCAACGAGGTGCACGCGGCCGAAAGCGTGCCGACCGGCACGCTGCTCACCGTCGGCGCCGCGAGCCGCGAAGCCGTGGAGGCGGTTCTGGCCGCCCATCCCGACCTTCATCTGACCATGGACAATTGCCCGAACCAGGTGATTCTGTTTGGTCCCCAACCGACGATGGCGCGCGTTCGCGATGCCTTGGCCGAGGCCGGCGCGGTCTGCACCGAGCTGCCGATGTCCTGGGCCTATCACACGCCCTATGTCGCGCCGATGGCCGACGCGTTCGCGTCGATCCTGCCGCAGGAGCTGATCGGGCCTCCGTCGGCGACGCTCTACTCCTGCGCGACGGCCGCGCCGTTCCCGGACGACGTGCCGGGGATCCACGCGACGATGCATGCGCAATACGTCTCGCGCGTGCGCTTCGACGAGACGATCCGGCGCATGCATGCCGACGGCGTGCGCACCTTCGTCGAAGTCGGACCGGGCGGCGTGCTCACCGGCTTCATCGGCGACATCCTGCGCGGCGAGCCGCATCTCGCTGTCGCCGCCGACAGCCGGCGCGGCTCGGGGCTGGAGCATCTGCTCGGCGTGCTGGCGCAGCTCTTCGTCAACGGCGTCCCCTTCGATCTCGCCCCGTTGCATGCGCTCGATGCCGGCGCGCCGACGCCCGCGAAGCCGATGCCGGTGCTGGAGAGCGCGGTGCCGTTCATCGCGCTCGACGAAGCCGAGGCCGCGCATCTGCGCGACATCCTCGGGACGGCGCGGGCACCCGCCGCGGCGCGGGGGGAAACGTCGGAGATCGCCGGATGGAGCGGCTGCCTCGCCCTTCCCTTCGCGGCGCAGATCGAAATGGTCGGCATCGACGGCGAGGCCGACGGCGCGGCGCTCGCCGCACAGCTCGCCCCGACCGACGTCGATCATTACCGGCGGGAGATCGCGCCGCAGGGCGGGTTCCGCGAGCGCGACTGGCTGCTTGGCCGGCTCGCGGCGCGCCGGGCCCTGGCCGGCTGGCTGGGAGACGACGGCACGCACGAGATCGTCTACGACGGCTCCGGTCGCCCGGTGCTCGCCAACGGTCTCGCCGACCGCGTCTTCCTCTCGGTGACGCACAAGGACGGCATCGGCGCCGCAGCCGTCGCCGACCGTCCTATCGGCATCGATCTCGAACGGCTCTCCGCGGTGCACGACCCGAGCCTGTTCGCCCAATCCGCCTTCGCCGACGACGAGCTGGCGGTGCTCGACGAGATCGGCTGGGCGCAGACGGACGGCATCGCGATCGCCTGGTCGGCCAAGGAGGCCGCTGCCAAGGCGCTCGGCTTCCCGCTGATCGGCAACGAGGCGGCGCTGGTCATCACCGACGTCGACGTCGCGCAGGAAACGATTGCCCTCGCGCACGCCGACGGTGCGATATCGGCGCATTTCGCGCTCGACGGCGACTACGTGTGCGTGGTGGCGGCCTGATCGGTCCGTCGCGACGCGGCGAGGCGATCGAGCCGCGCCACGAAATCTGAAAGGCGGTGCCACATGCTGAAGGCCTTCGTTCCCCCCGTGCTTGCCGTCGCCCTGCTCGGCGCGGCCCCCGCGTGCGCGAAATCGGTGAAACTCTCCGCCGATGCGCCGGTCGCCACGATCACGATCCCCGATTCGTGGGACACGACCGCGAGCGACGGCGGCCTCGAATCGCTGTCGCCTGACAAGACGGTCTATCTCTCCGGCGAGATCGTCGCCTCGGCCGACCTGAAGGCCGCGGGCCAGGAGGTCGCGCGCACGCTCGCCGAGCAGAAGATCAAGATCGATCCGAAGTCGCAGAAGGCCGTGCCGCTGACCGTCGCCGGCATGCCGGGCGCGGCGATCTCCTGGGACGCCACCGACGCCGACGGCCCGACGCAGGTGCACATGGTGGTCCTGAAGGCCAAGCCGGGCGAGCAGGTGCTGCTGCTGCGCTGGGGCGATGCCGACGCCGAAAAGACCCACGCGGCGGAGATCGACGCGATCTTGAAGAGCGTCGCGCCGATCAAGTAGCCGCGGCCGGGCGCGGCAGCAGCGACGTGTCGTGGAAGTAGAGCGCCATGTACCACTGGTCGATGAGCCGCAGGATCGGCCCCGCCAGCGCGCTCTCGATCTCGAGCACGGCGGCGAGAACGGCGGCATCGTCGCCGGGATCGCCGTCGAAGGTCATCGTCGGCAGGATGTGCGTCGTGAAGCGCAGGCCCGGATGGCGCTCGCCGTAGAACGGCACCACGATGGCGCCGGTGCGCATCGCGAGCCGGGCGATCTTGCCGAGATTGTTGGAGAGCGTCGGCGGCCGGCCGAAGAACGGCGCCGTCACGCGGCGCCCGGCGACCTCGTCGACGGGGATCCAGATCGTCCCGCCAGGCTCGCGCAACCGGGCGAGCGCGTGCCGCCACACCAGGGGCGACAGCGCGACGAAGTCGGCCGGCATGCGCTCGCGCTCGCGCTGGACGATCGCCGCGTTCACCGCCGTGCGCGGCGGATCGAAGATGGCGAGCCCGCGACGTTCCGGCGCGTAGCGATTGGCGAGGCTGATCCCGGTGGCCTCCCAATTGCCGGTGTGCACGAAGGCGAGGATGATCGGCTTCCAGCTGGCGATCGCCGCATCGAGCCGCTCGACGTTGGCGATGGTGACGCGGCCGGCGGCGACGAGCCGATGACAGCCCGGCACCTCGGCGTAGACGCGCGCGGCGTTGGCCCAGGTTCGGGCGACGGCGGCCTCGATCAGCGCGGGATCGGCGGCCCAATCCGGCCGCAACACGGTGAAGAGCTCCCGCAAGTGCTGCGTCGTCGGCTTGAACTGGATCTTCGGGATGATCGAGGCGGCCGCGGCGACGCCCGACAGCATCGAGATCGGCACGCCCTTGCACGCCATGTACGCCGACCACGTCGCGTAGGCTCTCAGCTTCCCCGCGTCGATCACGATACGATCCTGCTCCGGCTCTCGATCGTCATCGGCAGCCCGTTGCCGGGCCTGAGGCTCAGCCGGCATGTCGGCACGACCTCCCAGCCGGGGCGCAGCCGCAGGCGGAATTTGCGCGCCAGCGTCGCCAGGCAAAGCGTCGCCTCGAGCAGGCCGAAGGCGGCCCCGGTGCAGATGCGCTGGCCGATCGAGAACGGGACGTAGGCGTAGCGCGAGGGCGGCGCGCCGCCGCCCGGCAGAAAGCGATCGGGCAGGAACGCGTCCGGGTCCGGCCACAGCCGGCGATGGCGGTGCATGAGCCACGCGTTGAGGAGGATGGTATCGCCCTTCTTGATGTACTTGCCGCCGAGGCGGCCGTCCGCGACGACCTGGCGCCCCTGGAACGGGACCGGCGGATAGAGCCGCAGCGTCTCCTCGATGACCGCACGGGTGAACGGCAGGTTCTTGTAATCGGCGAAGGTCGCGGGTCCGTCGCCGAGCACGGCGTCGACCTCGGCATGAAGCCGCGCCTCGGTCTCCGCGTCCTGCGAGAGGATGAACCAGGCCCAGGCCAGCGTGTTCGCGGTGGTCTCGTGCCCGGCCATGAACAGGACGGCGGCTTCGTTGCGGAACGCCGTCTTGGTCATCGCCGGCGCCTCGCCGCTCTCGATCGCGTCGCGCATGGACTGCAACAGCGAGCATTCCTGGCTGGCGTCGACATTCAGGGCTCCGGCGACCAGCTCGTCGAGGATCTTGTGGATGCGTCGGGCGGCATGGCGGACGCGAGGCCCCTGGATGCCGCGAACGAAGCTCGGGAGCCCCAGCAACGACAGGAGATCGATGTGACGGACGAGGTTCTGGTAGACGCCGAAGGCGGCGATCAATTCGCGCGTCGACGGCCGTGCCAGCGCCTGTCCGAAGATCGCCGCGGCGATGATCGTCGCGGTCAGCTCGGCCATGTCGGCGAGAGCGTCGATCTCCTCGCCGTCCCGCTGCGACCAGTCCGCGCTATGGTTCTGGGCGCCGGCGGTGATCGCCGGCGTCAGCTCCGGCAGTTTCGAGATATGCGTCGCCGGCGAGACGACGCGGCGTCGCTGCTGCCAGGTCGGCCCGTCGCTGATGAACAGGCCGTCGCCGATCAACGGACGCAGCGCCGCCTGCTGCTCGAAGGTCTTGCGCTGGTAATGCTCCCCTTCGTCGATGAAGATCTGCTTCACCGCTTCGGGCGTCGAGAGGACGTGGATGCTCCTGCGCAGGATGCGGAACGAGAAGCTCGGCAGGTCGAAGGCGAAATCGGGCCACGCGGCAACGAGGTTGCGCGGCCCTGTCATCAAAATCCGGAGCGATGAAGCCTGCGTGGTCGGTCGCGGTGGAAAGGGGGGAATGTACAATTATTGCGACCCTGGGACCCCTGCAGCCGCGCAAACAGCGTCCCGACACAGGGCCGTGCGGAGGATGATCCGGCAAACCCCTCACCAACAATATACGACTTTAGTCTAATGTTCTTCGGCCGAGGCCGCTGCCGCCGGTCGCGAGAGCGACCCCGTTGCGGGGGCGCCTCAATAATGCTGTTTTGCTGAGCTGAACAGCTGGAACTATTTTTGCGAGGGCATTGCGCATGACGCGATCGAGCACTCGGGTCCTCTTTATTTCGCCTCGGTTCAACGACAGGTCCTTCTGGCGAATGAAGGGCGCCGTCGATCTCCTCGGCGCCCGCTGCCTCGCGCCGCCGCTTGGCCTGCTCACCGTCGCCGCCATGCTGCCGAAGAGCTGGGACATCAAGCTCATCGATCGCAATGCCGAAGAGCCGCTGAGCGACGACGACATCCGCCGTGCCGACCTCGTGATGACCGGCGGCATGCTCCCGCAGGAGCCGGACACGCTGGAGATCATCGCCCGCAGCCAGCGGCTCGGCGTGCCGGTCTGCGTCGGCGGCCCCGCCCCCACCTCGACGCCCGAAATCTATGCCGCCGCGGACTTCCTCGTCGTCGGCGAGGCGGAGAGCGTGATCGCCCGCTTCGTCGCCGATTGGGAGGCCGGCGAGACCAAGGGCCGCTACGACTCGCCGAAGTTCAAGGCGGACGTGACGACGACGCCGATCCCCCGCTTCGACCTCATCGACTTCAAGAACTACGCCTGGATCAACGTGCAATTCTCGCGCGGCTGCCCGTTCACGTGCGAGTTCTGCGACATCATCGAGCTCTACGGCCGCGCGCCGCGCACCAAGCAGGGGTCGCAGATCCTCGCCGAGCTCGATCGGCTCTACGCGCTCGGCTATCGCGGCCATCTAGATTTCGTCGACGACAACCTCATCGGCAACAAGAAGGCGATCAAGAAATTCCTGCCGCAGCTGAAGGCCTGGCAGGAGGCGCATGGGTATCCGTACCAACTGTCGACGGAAGCCTCGATGAACCTCGCCGACGATCCCGAGCTGCTCGGCATGATGCGCGACGCCAACTTCTTCGCGCTGTTCACCGGCATCGAGACGCCGGACGAGGCGACGCTCGTGCAGATGCAGAAGAAGCAGAACACCCGCCGTTCGATCGCCGACAGCGTGCACCGCATCTACGAGGCGGGCATCTATGTCGTCGCTGGCTTCGTGGTCGGCTTCGATGCGGAAGAGAAGAGCGTCTCCGGCACGATGATGGACTGCATCCGCGCGACGGCGATCCCGACGACGACCGTCAGCCTGCTCACCGCGCTGCCGAATACGCAGCTGTCGCGCCGCCTCGGCAAGGAGGGGCGGCTGTTCGACGGCTTCCGCCGCACGATGACCGAGTCCGGCGACATGTGCACGGCCGGCCTCAATTTCGTGACGGCGCGGCCGCGTCGCGAGATCCTGGCCGACTACCGCAGCGTCGTCGGCACCGCCTACGATCCGGCGGAGTTCTTCCTCCGCGTGCGGACGATGGGCGAGATGCTGCGCCCGGCAAAGATCGCCAAGCGGAAGCTGTTCGTACGCGAGAAGGTCAGGCACATCGTCGCCTTCGCGCGCCTCGCCTGGTTCATGACCTTCACGCATCCGGAGCTGCGCTGGCATTTCTGGTTCACGTTGCACTACATCGCGCGCAAGAACCGCACGGCGATCGAGGCCGTCGTGCGCAACATCTCGCACTTCGTGTACCTCTACACCTTCGCCCAATATCTCGTGCGGACGGTCGACATCCGCATCGACGAGATCGACGCCGGCAAATGGGATGCGCTCGACAGCGCCGGGCACGATTTCGGCCGGAGCGCGATGCCGGTCGCCGCGGTGGCGTAGCGCCGCTCAGTGCGCGTCGGCCGGCATCGGCTTCGGCGCGACGTTGCGCATCAGCGGCACCAGCAGCGTCGCGAAGACGAAGGCGACCATGATCGCGCGGAAGGCATCGGCGAAGGCCAACGTCTCGGCCTCGCGATAGGCGAGGCGGAAGAGCTGTTTCAGCGCCGCGGCGTGACCGCCGTCGAGGCCGCCGAGCGCCGCGAAACGATGCTGGGTCGCCTCGATGAAGCGCATCATCGGCCCGTTGCTCGGGTTCATGTGGCCGGCGATGTGATCGAAATGCAAGTTTGTGCGGTCGTTGACGATCGCGCCGCAGATGGCGATGCCGACGGCGCCGCCGAGATTGCGCATCATGTTGAACAGCCCGCTCGCGTATTTCAGCCGCTCCGGCGGCAGGCTGCCGAGGCCGAGGTTGACCGACGGCGCGATGGCGAACACCTGCGGGAAACCGCGCAGCACCTGCGGCCAGAACAGCTCGTCGCCGCTCCAATCGTGGGTGATGAAACTGTAGCTCCACATCGCGACACCGAACGAGGCGAGGCCCGCCATCATCAGCCATCGCGTGTCGAAGCGCTTGGACAGGATGATGAACAGCGGCACGCCGGCGAGCGAGGCGGCGCCGGTCGAGAAGATCGCCGTGCCGGTCTGCCAGGCCGAGTAGCCGCGGACGTAGCCGAGGAACAGCGGCGTCAGGTAGATCGTCGCGAAGATGCCGATGCCGGTGATGAAGGACAGCGTGCAGCCGATCGCGAAATTGCGATTGCCGAAGGCGCGCAGATCGACGACGGGCTGCGCGGCGGCGAGACTGCGCACGACGAAGAGCAGGCCGGCGCAGCCTGAGATCCACGCGCAGTTGCGGATCGTCGAATCGTCGAACCAGTTCCAGCGCGTCCCTTCCTCCAGGACGTATTCGAGCGTGCTGAGAAAGACCGCCATGAGCGCGATGCCGGGATAGTCGGCGCCCTTCAGCAACGCGAGATCGGGCTTGTCGATGTCGACGAGCAGCGGCACCAGGATGGTGATGATCACGCCCGGCACGAGGTTCACGTAGAACAGCCAGTGCCAGTTCAGCGTATCGGTGATGTAACCGCCGATGACCGGGCCCAGCGTCGGGGCGATCGAGGCGATCGTGCCGATGACGGCGGCGGAATAGACGCGCTTGGGTCCCTGGAAATAGTGGAACGACGAGGTGAAGACCGTCGGGATCATCGACGCGCCGAGCAGGCCTTGCAGCGCGCGGAAGGCGATCATGCTCTCGATGTTCCAGGCGAGGCCGCAGAGCATCGAGGCGATCGTGAAGCCCGCGGCCGAGGCGGTGAACAGCCAGCGCGTCGAGAACACGCGCGTCAGCCAGCCGGAGAGCGGGATCATCACGATCTCGGCGATGAGATAGGCCGTCTGCACCCAGGAGATCTGATCCTGCGCCGCCGAGAGGCCGCCGCCGATGTCCTGCAGCGACGAGGCGACGATCTGGATGTCGAGCAGCGCGATGAACATGCCGACGCACATCACCGCGAAGGGCACGATCGAGCGCAGGAAGCTCTGCCGCGCGGCCTCCGGCGCCGCTCCGGTCATGGACGCGACTGCCTGGTGTCGACCGACACGGTCGTCGAAAGACCCGGCCGCAGCACACCGAGCGCGCCGTCCGCGTCGTCGAGCACGATGCGGACGGGCACGCGCTGCACGATCTTGGTGAAGTTGCCGGTCGCGTTCTCTGGCGGGATGACCGCGAAGATGCCGCCGGTGCCGGGCGCCAGGCTGGCGATCCGGCCGTGCATGACGAGGCCGGGCGCGACATCGGCGACGACGTCGGCGGCATCGCCGACCTTCATGTGCGCGAGCTGGTCCTCCTTGAAATTGGCGTCGACCCACAGGCCCTTCGCGGGCACGATCGTCAGAAGGTAGGTGCCGATCGTGACGTAGGCGCCGACGCGCGCCGCCCTGTTGCCGACATAGCCGTCGACGGGCGCGCGCAGCTGCGTGTAGCCGAGGTTGAGCGCGGCGGTGGCGACGTCGGCCTCCGCCTCGCCGACGGCGGCTTCGGCTTGCGCGATCTGCGCCTTGAGGACCGCGAGCTGCTGCCTGGCGCCGGCGAGCGAGGCCTCGGCCGATGCGACGGACGCCTTGGCGGCGGCGCCGAGCGACACCGCTTTCTCGGTCTCCTGCTTCGTCACCGCGTTCGAGTTGCCGAAGCTCGTGTAGCGCCTGGCGTCGGCGATCGCGAACGTGGACTGCGCCTGCTTCGCCGTGAGATCGGCCGCCGCGGCATCGATGATCGTCGCTTGCAGCGCGACGCGCGCGCGCAGGCCGTCGAGCGCGGCGCGGCGTTCCTTCAGCATCGCCTCGGCGCGATCGTGCGCGGCGCGCATGTCGCGATCGTCGAGCGTCACGAGAAGCTGCCCGGCCTTGACGAAGCCGTTGTCGGTGGCCTCGACCTTGGCGACGAAGCCGGCGACATGCGGCGCGATGCCGGTGACGTCGCCGCCGACATAGGCGTCGTCCGTCGATTCGACGAACCGTCCGACCACCCACCATGCATGGCCGTACCAGAAGGCGGCCGTCAGCAGGCCGGCGCCGACGAGGGCGAAGACGAGCCGCTTCAGCGCGCGGCCGCGTGTCGGGCGGACCTTGGTGCCGGTGTCGCGCTCGGCGATCGTCGCGTTGCTCATGCGCGCGATGCCGCCAACGATCGGGTGAGGCCGGTCTCCGACCCGCAGGCGAATTGGCCGCCCATGTGGGTGGGCATGGCCGCGAGCGCGGCAGGATCCAGCACACCGGAATTCGATCCGGCCTGCGACGACGGCGTGTCCATTAACTAGAACTCCAGCACTCTCGGCACGGGCGAGCGCTGCCCGTCGATGCGTTTCCGGGTGGCGGCGTCCGCGGCGGGACCGGCGATCGGGCGGACGTAGCGAAGCTCCCGGCCCGTCGCGCGATCGACGAGGATTGGATCGACCGCGACGCCCGTCTCGCCGTCGGCGATCACGACGCTCGGGCCCTCCGGCGCGAAATGGCGGTTGCCCCAGCCGACCATGGCGAGAAGCACCGGCCGGAAATCGCGGCCGGCCTGGGTCAGCACGTATTCGTGACGCGGCGGGCGCTCGTTGTAGAGGCGCCGCTCGAGAAGCCCGGATGCCACCATGTCGTCGAGGCGGCGCGCCAGCGTGCTCGTCGCAATCCCCAGACTCTGCTGAAACTCGTCGAACCGCCTGAGGCCGTAGAAGGCGTCGCGGAGGATGAGGATGTTCCACCAGTCGCCGACCCGCTCGAGGCCGCGGGCGATGGGGCACTGCATGTGACCGAGCGTCTTGCGCTTCATGTCCAGACGATACCACGTCGCTTTCATCATGCAAGTTACTTCGCGGATGCGGCCTGCAGCGGCGTGCGTCTATAAGGCCGCATGCGATCGCATCACGAAGCGGCCGGCGCCGACGCCTGGCGGTACTGGCGACCCGGCACCGACGGCATCGTCGAGCTCGGCGCGCTGCGCGGGAGCGCGCCGGGACTCGCCACCCACGTTCACGAGCACGTGCAGGTGACGATGGTGATGGCCGGACGTCGCTCGCTGGTGGTCGGCGGCGACGCGATCGAGCTGGCGGCAGGCCGATGCCTGTGCATCCCGGCAGGGACCCCGCATGCCTCCCGCGCCGAGCCGCCGGACGTCGTCGGGCTGATCGCCTTCGTGAGCCCCGGCGTCTATGCGCTGGCGGAGATCGCGGCCGACGTCGAGCGCGCGTGGGACCCGCACGCGCCGACCAGCCTCGCCGACCTCGCCGCGCTGATCCAGCGCCACCGGCACGATCCCGTGGCGGACGAAGCCCCTTGGGACATCCTGCCGGACGAACCGATCGCCCGGCTCGCTGCGCGCAAGGGCATGAGCCGCGAGGGGTTCACCCGGCGCTTCGCCCGCAGCCGCGGGATGCCGCCGCACGCGTTCCGCCTGGCAGCACGGCTCGACGAGGCGCGGGCGCTGCTGCGGGCCGGCGCGCCGGTCGCGGCGGTGGCCGTCGAGACGGGGTTTGCCGACCAGAGCCACTTCGGACGCCTGTTCAAGCGCGCATTCGGGGTGAGCCCTGGCAAATATCGCGACGGGTAGGCCGCGTCACAATCGTACCAGACCCGTGCCGCGGCACGGGCTATCCGACACGCATGTCCATCTCCGCCCCAACCGCCACCTCGACGGCGGCGCCACCCCTCCCGGCCCGTGCCGGCCTCGCCTACCTCCTCCTGCTCGTCGTCATGCTGACCTGGGCCGGGAACGCGATCTTCGGCCGGCTCGCCAGCGGCGATATCCCGCCCTTCACCCTGGCGCTGGAGCGCTGGGTCGGCGCGCTCCTCCTGATGTCGCCGTTCGTCGCCGGCCCGCTCCGGCGCGACTGGCCGGTGCTGCGCGCGCACTGGCGCATGGTCCTGGCGCTGGGCCTGTTCGGCATCGCCAGCTTCAACGGCTTCCTCTACCTCGGCCTCCACCACACGACGGCGTCGAACGCGATCCTCATGCAGGCCGCGACCCCGCCGATGATCCTCGTCGCCAACCTCGTCCTGTTCCGCCAGAAGGCGCGCGCCCTGCAGGTGCTCGGCGTCGCGCTGTCGACGATCGGCGTGGTGCTCGTCGTCGTGCGCGCCGACCTCGGCGTGCTGCTCGGGCTGCATTTCGCGCTCGGCGACCTCCTGGTGCTGTGCGGCGTTACCGGCTGGGCGGTCTACACGTCGCTTCTGCGCGAGCGGCCGCCGGTCGATCCGCGCAGCCTGCTCGCCGCCACCTTCATGGTCGGCGCGCTCGCCATGCTGCCGCTGGCGATCGGCGAATGGGCGCAGGGCCAGCGCGTCGTCTGGCATCCAATCACCGTCGCCACCTTCGCCTATGTCGCGATCTTCCCGTCGCTGATCGGCTACTACCTGTACAACCTCGGCGTCGGGATGATCGGCGGGGCCCGTGCCGGACAGACGATCACGCTGATGCCGATCTTCGGCGCCGTCCTCGCCGCCGCCCTGCTCGGCGAGCCGCTGCACGCCTACCATCTCGCCGGCATGGCGCTGATCCTGGCCGGCATCGCGCTCTCGGCGCTCGGCGGGCGGCGTTCTGTGGCCGATGGCGACGCCCCGGTTTCCAAATCGCGCGCGATAGGCTAGAGCGTGCTGCAATGCGGTAGGGCGTTCGCGCCCGCTTTTCCAGGCGCCGCTCCCTTACTCCGACCCGGCCAGACCATGCAGCTGCGAAACATCGCGATCATCGCGCACGTCGATCACGGCAAGACGACCCTCGTCGACCGCCTCCTCCAGCAGTCCGGCGCCTTCCGCGACAACCAGCGCGTCGCCGAGCGCGTGATGGACTCGAACGACCTCGAGAAGGAGCGCGGCATCACCATCATGGCGAAGGCCACCTCCATCGCCTGGAACGACACCCGCATCAACATCGTCGACACGCCCGGCCACGCCGATTTCGGCGGCGAGGTCGAGCGCATCCTCTCCATGGTCGACGGCGCCATCGTGCTGGTCGATGCCGCCGAGGGGCCGATGCCGCAGACCAAGTTCGTGGTCGGCAAGGCGCTGAAGATCGGCCTGAAGCCGATCGTCGCGATCAACAAGGTCGACAAGCCCGACGCCCGCGTCACCGAGGTCGTCAACGAGGTGTTCGACCTCTTCGCCGCGCTCGACGCCACCGACGAGCAGCTCGACTTCCCGATCCTCTACGGCTCCGCCAAGCAGGGCTGGATGGCCAACGAGCCGGAGGGCCCGAAGGACGGCATGGCCCCGCTGTTCGACCTCGTCATCAAGCACGTGCCCGCGCCGACCATCGAGGAAGGCGGCTTCCGCATGCTGGGGACGCTGCTCGAGGCCAACCCCTATCTCGGGCGCATCGTCACCGGCCGCGTCTTCGCCGGCACGGTGAAGCCCAACCAGGCCGTTAAGGTGCTCGACCGCACGGGCAAGGTCGTCGAGCAGGGCCGCGTGTCGAAGATCCTCGCCTTCCGCGGCATCGAGCGCACGCCGATCGAGGAGGCCGAGGCCGGCGACATCGTCGCCATCGCCGGGCTCGAGAAATTCAACGTCGCCGACACGCTGTGCGAGCCGGCCGTGAGCGAGCCGCTGCAGGCGCAGCCGATCGACCCGCCGACGCTGTCGATGACGTTCCTCGTCAACGATTCCCCGCTCGCCGGCACCGAGGGCGACAAGGTCACCACCCGCGTCATCCGCGCCCGCTTGATGAAGGAGGCCGAGGGCAACGTCGCGCTGAAGATCGCCGACGACACCAAGTCCGACGGCTACATCGTCTCCGGCCGCGGCGAGCTGCAGCTGTCGATCCTCATCGAGGTGATGCGCCGCGAGGGCTTCGAGCTCGGCGTGTCGCGCCCGAAGGTCGTCTACCAGAAGGCCGAGGACGGCACCCTGCTCGAGCCGATCGAGGAGGTCGTCATCGACGTCGACGAGGAGCATTCCGGCGTCGTCGTGCAGAAGATGAGCGAGCGCAAGGCCGAGATGATCGAGATGCGCCCCTCCGGCGGCAACCGCCAGCGCATCGTCTTCCACGCGCCGACGCGCGGGCTGATCGGCTACCAGGGCGAGCTGCTTACCGACACCAAGGGCACGGCGATCATGAACCGCCTGTTCCACGAATACGCGCCGTGGAAGGGCGAGATCGCCGGCCGCCGCAACGGCGTTCTCATCTCCAACGACCAGGGCGAGAGCGTCGCCTACGCGATGTGGAAGCTGGAAGACCGCGGGCCGATGATGATCACGCCCGGCATCAAGGTCTACCGCGGCATGATCGTCGGCGAGCATTCGCGCGAGAACGACCTCGAGATCAACGTGCTCAAGGGCAAGCAGCTGACCAACATCCGCGCCGCCGGCAAGGACGAGGCGGTGCGCCTGACCCCGCCGATCCAGATGACGCTCGAGAAGGCGCTCGCCTACATCGAGGACGACGAGCTGGTCGAGGTCACGCCGAAGTCGATCCGGCTGCGCAAGATGTATCTCGACCCGAACGAGCGCAAGCG
>CAZZZM010000021.1:17850-19746 GCA_964658465.1 uncultured Nakamurella sp.
CGTCAGCTCGATCTCCGTGGCGGCGACGTTTTCCTGCAAACGATCGATCTTGCGCGTGCCGGGGATCGGCACGATCGCGTCGCCCTGGTGCAGCACCCAGGCCAGCGCGAGCTGCGCGGTCGTCACGCCCTTCCTGCCGGCGATTGTCTCCAAGGTCGCGACCAGCGCGAGATTGGCGGCGAGATTGTCGCCCTGGAAGCGCGGCGAGGTGCGGCGGTAGTCGTCCTCCGGCAGGCTCGCCAAGTCCTTCAGCGCGCCGGAAAGAAAGCCGCGTCCGAGCGGCGAGTACGGCACGAAGCCGATGCCGAGCTCCACGCACGCCGGCAGCACCTCGGCCTCGGGGTCGCGCGTCCACAACGAATATTCGCTCTGCACGGCGCTGACCGGCGTCACCGCATGCGCCTTGCGCAGCGTCGCGGCCGACGGTTCGGAGAGGCCGAAGGCGCGCACCTTGCCGGCCGCGATCAACTCGCCGACGGCGCCGGCGACATCCTCGATCGGCACGTTCGGGTCGACGCGGTGCTGGTAGAAGAGGTCGATGTGATCGGTGCCGAGCCGCTTCAGCGAGGCGTCGGCGACCTGCTTGATGTGCGCGGGGCTGCTGTCGAGCCCGGCGATGCGGCCCATGCCGGTGCCCTGCTCCGAGATCTTGAAACCGAACTTCGTGGCGATCGCCACCTTGTCGCGCACGTCCTTCAGCGCCTTGCCGACGACGACCTCGTTCTCGTAGGGCCCGTAGACTTCGGCGGTGTCGAAGAGCGTGACGCCGATGTCGACGGCCTTGTGCAGCGTGGCGATGGCATCCGCTTCCGCCGCGCCGCCATCGTAGACGCCGGTGAATCCCATGCAGCCGAGCCCGATGGCCGAGACCTGCAGCTTGCCGAGATGACGCGTTCGCATGAGTGAGCCTCCTGTTGCGCGGCTTCATATGCCGCGCTGGCGCTGGCCGTAAAATCCATGCAATGGTGCACGCCCTGTTCGATTTCCTGCATCAATGCCCCGCGAAAATCTTGCTGCCCTCTCCGTGTTCGCCGCCGTCGCGGCGCGCCAGAGCTTTCGCGCCGCCGCGCGCGAGCTCGAGCTGTCGCCGTCGGCCGTCAGCCACGCGGTCGCGGGCCTGGAGGCGCGGCTCGGCACGCGGCTGCTGGCGCGCACCACGCGCAGCGTCGCGCCGACGCGGGCCGGCGAGGCGCTGCTCGCGCAGATCGCCCCCGCGCTCGGCGAGATCGACGCGGCGCTGCTGCGCGCGGCCGAGAGCGGCGCGCGTCCCTCGGGTCTCGTCCGCATCACCGTGCCGCGCTCGGCGGTGGAATCCCTCTTCCTGCCGCGGGCGGCCGCCTTCGCCGCCGCCTATCCCGAGATCACGCTGGAGCTGCACGGCGACGACGGCCTCATCGACATCGTCGCCGAGGGCTACGACGCCGGCCTGCGCTTCGGCGAAAGCCTCGAGGCCGACATGGTGGCGGTCCGCTTCGGGCCGGCGAAGCAGCGCATGATCGTCGTCGCCGCGCCGGCCCTGCTCGCGGCACACGGCACGCCGCGCCACCCGCGCGACCTCGTCGACTATCCGTGCATTCCGATGCGGCGCGCGGCCGGCCAGCTCTATCGCTGGGAGCTGGAGAAGAACGGCGAAACGCTCGACGTCGCGGTGACGGGCCCGCTGATCCTCAACGACACGCGCCTGATCCTGCAAGCCGCCGTCGACGGCCTCGGGCTCGGCTTCGTGTTCGAGCACACGGCCCGCGACGCGCTCGCCCGCAACGCCATCGTCACCGTGCTCGACGACTGGTGCCCGCCGTTCCCGGGGTTCTTTCTCTACTATCCGAGCCGGCGCCAGATGCGGCCGGCGCTGCGGGCGTTCATCGACTTTTTCGCGCGGGGCTGATCACCGCCCCA
>CAZZZM010000021.1:19846-22402 GCA_964658465.1 uncultured Nakamurella sp.
GCCCTTGCCGGCGATCTGGAACAGGCGCGCGGGACCGGCGCTCGTCATGTCGACGAAGCGCTCGATCGACAGGCGCCCGGCCGCGACGTGATCGAGCATGATCGGCACCAGCGTCTGCACGCCGGTCATGCCCGACGGGCTCGCCGGGTACGGCTTGGCCTTCTCCTCCAGCGTATGCGGGGCGTGGTCGGAGCCCAGGATGTCGGCGATGCCCTGCCCGACGCCCCACCAGATGCGATCGCGATGCGAGGCCTCGCGCACCGGCGGGTTCATCTGGATCTTCGAGCCGAGGCGGGCGTAGTCGTCGGCGGTGAGCGTGAGGTGGTGCGGCGTCACCTCGCAGCTCGCGACGTCCTTGTGCTCGCGCAAAAACTCCATCTCGTCGCCGGTCGAGATGTGCAGCACGTGGATGCGCGCGCCGGTCTCGCGGGCGATGCGCACGAGGCGGTGCGTGCAGCGCAAGGCCGTCTCGACGTCGCGCCACACGGGATGGCTCGACGCGTCGCCCGCGACACGGAAGGACTTGCGCTCTTCCAGCCGGAACTCGTCCTCGGAGTGGAAGGCCGCGCGGCGGCGCGTGTTCTTGAGGATCGAGGCCACGCCCTCGTCGTCGGCGACGAGCAGCGAGCCGGTCGACGAGCCCATGAACACCTTGATGCCGGCGGCGGCGGGCAGGCGCTCCAGCGCAGCGACATCGGCCGCGTTCTCGCGCGTGCCGCCGACCCAGAAGGCGAAATCGCAATGCATGCGGTGATGCGCGCGCGAGACCTTGTCGGCGAGCTCGGCCTCGCCGGTGGTCAGCGGGTTGGTGTTCGGCATCTCGAACACGGCGGTGACGCCGCCCATGACCGCCGCGCGGGAGCCGGTCTCGAGGTCTTCCTTGTGGGTGAGGCCCGGCTCGCGGAAATGCACCTGCGTGTCGATGACGCCGGGCAGGACATGGAGCCCCGTCGCGTCGATCGTCTCGCCGGCCGCCGCGGTGTCGAGCGACCCGAGGGCGCTGATCTTGCCGTCCTTGATGCCTATATCGCGAGGGCCGACGCCGTCGTGATTGACGAGCGTCGCGCCTTTGAGAAGAAGGTCGTAGGTCGCGGGCATGGGGCCTCCTGTGCCGCGCTTCCTAGCCGGGCCGAAGCGGAAAGTCGAAAGCCGATGCCTGTGAGCCTGCTGCCCGATCGCTCGCTGCTCCTCGTGTCCGGCGAGGAGGCCGAAGCGCTGCTCAACCGGCTCGTCACGCGCAACTTGGCCGGCATGCACGCGTGCGAAGCGCGCTATGCGGCGCTGCTGACCCCGCAGGGCAAGCTGCTCGTCGATTTCCTCGTCTATCGTCGCGCCGACGGGTTCCTGCTCGACGCGCCGGCGAGCGAGGTGGAGGCCCTGGCGAAGAAGCTCAATATGTTCAAGCTGCGCGCCAAGGTGACGATCGCGCCGCAACCGGAGCTCGCGGTCGCCGCGGCCTGGGGCGGCGATCTTGTCGAAACGCCAGGGCCGACGTTCCGCGATCCCCGGCATCCCGAGCTCGGCTGGCGCATCGTCGCCGACGCAAACGTCCTGGCGATGTTCGACGACGATGCGGGAGCCTACGAGGCGCATCGCATCGCGCTCGGCATTCCGAAGGGGGGCGCCGATTTCGTCTACGGCGACACGTTCGTGCACGATGCCAATCTCGACCTGCTGCACGGGGTCGATTTCGACAAGGGCTGCTACGTCGGCCAGGAGGTCGTCTCGCGCGTGCATCACCGCAACTCGGCGCGCAAGCGCATCGCCACGGCACGCTTCGACGGCGCGCCGCCCGAGGTCGGCGCCGCGCTCACCGCCGGCCCCGCGCAGATCGGCACGCTGACCTCGCTGGCCGGCTCCGACGGCCTCGCCAGCGTCCGCCTCGACCGCCTCGCCGAGGCGGAGGCTGAGAGCCAGCCGGTCCACGCCGGCAGCGTGCTGGTCCACCTCACGCCGCCGACCGGCCGTGCCGAAGGCTGAGCCGTCCCCGCCTGCCGACGGGCGCTGCCGGTGCTGGTGGTGCGGGATCGACCCGCTCTACGTCGCCTATCACGACGAGGAATGGGGCGTGCCGGAGTACGACGACCGCGCGCTGTTCGAGAAGCTGATCCTCGACGGCTTCCAGGCCGGCCTGTCGTGGATCACCATCCTACGCAAGCGCGAGGCCTTCCGCCGCGCCTTCGACGGGTTCGAGCCGGCGGTCATCGCCCGCTACGATGCCGCCAAGGTCGAGGCGCTGTTGGCCGACGCCGGCATCGTGCGCAACCGCGCTAAGATCGTCGGCACGATCGCCTCCGCGCAAGCCTATCTCGCGCTGCAGGAAAACGGTGGGCTCTCGAAGCTTCTCTGGGACTTCCACGATGGCGCGCCGGTTCGCACGACGGCGCGCGAGCGCGGCGAGATCCCGACGCAGACGCCGCTTTCGGTGACGATCTCGAAGGAGCTGACGCGGCTCGGCTTCAAGTTCTGCGGCCCGACGATCGTCTACGCGTTCGCGGAGGCCTGCGGCCTGGTGAACGACCACCTCGTCACCTGCTTCCGGCACGAGGAGGTCGC
>CAZZZM010000022.1:0-1980 GCA_964658465.1 uncultured Nakamurella sp.
GCAGCGCGCCGCCGAGATGATCCGCGCCGCCCAGCGCCCGCTGGTGATGATCGGCGCCGGCGGCAACCGCCCGCGCCTGCACGAGGCGCTGTCGGCCTTCGTCCGCCGCACCGGCCTGCCCTTCTTCAACACGCAGATGGGCAAGGGCGCGGTGACCGGCGTCTCCGACCTCTACATGGGCACCGCCGCGCTTTCGGAGCGCGACTACGTGCACGACGCGATCGACCGCGCCGACCTCATCGTCTCGATCGGCCACGACACGATCGAGAAGCCGCCATTCCTGATGGGCAAGGTGGCCGGTGGCTCGAAGGTCATCCACATCGGCTACACGTCCGCCGACGTCGAGCAGGTGTTCCATCCCGACGCCGAGGTCGTCGGCGACATCCGCGCCACCGTGCTCGCCCTGGCCGATCTGCTCGAAGGCCGCGTCGCGCACGATCCCGAGGCGGCCGGGCTGCGCAAGACCATCCTCTCGCACATCAACGACCGCGCCGAGGAGGAGCGCTTCCCGGTGACGCCGCAGCGGCTCGTCCACGACGTCCGCAAGGTGATGCCGGAGACCGGCATCGTCTGCCTCGACAACGGCATGTACAAGATCTGGTTTGCCCGCAACTACCGCACGCATGTCGCCAACACGCTGCTTCTCGACAACGCGCTGGCGACGATGGGCGCCGGCCTGCCGTCGGCGATGATGGCCAAGCTCGTCCATCCCGAGCGCCGCGTGATGGCGGTGTGCGGCGACGGCGGCTTCATGATGAACAGCCAGGAGCTCGAGACGGCGATCCGCCTGCACCTCGACCTCGTCGTGCTGATTCTCGAAGACAAGGCCTACGGGATGATCCGCTGGAAGCAGGCCGTCGACGGCTTTCCCGACCACGGCATGACCTTCGGCAATCCCGACTTCGTGGCCTACGCCGCCGCCTACGGCGCGACGGGCCATCGCGTCGCCGCGGTCGACGCGCTCGCGCCCACTCTGGACTCCGCCTTCGCCGCCGGCGGCGTCCATGTCGTCGTGGTGCCGGTCGACTATTCGGAGAACGCGCGGGTCCTCGTCGACGAGCTGAAAAGCCGGAGGGTTTGAAACCGTCGCCCGCGCGGCGGAAGACGGGATAAGCCTGCTTGTCACGCTTCGGGCGACCTGTTAGACGCACCGCTCCGCGGCCATGGCGGAATTGGTAGACGCGCTAGCTTGAGGTGCTAGTCGGGAGACCGGTGGAGGTTCGAGTCCTCTTGGCCGCACCATCGCCTTCTTCGACATCGCGCTTTTCATACGCATGAATTTCCGCGCGGGACGCCTCCGCGCTCGATTGCCTCGGCACCCACCGCCCCGTAAGACCGGCGTCAGCAAGCTTCTGAGCCGGAATCTCCCATGAGTGACGTCGACGAACGGCCGGAGGACGACGTGCGGCTCGACGCCGGCCCGCGCGACCATGGTCCGCGCGACGGCGACCCGCATGACGGCGACGGCAAGCTGAAGCCCGCGTTCGTCGCGTCGGTCGAGGCGGCGGTCAATGCCCGCGATCGCGAGGCGCTGCTCGACCTCGTCGGCGACATGCACGAGGCCGATCTCGGCGGCCTGATCGAGGCGCTCGAACCGGACCTGCGCGCCGAGCTCATCGCGATCATGGGGCGCGACTTCGACTTCACGGCGCTGACCGAGGTCGACGAGAACATCCGCGACGAGATCATCGAGGAGCTGCCGAACGCGGCGGTGGCCCTCTACGTCCAGGATCTCGAGAGCGACGACGCGGTCTCGCTGCTCGAAGACCTCGATGCCGAGGACCGGGCCGAGATCCTCGAGGCGCTGCCGCCGATGGACCGGGCGGCGCTGAAGCGCTCGCTGGACTTTCCGGAGAACTCGGCCGGCCGCCTGATGCAGACGACGGTCGTGACCGTGCCGCCGTTCTGGACGGTGAGCCAGGCCATCGACCTGATGCGCGATTCAGACGCCGACAGCCTGCCCGACCAGTTCTACGAGGT
>CAZZZM010000022.1:2080-7476 GCA_964658465.1 uncultured Nakamurella sp.
GACCAGGAGATCAAGGCGCTCGGCGGCGTGTCGGGCGACGAGACGCTGTCCGACCGCGTCTGGGCGATCACCCGCAGCCGCTTCCTGTGGCTGCTCGTCAACCTCGCCACCGCCTTCATCGCCTCGTCGGTGCTCGACGCGTTCAACGGGCAGCTGCAGAAGATGGTCGCGCTCGCCGTGCTGGCGCCGATCGTCGCGAGCCAGGGCGGCAACGGCGCAACGCAGACGATGACGGTGGTCATCCGCGCGCTCGCCACCCGCGAGCTGTCGCGGCTCAACGCGGCGCGGGTCATCGGCCGCGAGCTGCTGGTCGGGGCGCTGAACGGGATCGCCTTCGGCATCATCACCGGCATCGGCGCGTGGATCTGGTTCCACCAGTACGGCCTCGGGGTCGTCATCGCCGGCGCGATGCTGACCAACCTCGTCGCCGGTGCGCTCGGCGGGATCGTCATCCCGCTGGTGCTCGAATATTTCGAGGTCGACCCGGCCGTCTCCTCCTCGGCCTTCGTCACGACGGTGACCGACGTCGTCGGCTATTCGTCGTTCCTCGGCTTCGCGACGCTGTGGTTCAAGCTGGCATGACGACGGCCAAGGAGATCATCGCGCTCCTCGGACTGGAGCGCCATCCCGAGGGCGGCTGGTACCGCGAGACCTTCCGCGATCCGCGCGAGATCGACGGCCGCGCCGCCTCGACCGCGATCTTCTTCCTGCTCGACGTCGGCGAGGTGTCGGAATGGCACCGCGTCGATGCCGTCGAGATCTGGCACTGGCACGCCGGCGCGCCGCTCGTCATCACGACGAGCCCGAACGGCCACGACGCGACGGCCGTCCACCTCGGCCCGGAGATCGCCGCCGGGCAGCGGCCGCAGGTCGTGGTGCCGGCCGGCCATTGGCAGACCGCCGTCAGCCTCGGCGCGTGGACGCTCGTCGGCTGCACCGTCGCGCCGGGCTTCCGCTTCGAGGGCTTCGAGCTGGCGCCGCCGGGCTGGCGGCCGATGCCGCGCGAGCCGCAAACGACAAAGCCCCGCTGATGCGGGGCTTCGCTGGATCGAGCTGAGGTCCGACGTCAGGCGTTGAGCTGACGCGAGCCGTTGGCGCTCGTGCCGACGCCGAGGCTCTGGAGGAAGGCCGCGATGGCCTGCGTGCGGCGGTCGCAGCCAAGCTTCTCGAGGATCGCCGAAACGTGGCTCTTCACCGTGCCCTCGGTGACGCCGAGCTCCCAGGCGATCTGCTTGTTGAGCAGGCCGCGGGTCATCAGCTCGAGGATCTCGACCTGACGGCTCGACAGCTTGGCCATGCCGGAGGTCGGCGCCAAGCGGTTCTCGTGCTTGAAGTAGGTCTTGTTGTCGGCGATCTCGCCGATCGCCAGCTCAAGCTCGCGCGCCTCGCATTCGGGGTTCACGACACCCCGGACTCCGCGCAGCTGCAGCAGGCGATGCGCGCTCTCGTCGGCGCAAGCGACCAGAGCAACGGCGATCGGCGTCTCGCGAACGTGGTCGCGAAGGCCGGTCGTGTCCTTCTCGAGCGCGGTCCAGGTCGCGACGTCGGCGATGATGATGGCGCCGCGGCCGGACTCGCGGATCGCGTTGGAAACCTCCGCCAGGCTCCCGCCCTGGTGGATCGTCCTCCCGTTAAGGCCCGCATAAAGACGCAGCGCACTCGCAATACCCATACGCATGAGCGGCGCGGTGTGGATGACGATCAGCGAAGAGACATTGCCGCCGACTTCTATGGTCGCGGTTTCAAAGCTCTTGAAAGGCATATGAACTTTCCTCCCTATCCTCCTTAAGTCAGATAGCGACAAATGGATCGATCGACAGGCTCAATTGAGTGCTTTTGCAAAGAATTTGCAATTTCAATTTGCAATGTTACACTACGGCATGCGCCAGAAGCTGTTCGCCGGTCCTAAGATCCGCCAGATCCGCGAAGGCGCCGGGCTGAACCAGCTGACCTTCGCCGAGCGCGTCGGCATTTCGGCCAGCTACCTCAACCAGATCGAGAACAACCAGCGCCCGCTGACCGCCCCGGTCATGCTCGCGCTGGCGCAGACCTTCCAGCTCGACGTCAACGCGTTCGCGGCGGAGGACACCGAGAAGATCGTCAGCGACCTGCGCGAGGCGATCGCCGATCCCGTCTTCGCCGGCCTGGTGCCGAACGGTCAGGACCTGAAGACAATCGTCTCCAGCGCGCCCTGGTTCGCGCACGCCTTCCTGAATCTCCATACCGCCTTCCGGCGGACCGGCGAGCGGCTGCACGCGATCGACGAGGTCTACGCCTCGGACCGCTCCGAGCGGCCGATGGGCGTGCTGCTGCCCTACGAGGAGGTCCGCGACTTCCTGCACTACCGCAGCAATTACTTCGAGAAGCTCGACGAGGCGGCCGAGGACCTCGCCGAGCAGACCTTCGGCCTCGTCGCCGCGCGGCCCGACACGCTGGCGAGCTATCTATTCAAGAGCCACGCGATCCGCATCGAGCAGCGTGGCGTCGAGCCGAACTCGCGCTTCATGCGCCAGCTCGACCGCAAGGCGAAGGTGCTGTGGATCCGCGAGGGCATCGATCCCGCCTCGGCGAGCTTCCTGATGGCGCAGCAGATCGCGCTGCTCGAGCAGGGGGACGAAATCGAGGCGGTCGTCGCCTCTGCCGCCTTCCGCTCGCCGGACGCCTCCGCCATCACCCGCCTCGCGCTCGCCAATTATTTCGCCGGCGCGCTGCTGATGCCCTACGACCGCTTCCTCGATGCCGCGCAGAAGTCGCGCTACGACGCGGAGCGGCTCTGCTTCATGTTCGGCACCAGCTTCGAGCAGGTCGGCCATCGCTTCTCGACGTTGCAGAAGCCGAACGCCAAGGGCGTGCCGTTCTACTTCGTCCGCTTCGACCGGGCCGGCAACATCATCAAGCGGCACTCGTCGACGCGCTTCCAGTTCGCGCGCTTCGGCGGCACCTGCCCGTTGTGGAACGTGCACGAGGCTTTCGAGGCGGGCGGCCGCACCATCGTCCAGATCGCCGAGATGCCGGACAACGTGCGCTACCTCTGCATCGCCCGCGCGGTGACGAAGACCGGCGGCAGCCACCTCGCGCCGGCGCGCCATTACGCGCTCGGCATCGGCTGCGAGATCGCGCACGCCAAGCAGGTGGTCTACGCCGACCATCTCGACCTGAAGACCGCGCCGGTGACGCCGATCGGCGTCAGCTGCCGCATCTGCGAACGCCACGAGTGCCCGCAACGCGCCGTGCCGCCGATCGACCGCGCCCTGCTGGTCGACCCCGACCGTCGCGACTTCGTGCCGTACCGGTTCGCCTGAGTAAGCGGCTGTCGCGAAGCTCCGCGAAGAGCGCAGCGCGGACGAGTCCGCCAGGGTGCCGTCTTCAGGCCGCCCCGGGCTCTAAGCTTTGCTCGTAGCGCCGGCGCGTCGCCTCGTCGGGCGGGTACAGCCCCGGCAGCGGGACGCCGCGCTCGACCTCGCGCACGACCCAGGCCTCGAACCGCTCCTGCTCGGTCGCGAGCGCAGCGACCTCGTCCGCCAGCGCCGCCGGCACGACCACGGCCCCATCGTCGTCGGCGACGATCCAGTCGTCCGGCATCACTGCGACCCCGCCGCAGGCGATCGGCTCCTGCCAGCCTACGAAATGCAGGCCGGCGACCGACGGCGGTGCGGCGATGCCGGCGCACCACACCGGCAGGCCGCTCGCCTCGACGCCGGCGCGGTCGCGCAAGACGCCGTCGGTGACGAGGGCGGCCACGCCGCGCTTCGCCATGCGCGCGCAGAGGATGTCGCCGAAGATGCCGGCGTCGGTCACGCCCATCGCGTCGACGACGGCGATCGCGCCGGCCGGCATGGCTTCGATCGCCGCCCGCGTCGAGCGCGGCGACGCCCACGAGGCCGGCGTCGCGAGATCTTCCCGCGCGGGCACGAAGCGCAGCGTGAAGGCTCGACCGACCCGGCGCGCGGCGCCGGGCGCCAGCGGCAGCGCGCCGCGCAGCCAGACGTTGCGCAGCCCCTTCTTGAGCAGCACCGTGGTCAGCGTCGCCGTGCTGGCCTGCGCAAGGGCGGTCGCGATCGGATCATCGGTCATGCAGCCAGGATATCACGCCTACGCCACCACGCGCCGGCCCCTGTTCCACAGCGCGAACGGCACCCCCGAGAGCAGCACTTCGAGCGCATCGAGGCTCTGCCAATGGCCGTTGACCGAGAGACGCGGCAGCGCGGTCGGATGCGCGCGATGCGCCGGGAAGATCAGGCCGGGCCGCGTCGTCACGGCGCTGGCGAAGCCGAGCGCGGCGGCGATCGCGTGGTCGCGCGGGCCGGCGGAGGTTTGGTCGCCGACGGGATAGGCGAGGTGGCGGGCGGGCAGCCCCGTCCGCATCTCGATCAGCCGGCGGCTCTCCGCCAGCTCGTGGCGTACGACATCGTCGTCGTGCTTGGCGAGCATCGGATGCGTCAGCGTGTGGACGCCGATCGTGCAGAGCGGGTGGCGCGCCAGCGCGGCGATGCCGTCCCAATCGAGGCAGAGCCGCTCCGGGATCGACGAGGGGACGAGCCCGGCCTGTGCCGAAAGGGTGGCGATGTCGGCGAGCAGCCGCGCTTCGGGACCGGCGCGCAGCATCCAGTAGAGCATCGAGAAGGCGGTCGTCTTCTCGTCGTCGGTGCGCGCCAGGAGCGACACGCGGCGGCCGCCGACATCGAGCACGATCGAGTCGCGGGCGCGGATCGCCTCCTCCAGCTCGACCCACCAGAGCCGCGCCGTGCGCTCGGCGAAGCCGGTCGTCACGTAGAGCGTGAACGGCGCCGCGTGGGCCTCGAGGATCGGCAGCGCCTGCGTCGCGGTGTCGATATAGCCGTCGTCGAACGTCAGCGCGACGAAGGGCCTGGCGTCGGCGCGGCCGATGCGATCGAGCGCCTCGTCCAGCGAGACGAGGTCGTAGCCGAGCGCCTTGATCCGCGTCAGCGCGGCGTCGAGGAAGGCCGGCTCCACCTCGAGCAGGCGGTTGGGCGCAAAACCTCTGTCCACCCACGGGCGCACGTGGTGCAGCATGAGGATGGCGCCCTGCCCGCGCGTCCAGTGCGCCAGCGGCTTGTGCAGGCGCGTCGCCCGGAAGACGGCAAAGCCCGCGCCGATCACCTGCTGCTTCATCCCCGCCCCACCGGCCGCCCGTACGAATCCTTAACCGATCGTCGCAAGAGGACGTTGAGCATTCGTTGCTAGCGTCGCCCTATGCGAGCGTTCAGCCCCGACGCAACCACGATGGCCCGCCTGCGCCCCGCCGATGCGGCGGTGGCGGCCGGCGTCGCGCGCGCGTTCGAGACCGTCGAGGTGCACGCCACGGCCGCGACCGTGCTGGCGGCCTGGGCCGAGCTCGAGCAGGTCGCGCCCTGCTCGATCTACCAGACGCGCGC
>CAZZZM010000022.1:7576-11185 GCA_964658465.1 uncultured Nakamurella sp.
GCCGGGAGATGGCGCGCGAGGCGCCGGATCTCCTCGTGCTCGTCAACCAGCCGCAGGCCTGGGGCGGCTGCGGCAGCCCTTTCGCGGCGCTGCCGCACCAGGAGAGCCCCAGCGCCGCCTACGCGACGGCACTGACCGCCGACGCCGAGCGATTGTTTGCCGAGAAACTGTCGAGCGACGCGCGCAAGAAGCTCCGCAAGAAGGAGGCGAAGCTCGCCGCGCTCGGGCCGGTCAGGCACGTGATCGCCTCGAACGCGGCCGAGCGGCGCGACGTGCTCGAGGCCTTCCTGCGGCTGCGCAACGCGCGCTTTCGCGCGCAGAACATCGCCTCCCCTTTCGAGGCCGAAGAGATGGCGGCCTTCATCGCCGCCGCGAGCGCAGGCGAACGGCCCGGCATCGAATTGCACGCGCTCGAGGTCGGCTCGCGCATCATCGCCGTCTACGGCGGCGCCGCATGGCAGGGCCAATGGAGCGGAATGTTCAACGCCTTCGACACCGACCCGGCGATCGCCGCGACGAGCCCCGGCGACCTGCTGCTGCAGCGCATCGTCGCCAGATGCTGCCGCGACGGACTGCAGCGGTTCGACCTCGGCATCGGCGCGGCCCGCTACAAGGCGGCGCTGTGCGACGAGGAGGTCGCGCTGTTCGACACGTTCGTCCCGCTGTCGGTCGCGGGCCGCGGCCTCATGCTCGCGTTGGCCGCGAAGCAGCGCGCCAAACGCGCGATCAAGCGCGATCCCCGGCTCGCGGCGCTGGCCAAAAGGCTGCTGGGACGGCGCTAGGGTGCCTTTCCCCGCTGCCGCGAGAGGAAACGCAGAAGCTCTCTCGAGTACGATCTACGCGTGCCGCTCGCGGCGGATCTCGGCGTTGCGATAGGCCTCCGGCGGCACCCAGCCGGAGCGTGCATAGACATCGTCCTCGCGCCCGCCGGCGCCGATCATGATCGATAGGATACGATGGAGACCCGCGAGGATCGGCTCCTGCGCCGTGTCCATCACGGCGATGACCGAACGCATGTCGCCCTCGGCGCCCTTCCGCGCGAAGCGCTGGACCGAGCGGGACGTGAACTCGCCGACGCCGAGGCCGCGCGCCTCGGCCGCGGCGGCGACGTCGTTGGCGAAAACCGGGCCGATGCTCGCGACCGCCGCTTCGGCGACGGTCTCGCTGCGGCAGGAGCGGATGATCTCCTCGATCAGCATGGCGAACCTCCTCGTGCCCGCGCGACGTCTTGAGGCGTCTCACGCGGGTGGCTTCGGACCTTCAGAGGATGGCCTGCGAACCCGACCGAAACGTGTCACGGTCAAGAACTTTCGTCGACTGAAATCACGAGCGAGTGATTCATTAGTTACAAACGCGTAACGGCGACAGCTAGTCTTTGGTCTATTTGGATTGCAGCAGGTGGCCGAGAAAATCGCGCACGGCCGAAGTATCCGTCAGACGATGGATGGCACTCGTCGCCTCGTCGGCGTCGCCGACCTTCACCGAGACGCCGCCGAGGCGATTGACCGTCTCGAAACCGTATTCGTCGGTGAGGTCGTCGCCCATGAAGAGCGGGACGCGGCCGGCGAAGGGCGGCGTAGCCAGAAGCGCCTCGATCGCCTTGCCCTTGTGGCGGCCCGCCGGCTTCACCTCGGCGACCATCTTGCCGTGCTGGATCGTCAGCGCCTCGTCCTGAACGGCCGCCTCGAGGAAGGCGCGTACGTCCTCGCGACGCTCTGTGGCCTGGCGGTAGTGCAGCGCGAGCGCAACGCCGCCCTTGTCCTCGAGCCGCAGGCCGGGATGCGCAACGACGAACGTCGCCGCCGCTTCCGCCACCTTGGCGATGGCGGTGCCCGCCGCCGCCTCGCGACGTCCGTCGGCGAAGCGCATCTCGGCCCCGTGCACGCCGCCCGCCGGCAGGACCAGCGGCGCGACGATGCGGTCGAGGTCGGAGATCAGGCGGCCGCTGACCAGCGCGAGCGCGCCACCGGCCGTCTCTCGCAGGTGCGTGAGGATGTCGAGCAGCCCGGCATCGGCGACGACATCCTCCGGACGCTCCCTGAAGCCGAGCAGCGTGCCGTCGACGTCGAGGAAGAAGGCGGTACGCCTCGGATCGATCGCGTCCCACCAGGCCTGTGCGGTCATTGGTCCTCTCTCGACACTCGTCGCCACGCCCCGAGCTTTACCAGACGCCGGTGTTGCCCATCGACTTCCACGGCTCGGCCTCGGCCTTGGCCTCGCCCTTCTGCAAGAGCTCGATCGAGATGTTCTCCGGCGAGCGGACGAAGGCCATCTTGCCGTCGCGCGGCGGCCGGTTGATCGTCACGCCGGCCTTCTGGAGCTTGTCGCAGAGACCGTAGATGTCGTCGACCTCGTAGGCGAGGTGACCGAAATTGCGACCGCCGTCGTACTGCTCGGGGTCCCAATTGTAGGTCAGCTCGACCTCGGGCGCGCGCTCTTCCTTGGCGCGACCGCTGTCGTCCGGCGCGGCGAGGAAGACGAGCGTGAACTTGCCCTTCTCGTTGTCGGTCCGCCGGACTTCTTCGAGCCCGAGCTTGTTGACCCAGAAATCGAGGGCGCGGTCGAGGTTCTCGACGCGCACCATCGTGTGCAGATAGCGCATGTTCGTCTCCGAAAATGGTTGGAATGGCGCGCGGCTAACGCGGGTCGACGCAGAGCGATCCATCGCGCGCGCACGGACGGCGCTGCGGAGATTTACGGCGTCCGGCGCAGGAAGGTCCCGAACGACCGCGGGCTGTCGCCGACGTCCATGCTGGCGACGACCTTCAGGCTGGCGACGTCGATCTGCGAGACCGTGTCCGACTCCCAGTTGACGACGTAGACGCTCTTTCCGTCGAAGCTCGCCTCGATGCCGTCGGGATAATCGCCGGTGGCGACGCGCGTCTCTGGCTTCAGCGTTGCGAGGTCGAAGACCTGCACCTTTCCTTCGTACTGGTCGGTGACGAAGCCCTTGCCGCCGGCGAGCGCGACGACATAGGGGCGCTTGCCGGTCGGCACGCGCCCGACCAGCGTCTTCGCGGCGAGGTCGACCACGGAGACGTCGTCGCTGTAGACGTCGGCCATGTAGGCGCGCTTGCCATCCGGATCGACGATGATGCCGTAGGGCCGGTGGCCGACGCCGACGAGGCCCTCGATCTTCAAGCTCTCCGCATCGATCTCGGCCATCTGATCGGCGTCGCGCTTGGTGACGACCAGCGTCGCGCCGTCGGGCGTCACCGCGATGCCGGACGGCGTGCCGCCGACCTCCGCGGTGGCGACGATCGTCATGGCGGCCGCGTCGATCTTGAAGAGCAGCCCCTTGAAGAAGCCGACCGCGTAGAGGAAGCGGTCGTCGCGGCCGATCGCGATGCCGACGGCCTCGTCCGGCAAGTCGAGGCGGCCGACGATCTTGCGCGTCGCGCAGTCGATCTTCGAGACGTACTTGCCGTTCGTCGAGGAGACCCAGGCGAAGCGCCCGTCGTGCGCCATGGCGATGCCGGCGGGCTTGCCGCCGACGGGGATCGTCGCCGCGACCTTCCGCGTCGCGAGATCGAGGACGGAGACGTTGTCGCCGTTCTGGTTGGTGATCCACGCCTCGTCGGCGCGGGCGGGAGCGGCGAGCAGGATCCC
>CAZZZM010000022.1:11285-19623 GCA_964658465.1 uncultured Nakamurella sp.
CGGACGGTGCTCCGGGCATCGCCGTCGGGCACCACCTCGATGGTCGCCGAGACGTTCTGGACGGGCAGCCGCGCCACGTCGATCTTGTCGATGTGGTAGGAATAGCTCATCGCGTCGGCGTCGTACTTGTAGAGGCTCTCGCCGAGGACGGCGCCGTTCTTCAGCGTGAGCGTGCGGACCGCCTTCTCCGGCACGTCGCCGCCGGCGCCCGATGTCGCCACCGTCTGCCGATCCCAGCTCATGTCGTGGAAATGGCCGACCATCGCCCAGGCCTTGGCCGGCGGGACGTCGAGCGTCACGCTCGCCGTCACCTTGAGCCGCGTCGGGCCGCAGCCCTGCGAGAGCGCCGGCGCGGCGAGGGCGAGCGATGCGGCGACGATGACGAAGCGCTTCATTCCCGACCCTCCCGCGACGATCCCTGGCGTCAGCTCGCGCCTTCGACCTTCTTCTTCAGGTTCTCGAGCCCGGCCTTGTAGACCTTGGTGACGGCGGCGACCGACGCCTCGTCGTCCATGTCCGGCGGCGGATCGTTGTTCATGTAGCCGCGGTAGAACGCGCCCTTCCAGGTCACCTTCGACGACTTGCCGCCGTCCTCCGGCTCGACCGAGATCGTCGAGGAATAGTCGTTCACCGGCAGCACCTTCGGATCGACCTTGTCGATGCGATAGGAATAGGTGTGCTCGGCGGCGTCGTACTTGTAGAGACCCTCATGGATCTCGCCGCCGTTGGCGAGCGTGATCGTGCGCTTGGCGACCTCGTTGTCGTCGTTCTTCGGATCGATCGTGTCGCCCCCCGTGCCCGTCGTCGACTTGACGCCCGGGAGCCAGCTCATGTCCTGGAAATTGCCCATCACCTTCCAGACCTTGTCCGGCGGGGCGTTCACGGTGACCGACTCGATGACCTTCTTTCGCGTCGGCCCGTGCGCATCGGCGACCTGCACCACGCCGAGCGCGAGTAGCGTCGCCAGTCCAAGCGACTTCATGTGAAAGCCGACCATCCTTAGGCATCTCCCTGATGTCGTTTCGAGATCGCCTTTGGACGTTTTGCTTTTCGGCGGTCTGCCGAGGGACTATCGTCCAGCCGGCATTTTCAGGCAAGGCCGTTGTTTCCCGGTTTGCCGCCCGGCGCCCCCGCGGCACCCGCCCTTGCGGTGGCGTCGCCGCCGCCTACTATCCTGCCATCCCCGACCGAGACCGAAGATGCGCACCGAGCAAGCCCAACCCGTACGCCTCGCCGACTATCGCGTGCCGGACTACCTCGTCGACACGGTCGAGCTCGACGTGCGATTGGCGCGACACGAGACGCGCATCACGTCGAAGCTGTCGCTCCATCCGAACCCGGCCGGTCGCCCCGGCGCCGCGCTCGCGCTCGACGGCGACGCGCTCGACCTCGTCGCCTTCCGGCTCGACGGCGCCGAGCCCGCCGCCGAGACCTATGCGGCGACGCCCGACGGGCTCACGCTCTTCGCGCCGCCCCCGGGCGCATTCGTGCTCGAGATCGAGACGAGGCTCGACCCCGCGCAGAATCTCGAGCTGATGGGTCTCTATCGCTCGGGCACGGCCTATTGCACGCAGTGCGAGGCGGAGGGGTTCCGGCGCATCACCTACTTCCTCGATCGGCCGGACGTCCTGTCCGTCTACACCGTCCGCATCGAGGCCGACCGCGCCGAGGCGCCGGTGCTGCTCTCCAACGGCAATCTAGTCGAGACGGGCGACGTGGCGGGCACCGGCCGCTACTACGCGATCTGGCACGATCCGCACCCGAAGCCCTGCTACCTGTTCGCGCTCGTCGGCGGCGACCTCGGCGTCGTGCGCGACAGCTTCGTCACCGCCTCGGGGCGCGACGTCGCGCTTGGCATCTACGTCGAGCCCGGCAAGGAGGATCGCGCGGGCTACGCGATGGACGCGCTGAAGCGCTCGATGCGCTGGGACGAGGAGACCTACGGGCGCGAGTACGATCTCGACGTCTTCAACATCGTCGCCGTCTCCGACTTCAACATGGGCGCGATGGAGAACAAGGGGCTCAACGTCTTCAACGACAAATACGTGCTGGCCTCGCCGCGCACCGCCACCGACGGCGACTATGCCGGCATCGAGACGGTGATCGCCCACGAATACTTCCACAACTGGACCGGCAACCGCGTCACCTGCCGCGACTGGTTCCAGCTCTGCCTCAAGGAAGGCCTGACCGTCTTCCGCGACCACGAATTTTCGGCCGACATGCGCTCGCGCCCGGTGCGCCGGATCGCCGAGGTGCGCAACCTGCGCGCCGCGCAATTCCCGGAGGATGCCGGCCCGCTGGCGCACAACGTGCGCCCCTCGGTCTACCGCGAGATCAACAACTTCTACACGGCGACCGTCTACGAGAAGGGCTCGGAAGTCATCAGGATGCTGAAGGTCCTGATCGGCGACGACGCCTTCCGCCGCGGCATGGATCTCTACTTCGAGCGCTGCGACGGCACCGCGACGACGATCGAGGTTTTCCTGCAGTGCTTCGCGGTCGCTTCGGGGCGCGACCTTACGCCGTTCGCGCGCTGGTACCACCAGTCCGGCACGCCCCAGGTCGAGGTCGAGGCCCGCTATGACGAGGCGGCCGGCGCCTTGACGCTCGAACTCTCGCAGAGCTGCCCGCCGACGCCCGGCCAGGATCGCAAGGAGCCGTTCGTCATCCCGATCGCCTTCGGGCTGGTCGCCCCCGACGGCGCGGCCGTGGCGGCGCATTCGCCCGATCTCTCGGAGGAGGAAAGCGCGCGAGGTCTGCTCGTGCTGTCGAGCCCGTCGCGGAGCGTGACCTTTACGGGCCTGGCGTCGCGGCCGGTACCTTCACTGCTGCGCGGTTTCTCCGCGCCGGTGAAGCTCGAAGCCGGGCTCAGCGAATCCGACCTCGTCGCCCTGGCGACGCACGACACCGACTCGTTCAATCGCTGGCAGGCGGCGCAGACGCTGGCGGTACGGCTGCTGATGCGGTCGACCGCTGCGATCCGCGCCGGCGCGCCGGCTCTCTTCGAGCCGACCTACGCCGATGTGCTGCGCAACATCCTCGCCGACGCGGAGAGCGACCACGCCTTCGCCGCGCTCGGCCTAGCGCTGCCAGGCGAAGCCGATCTGGCGCGCGAGATCGGGCAGGACATCGATCCCGACGCCATCCATCTCGCCCGCGACGCCGCGCGCGCCGACCTCGGCCTGGCGCTCGCCGACCCGCTGCGCGCGACCTACGATCGGCTGGCGGAAACCGGCGCGTACTCGCCGGATGCCGCCTCGGCCGGCCGGCGCAACCTGCGCAACGGCGCGCTGGACCTCCTCGCGGCCGGCGACCGCCTCGCCGGCGTCGAGCTGGCCCAGGCGCAGTTCAAGTCTGCCACCAACATGACCGATCAGCTCGCGGCTTTGAGCGTGCTGGCGCAAATGCCGGGCGCCGCGCGCGAGGAGGCGCTCGCCGCCTTCTACGAGAGCTTCGCCGACGACGCGCTCGTCATCGACAAGTGGCTGGCGCTGCAGGCCGTGCAGCCCGACGTCGACGTCCTCGACCGCATCCGCCGGCTGATGGAGCACCCGGCGTTCTCGCTGCGAAACCCGAACCGCGTGCGCGCGCTGATCGGCTCGTTCGCCGCCGGCAACCCGACCCGCTTCAACGCCGCCGACGGCTCCGGCTTCGACTTCGTCGCCGAGATGGTGGTGGCGCTCGACCGCTTCAACGCGCAGGTCGCCGCTCGCCTGCTGTCGTCGTTCAAGAGCTGGCGCTCGCTCGAGGCCGGCCGTCGCGACCGCGCCCGCGCGGCGCTGGAGCGCGTTGCCGGCACCGAGAAGCTGTCGCCCGACGTCGCCGACATCGCGACCCGCTCGCTGGCGTGACACGGAGCGGCGGCACCTCGCTGCCGCGCCCCCGAGGCCTGGAGGCGGGGCGCGGACCTTACTCCATCGCTTCGAGCTCGATCCCGCGCGTCTCCTTGACCTTGGCGATCACGAAGACGAGCGATGCGACCGCCATGATCGCGTAGAGGCCGTAGGCGAACCCGAGACTTAGGTCGGCGAGCGTCGGGAAGGTCTGCGACACGATGAAGTTCGCGACCCATTGCGCCGCGGCGGCGACCGCGAGCGCGTAGGCGCGGATGCGGTTGTTGAACATCTCGCCGAGCAGCACCCAGACCACCGGTCCCCAGCTCATGCCGAAGAAGACCACGTAGAGGTTCGCGGCGACGATCGCGACATGCCCGGCCGTTGGGGACAAAACGGGCTGGTGCGTGGTCGGATCGAGCGGCGAGGTGCCGAAGATATAGGCCATCGTCCCGAGCGTCACGGCCATGCCGATCGAGCCGATCACCAGGAGGGGCTTGCGTCCGAACCTGTCGACGCTGGCGATCGCCACGAGCGTCACGAGGATGTTGGTGACCGACGTGAAGACCGTGATGGCGAGCGAATCGTCCGGCGTGAAGCCGACCGCATGCCACAGCGTCGACGAGTAGTAGAAGATGACGTTGATGCCGACGAACTGCTGGAACACGGAGAGGAGAATGCCGACCCAGACGATCGGCAGCAGCCCGAAAGACGGGCCGGCCAGATCCTTGAGGCTCTGGTGGCGCTCCTCCCCGATGCTCTCCCTGATCTCGGCGATCTTCTCCTCGGGCGGCGGATTGTTGCCGACGAAGCGCCGCAGGACGTTGGCGGCCTCGACGAGGCGGTTCTTGCGAACGAGATATCGCGGCGATTCCGGGATCATCAGCGCGAGCAGGGCGTAGACTACCGCGGGAAGCGCCGCCGAGATGAACATCCAGCGCCAGGCCTCCAGGCCGAACCAGAGCGGCTTGTCGGGCCCGCCGGAGGTCTTGGCGAGCGCATAGTCGCAAAGCAGCGCGACGAAGATGCCGAAGACGATGGCCAGCTGCTGCAGCGAGCCGAGGCGGCCGCGGAACGCCGCCGGCGAGACCTCGGCGATGTAGGCGGGCGCGATGACGCTGGCGGCGCCGATGGCGGTGCCGCCGAGGACGCGGAAGCCGGTCAGCATGACGATGTTGGACGCGAGCCCGGTCCCGATCGAGCTGACGAAGAAGATGATGGCAGCGAGGATCATCACCATGATGCGCCCGTGGCTGTCGGCCAGCGGTCCGGCGAACCAGGCGCCGATGGCCGAGCCGAGCAGCGCGCTGGCGACGGAGAAGCCGAGCACCGCGGAACTCACGCCGGCCCACTCCCTCACGGCATCGACGGCGCCGTTGATCACCGCCGTGTCGAACCCGAAGAGAAAGCCCCCCATGGCCGCCGACGCGGCGACGAGCACGATCTTGCCGATGGCCGGGCCGTCCGGGACGGCCCCGGCGAGATTGTCGGCCGTGGTCATGCGATCCTCCCTCTTCGTCATCGGCGATGGGAGCCGACGTGCCGTCCGACGTGCGGGAGGTCGCCCCGCCGGCCGACGGCGGTGACGAGAACGCAACGAATGTTGCCGCCCCCCGGAATGATGAGGGGTGATGACCAATTCGCGTGGTGGGCGATACGTGTCGAAAGGCTCATGCCGCGATCGGCCGGGTCGAGGCAGAGCGCGGACGGCGGTCGCTCTAGGCCGAACGGCTCACGCCGCCGGCATCTCCGCCGCCTTCAGCGACACCGATTCCCCGCAGCCGCAGGCGGAAATCTGGTTGGGATTGCGGAAGGTGAAGGTCGAGGAGATCTTGCTCGTCTCGAAATCGAGCGTGGTGCCGAGCAAAAACATCAGCGCCTTCGAATCGACGAGCAGGGTGACGCCCTTGTCCTCGACGACCTCGTCGAGAGGCTGCTTCTCGTCGGCGAACTCGACTGTGTACGACATGCCGGCGCAGCCGCCGTTCTTGACGCCGATGCGCAGGCCGGCGACCGGGCGGCCGGCATTGGCGATGAGGTTGCGCGCCCGCTCGGCGGCGGACTCGGTCATCGACATCACGGCGAAACGGGAACGAGCCATGGGGTTCTCCTGAAGAGCTGAATATGGACCCTCCAGCGGGCGCAATAAAGTCCGGATCGACCGAGCTGGTTTTATTCCAAGTCGCCGATCGCCGCTAGAACATGTCCAGCGAGATGCGCGCCTCGTCCGACATGCGGCCCTGGTCCCACGGCGGGTCGAACACCAGGTCGACCTCGGCGCCCATCATGCCGCCGACGCTGCCCACCGCCTCCTCGACCGAGGCGACGATGTCCCCGGCCACCGGGCAGCCCGGTGCCGTCAGCGTCATCTGCACGGCGACGAGCCGGTTCTCGGGCACGTCGACCTTGTAGATCAGGCCGAGCTCGTAGATGTCGCAGGGGATCTCGGGGTCGTAGACCGTCTTCAGCGCGGCGACCACCTCGTCCTGCAGGCGCGTGCGCTCGTCGTCGGCGATCGCCGGGTCGAACGACCAGTTCGGCGCATTCGGGACTTCGAGCGTCTCGGGAGCGGCACTCATCCAGATATCCTCAAGCGAACAGGCCCTCGGCCTTGCGCAGGGCCTCGACGAGGCGATCGACCTCTTCCATCGTGTTGTACATGGCAAAGGACGCGCGGCATGTCGAGGTGACGCCGAAACGGGACAGCAGCGGCATCGCGCAATGGGTGCCGGCGCGCACCGCCACGCCCGAGCGATCGATGATGGTGGCGACGTCGTGCGCGTGCGCCCCCTTCATCTCGAACGAGACGATCGCGCCCTTGCCCGGCGCCTTGCCGAAGATCTTCAGCGAATTCATCGCGCCGAGGCGCTCCATCGCGTAGTCGCCCAGCGCCGTCTCGTGCGCGGCGATCGCCTCGCGGCCGATGCCGGTCATGTAGTCCAGCGCCGTGCCAAGGCCGACCGCCTCGATGATCGGCGGCGTGCCGGCCTCGAAGCGGTGCGGCGGGTCGTTGTAGGTGACGGCGTCGCGCGTCACCTCGGCGATCATCTCGCCGCCGCCGAGGAAGGGCGGCAGCTTCTCGAGCCACGGCTTCCGCGCGTAGAGCACGCCGATGCCGGTCGGCCCGTAGAGCTTGTGGCCGGTCATCACGTAGAAGTCGGCGCCGAGGTCCTGCATGTCGGGCGCGAGATGCACCGCGCCCTGCGAGCCGTCGACCAGCACCGGCACGCCCTGCGCGTGCGCCGCCTCGACGATCGCCTTGATCGGCAGCACCGTGCCGGTGACGTTCGACATGTGGGTGATCGCGACCATCCTGGTCTTCGGTCCGATCGCCTTGACCACGTCCTCGGCGGTGATGACGCCGTCGTCGTCGCAGTCGACCCACTTGATGACGGCGCCCTTGTGCTCGCGCAGGAAATGCCAGGGCACGATGTTGGCGTGGTGCTCGAGGATCGTCAGCACGATCTCGTCGCCCGGCTTGATGCGGTCCTGCCCGAAGCTCGCCGCGACGAGGTTGATCGCCTCGGTGGCCGACTTGGTGAAGACGATCTCTTCGGTCGACCCGGCGTTGAGGAAGGCGCGCACGCTCTCGCGCGCCGCCTCGTAATTGTCGGTCGCGGCGTTCGCCAGATAGTGCAGGCCGCGGTGCACGTTGGCGTACTCGTAATACGAGGCCTGGGTCATCCGCTCGATCACCTGGCGCGGCTTCTGCGCGGAGGCGCCGTTGTCGAGGTAGACGAGCTTCTTGCCGTACGGCTCCAGCGACAGCGCCGGAAAGTCCGCGCGGATCGCCTCGACGTCGTAGTGCACCTTTGGAATCTCGTGGGTCACGTCGTGCTCCGGTCTCTCCTTCTCCCGCTTGCGGAAGAAGGTGGCCCCGCGAAAGCGGGGTCGGATGAGGGGCGTCGCTCCCGCAAGCGGGAGGAGGAAAAGCCCTACCCCGCTCCCACCTTACCTGCCCGCGCACGCTCGTCGAGCCAATGGGCGATCTCGGCGCGGAAGCCGGCGGTCAGTGCCTCGTGGCCGATCTCGTCGGCCAATTCGGCAGCAAAAGCTTCGAGCAGCAGCGACTCCGCCACCGGCTTCGGGATGCCGCGCGCCTGCAGGTAGAACAATTGGTCGGCGTTGAGGCCGCCGCAAGTGGCGCCGTGGCCGCAGGCGACGTCGTCGGCGAAGATCTCGAGCTCGGGCTTGTTGTACATCGCCGCCTCGTCGGAGAGCAGAAGCGCCCGGCTCATCATCTTGCCGTCGGTCTTCTGCGCCTCCTTGCGCACGCGGATGCGGCCCTGGAAGACGCCGGTCGCGGCATCGTCGAGGATGGCGCGAAACGTCTCGCGACCCTCGCAGCCGGTGCCTTCGTGGACGACGTCGAGCGTCGTGTCGGCATGCTCGCGCCCCTGCAGAAGCGAGACGCCGCGCAGCGCGGTCACCGAGTCGTTGCCCTTGAGCTTCATGAACAGCTGGCGCCGGGCGAGGCCTTGCCCGGTCACCAAGGCGAACGAGTC
>CAZZZM010000022.1:19723-22251 GCA_964658465.1 uncultured Nakamurella sp.
GGCAGCGCGTCGGACAGTGCCGGCACGAACGTCCCGTCGACGATGACCAGCCGGCCACCCCCTAGCGCCGGGCGCCCGGTCAAGTCCTGGTTGATGCCGGCGAGCGCGTGGTCCGCCGGCTTCGCGGCGACCGGCGGGACGTTGGGCACGAGGCCGCGGAGGTCGGTGTAGTGCCAGGCCTCGAGGCGGCGGTTCGGCAGACCCGCCTTGGCGAAGGCCCCGAAGGCGTCGTCGCGGAGATGACGCACGCCCTCGCTGCCGGGCAGCTTGCTCTTCAAGGCGCCATAGGCGTCGGCGAGCGCGACCTCGGCGTCGGTGCGGGACGATACGATGCGAGCGACCATGCGCCTACTCCGCCGCCGTCTTGGTGACGAAGTCGCGGTAGCCGGTCGTCTCGAGCTCGTGCGCCAGCTCCTTGCCGCCGGAGCGGGCGATCTTGCCGCCGGCCATGACGTGCACGGTATCCGGCACGATGTAGTCGAGCAGGCGCTGGTAGTGCGTGATGAGCAGGAACGAGCGCTTGCCGTCGCGCAGCTTGTTGACGCCGTCGGCGACGATGCGGATCGCGTCGATGTCGAGGCCCGAGTCCGTCTCGTCCATGATCGCGACGCGCGGCTGCAGCAGCGCCATCTGCAGGATGTCCATGCGCTTCTTCTCGCCGCCGGAGAAGCCGACGTTGAGAGCGCGCTTCAGCATCTCGCGGCGGATTTCGAGCATGTCGGCGGCTTCGTTGACCTGCTTCATGAAGCCCGGGGTCGTCAGTTCGTCCTCGCCGCGCGCCTTGCGCTGCGCGTTGAGGGCCGCCTTGAGGAAGGTCATCGTGCCGACGCCCGGGATCTCGACCGGATACTGAAAGGCCAGGAACACGCCCTTCGCGGCGCGCTCGTCCGGCTCCATCTCGAGGATGTTCTCGCCGTCGACGAGGACCTCGCCCGACTCGACCTCGTAGTCGGACTTGCCGGCGACGACATAGGCCAGCGTCGACTTGCCGGTGCCGTTCGGGCCCATGATGGCGGCGACCTCGCCGTCCTTCACCGAGAGGTTGAGGTTGTCGAGGATCTTGTTGCCGTCGATCGAGACGGTGAGGTTCTTGATTTCGATCATGAGTGGTCCGTCTTGTTGCCCGTCATGGCCGGGCTTGCCCCGGCCGCACCTGCCGCGAGTTCGCAGCCAGGTCGGTCGAGAGAGGTGGAATGGCGCCGCGCGGATGGCCGGGACAGGCCCAGCCATGACGGCGGCAGGCAGCGAGCGTCAGCCGACGCTGCCCTCGAGCGAGATGGCGATCAGCTTCTGCGCCTCGACGGCGAATTCCATCGGCAGCTGCTGCAGCACGTCGCGGACGAAGCCGTTGACGATCAGCGCCGTGGCCTCCTCCGCCGACAGACCGCGCTGCTGGCAATAGAACAGCTGGTCGTCGGAGATCTTCGACGTCGTCGCCTCGTGCTCGAACTGCGCCGAATCGTTGCGCGCCTCGATGTAGGGCACCGTGTGGGCGCCGCAGTCGTTGCCGATCAGCAGCGAGTCGCAATTGGTGAAGTTGCGCGCGTTGGTCGCCTTGCGGTGCGCCGAGATCTGGCCGCGATAGGTGTTGTCCGACTTGCCCGCCGCGATGCCTTTGGAGATCACGCGGCTCGTCGTGTTCTTGCCGAGGTGGATCATCTTGGTCCCGGAATCGACCTGCTGGTGGCCGTTCGAGATGGCGATCGAGTAGAACTCGCCACGCGAATTGTCGCCGCGCAGGATGCAGGACGGGTACTTCCAGGTGATCGCCGAGCCGGTCTCGACCTGCGTCCACGAGATCTTCGAGTTCTTGCCGCGGCAGTCGCCGCGCTTGGTCACGAAGTTGTAGATGCCGCCCTTGCCCTCGGCGTCGCCGGGATACCAGTTCTGCACCGTCGAATATTTGATCTCGGCGTCATCGTGGGTGATCAGCTCGACGACGGCGGCATGCAGCTGGTTCTCGTCGCGCTTCGGCGCCGTGCAGCCTTCCAGGTAGGAGACGTAGCTGCCCTCGTCGGCGATGATCAGCGTGCGCTCGAATTGGCCGGTGTTCTGCTCATTGATGCGGAAATAGGTCGACAGCTCCATCGGGCACTTCACGCCCTTCGGGATGTAGACGAAGGACCCGTCGGAGAAGACCGCCGAGTTCAGCGTCGCGTAGTAATTGTCCGACGTCGGCACGACCGAGCCGAGATACTTCTTCACCAGCTCGGGATGGGTGTGCACCGCCTCCGAGATCGGGCAGAAGATGACGCCGGCCTTGGCCAGCTCCTTCTTGAAGGTCGTGACCACCGAGACCGAGTCGAACACCGCGTCGACGGCGACCCGACTGCGCTTCTCGGCCGCGCCCTCGACGCCGGCAAGCAGCTCCTGCTCATGCAGCGGGATGCCGAGCTTCTCGTAGTACTTGAGCAGCTCGGGATCGACCTCCTCGAGCGACTTCGGGCCCGACGCCGTCTTCGGCGCCGCGTAATAGTACAGGTCCTGGAAGTCGATCTTGGGATAATGCACCCGCGCCCAGGCCGGCT
>CAZZZM010000023.1:0-12079 GCA_964658465.1 uncultured Nakamurella sp.
GCTGCTGCTCGCCGCCCGACAGCTCCGGCGGCCGGTGATGGCCGCGCGCGGCGAGGCCGAGATAGTCGAGCAGCTCGGCCGCCCGCCGTTCGGCCTCGCGCCGCGTGAGCCCGGCGATCAGCTGCGGCATGACGATGTTCTCGATCGCCGAGAACTCCGGCAGCAGGTGATGAAACTGATAGACGAAGCCGATCGCCGAGCGGCGCATCGCGGTGCGCGCGCCGTCCGCCAGTCGCGAGGTCGGCGTGCGCCCGACATAGACCTCGCCGCCGTCTGGCTTCTCCAGCAGGCCGGCGACGTGCAGCAGCGTCGACTTGCCGGTGCCCGACGGCGCGATCAGCGCCACCGACTGGCCCGGCTGCAGCTCGAACGACACGCCGCGCAGGATGCGCAGCGGCGCGCCCGCCTGCTGGTAGGTGCGCTCGACCTTGTCGAGCGTCAGCGCCGGCTCGCTCATCCGTAGCGCAGCGCTTCGACCGGATCGAGCCGCGCCGCCCGCCACGCCGGATAGAGCGTTGCGAGGAGCGACAGCGTCAGCGTCATCCCGACCACGGTGATCACGTCGCGCGGATCGACCACCGACGGCAGCTTCGAGAGGAAGTACAGCTCGGCCGGGAACAGGTTGGTGTGCAGCATCGCGTTGAGCCACGAGCGGATCGTCTCGATGTTCTCGGCGAACAGCAGCCCGAGGACGAAGCCGGCGAACGTGCCGGTGAAGCCGATCGCCGTCCCGGTGATGAGGAAGATGCGCAGGATCGCGCCGCGCGTCGCGCCCATCGTCCGCAGGATCGCGATGTCGGATCCCTTCTCCTTCACCAGCATCACCATGCCGGAGATGATGTTGAGCGCGGCGACGAGCACGATCAGCATCACGATCAGGAACATCACGTTGCGCTCGACGGTGAGCGCATCGAAGAACGTCTTGTTGCGCTCGCGCCAGTCGGTCATGATCATCGGGCGCGAGGAGGCGAGATCGACGGCCTGGCGCACCTGGTCGATGTTGTCCGGATTCTGCAGGAACACCTCGATGACGGTGGCCTCGTCGGTACGGTTGAAGAACAGCTGCGCCTCCGGCAGCGGCATGTAGACGAACAGGTTGTCGAACTGCGCCATGCCGATCTGGAAGATCGCCTTGATCGGGTAGCTCTTGATGCGCGGCGTGCGGCCGAACGGCGTCTGCGGCCCGTTGGCGGTGAGGATCGAGATCGAATCGCCGACGCGCAGGCTGAGGGTCTCGGCGAGGCCCTGCCCGATCGCGACGCCGCCGGACTGATCGAACCCGTCGAGCGTACCGCTCTTCACGTGGCCCTTGATGCCCGGCAGCTCGGCGAGGTCCGCCCCCCTGATGCCGCGCACCAGCGCGCCCGACTGGTTGAACTGCGAGGCGACGCCGGCCGCGCCCTCCACCATCGGGACCGCCATCGCGACGCCGGGCACGCGGCGCGTCTCGGCGGCGACCTTGTCGTAGTCGGTGAGCGGGCTGTCGGCCGCCTGCAGGAAGATGTGGCCGTTCACCCCGACGATCTTGTCGAGCAGCTCCTTGTGGAAGCCGTTCATCACCGAGAGCACGACGATCAGCACCATGACGCCGACGGTGATGCCGAGAAACGAGATCAGCGCGATGACCGAGACGAAGCCGGACTTGCGGCGCGCCCGCAGGTAGCGGCCGGCGATCATCCACTCGAAGCCGGCGAACGGCCGTGTGCCGGCAGCGCGCGGCGACGCCTCGGTCGCCGGTGCGGAAGTCGCTGAAGTGAGGGAAGTCATCGCGGCCCCGTGCTGCGTCGCGGGGTCTAATCCCTCAAGGCTGTGGTCGCAATGAGGCCCGGAGGCTACCTTGCCGCCGGCTTGCCGAGGGGAGCCGATCCGGGGGGACCTCACGATGGCACGCGCACGCAGAACCACCCGCGGCTGGCCGTTCCGCACCAAGCAGCCTCATAATTTCACATGGATCATCGCGCTTGTGCTGGCCGTGCTCGGCCTCCTCGGCACGCACACCCACATCGACGTCGTGTCGCCGAACGCCTTCTGGTTCGAGGTCGCGGCCTATGTGGCGCTGGCGCTCGGCACGGTGATCGACGGTCTCTGAGGTGGCCATATCGACCAAAATTGTTTTGACAGGCGGATGGCGATAGGCTCGCGGACATCGCTCCCACGGCGCGGGACCGCCGACCAGAAAGCCTGAATGAACCTGATCACGACGACGCAAGACCTGACGGAGCTCTGCCACCGCCTCGCTGCCCACCCCTACATCACGGTCGACACGGAATTCCTCCGCGAGACGACCTTCTGGCCGAAACTCTGCGTCGTCCAGCTGGCCTCCGAGGACGAGGCCGTGGCGGTCGACGCGCTTGCCGACGGCATCGACCTCGCGCCGCTCTTCGCGCTGATGGCCGACCCCAAGGTGGTGAAGGTCTTCCACGCCGCGCGCCAGGACGTCGAGATCTTCTGGAACCTCGCCAAGCTGGTGCCGATGCCGCTGTTCGACACGCAGGTGGCGGCGATGGTCTGCGGCTTCGGCGACCAGATTTCCTATGCCGATCTCGTGCAGACGGTCACCAAGGCGCACCTCGACAAGTCGTCGCGCTTCACCGACTGGTCGCGGCGCCCCCTGTCGCAGGCGCAGATCGACTACGCGATCGCCGACGTCACGCATCTGCGCGAGATCTACAAGTTCCTGCTCGCCAAGCTCGAGGCGTCCTCGCGCGTCGGCTGGCTCTCGGACGAGATGGGCACGCTGACCGCGACGGCGACCTACGAGCAGCACCCCGAGCGCGCCTGGGAGCGCTTCCGCAACCGCGCCCGCAAGCCGCGCGACCTCGCGGTGCTGATGGAGGTCGCGGCGTGGCGCGAGGCCGAGGCGCAGGCGCGCGACGTGCCGCGCTCGCGTATCCTCAAGGACGACATCATGATCGAGGTGGCGCTCGCCGCGCCGAAGACGATCGACGCGCTCGGCGAGCTGCGCGCCTTCCCCAAGGGAATGGAGCGCTCGAAGGCCGGCACCGACATCGTCGCGGCGATCCAGCGCGGCCTGGCGCGCGACCCGAAGACGCTGCCGAAGATCGATCGCGACCGGCGCCAGCAGGGCGGCGGCGCGACGGTCGAGCTGCTGAAGGTGCTGCTGCGCCAGGTCTCGGAGAGCCACGGCGTCGCCCCGAAGATGATCGCGACGACCGAGGATCTCGAGGCGATCGCCCTCGACGACAGGGCCGATGTCGGCGCGCTCACCGGCTGGCGCCGCGATCTGTTCGGCCTCAAGGCGCTCGAATTGAAGCACGGCCGCCTGGCGCTGACGCTCGAGCGCGGCAAGGTGGTGACGCTGGAGTGGCAGGACGCCAACGCGCCGGAATAGCCGCCCGACCCGTCGCCGCCCGCGAGCGGGGCGCGCTCACCCCACCTCGATCGCCGCCTCGCGCCCCAACAATTTCGCGACCGCCTTCACGCGGCCGACCAGGCGGTCGTTCGCGAGGTCGGCGATCGGCGCGGGTATCGTCAGGACCACCTTCGTGCGCGTCACGGTCAAGGGGGCGCTGCCGAGCACGCCGGGCATGCCGGCCGAGAGCACCGAGGCGACCCGGAACGCCGCGCCGACGAGCGAGGCGCGCTCGATCATCCGCTGCGGCATCAGGCTCCTGACCTGGACGGCGGCCTCCTCGTCGAGGCCGACGTAGCGCAGCGTCGCGACGAGCGAGAGGAACGACCGCCCGACATGGTCGACGCCCGGCAGGATCGCCGAGGAGACGAGGTTGAAGCTCTGCACGCCGCGATAATCCGGGTGCGCGCGCCAGTTCACCTCGGAGAGATAGCAGGACGCCTCGCGCAGCCGCCGGTCGTCCACCGATTCCGCGATGCCCGCGGATTCGAGGGCGTCGTGGCTCCAGTCGATCAGCTCGTCCGCGTAGGTCGGCGCGCGCGACAGCAACCGGTTCAGCTTCTGCGCGGCGACAATCAGCGGATCGGCGCTGCGCTGCGCCGGGCCGAGCCCTTCGTGCAGCAGGCCTTCACGCACGCCGTAGGTCGAGATGATGACGTCTTTCGGCTTGGCGCGGCGGATCAGCTCGTCGAGCACGACGGCGCCGTAGGCCAGCAGCGGACGGCGGGCGGCGGCGACAGAATCGATCGCCAGGAACGAGCCGGGGTCGACGCGCTCGACGAGATCAACCAGATCGGCGGCCTCGCGCGCCGGCATCGCATAGCCGTGCATCACCATGAGCTGATAGTCGCGCTGGCCCATGTGCAGCTTGGCGAGCGCGCGCCAGGTGCCGCCGACGGCATAGAAGGTCCGGCCCTGCAGGGCATCGAGGGCGTCGCAGCGGGCCAGCGCCTCGCGCACGATCTTGGCGGCGGCCTTCGGCGAGCGGCCGGAGGCATCCATCAGGGCGAGGCCGCCGAGGGGCAGGCTGGTGCCGGTGCCGATCCGCTCGCCCTTGACGTCGATCAGCTCGAGCGAACCGCCGCCCATGTCGCCGACGACGCCGTCGGGCGCATGGATGCCGGAGAGCACGCCGAGCGCCGACAGACGCGCCTCGCGCGCGCCGGACAGCAGCGAGATCTCGCGGCCGCCGAGCGCCGCCTTGGCCGCCGCGAGGAATTCCGGGCCGTTCGAGGCGTCGCGCGCCGCCGCCGTGGCGATCACCCGCACGTCCTCGATGCCGAGGATCTCGGTGAGCGCGCGGAAGCGCTTCAGCGCCGCCAGCGCCTTCTCGATGCCCGACTTGGCGAGCTTGCCGGTCGTGACGACGCCGTTGCCCAGCGCGCACAACGCCTTCTCGTTGAAGGACGGGATCGGGGCGCGGTCGAGATTGTCGTAGGTGACGAGGCGGACCGAGTTCGATCCGATGTCGATGATCGCGACGGGATGCGGCGCGACCGGAAGAATCGCGACCGCGGAGGAGTTACCGTGCGCAGCCGAATGCGCGTTCGAGGTCATGCGTTCAGAGCGCTTCAAGCCGTTTCAACAAGGTGCGCGGGGAGTTTTCCTTCAGGCTCTTGCCGCGCCCCGAAAGGCTCGGGTTGGTCATGAAGTAGGAATGCGCGTTGAAGGGCTCCTCGCTCGCCGGTGGCACGATCCGCGTCGACGAGCCGTCGGGCGAGACGCGGTACGATTGCTGGTTGTCGAGAAGATTGGCCACCATGATCTGATCGAGCACCTGCTCATGCACCGTCGGGTTCAGGACCGGTAGCATGATCTCGACGCGACGGTCGAGGTTGCGCTGCATGAGGTCGGCCGACGAGATGTAGACAAGTGCCTTGGGGTGCGGCAGCGCGTGGCCGTTGCCGAAGCAATAGATGCGCGCGTGCTCGAGGAAGCGGCCGATGATCGACTTGACGCGGATGTTCTCCGACAGGCCCGGCACGCCGGGGCGCAGGCAGCAGATGCCGCGCACGATGCAGTCGATCTGCACGCCGGCCTGGCTGGCGCGGTAGAGGGCGTCGATGATGCCGGGATCGACCAGCGAGTTGCACTTCAGCCAGACGCTGCCCTTCTTGCCGGCGCGGGCGAAGGCGACCTCCGACTCGAGGTTCTGCAGGAAGCGCTCGCGCAGCGACACCGGCGACATCGCCAGGCGCTCGAGCCCGTCGGGCTCGGCGTAGCCGGTGATGAAGTTGAACACCCGCGACACGTCGCGCCCGATCGCCGGGTCCGCTGTGAAGAACGAGACGTCGGTGTAAATCTTGGCTGTGTTCGGATGATAATTGCCGGTGCCGATGTGGCAGTAGGTGATGAGCGAATGGCCCTCGCGGCGCACCACCATCGACAGCTTGCCGTGCGTCTTCAGCTCGATGAAGCCGAACACGACCTGCGCGCCGGCGCGCTCGAGATCGCGCGCCCAGCGGATGTTGGCCTCCTCGTCGAAACGGGCCTTCAGCTCGACGAGCGCGGTCACCGACTTGCCGGCTTCCGCGGCCTCGATCAGCGCGCCGACGATCGGCGAGTCGGATGAGGTCCGGTAGAGGGTCTGCTTGATCGCCACGACGTTCGGATCGCGCGCCGCCTGCTTCAGGTACTGCACGACGACGTCGAAGGATTCGTAGGGGTGGTGGACGACAACGTCCTTCTGGCGGATCGCCAGGAAGCAGTCGCCGCCGTTGTCGCGGATGCGCTCGGGAAAGCGCGGGTTGTAGGGCTTGAACTTGAGCTCCGGCCGGTCGAGCGAGACGATCTCTGAGAGCTCGTTCAGGGCGAGCATGCCGTCGAGGACGAAGGTCTCGTCGTGGACCACGCCGAGCTCCTCGGCGACGAAGGTGCGCAGCGCCGCCGGCATCAGGCTGTCGTACTCAAGTCGGATCACCGAACCGCGACGCCGCCGCTTCAGCGCCGACTCGAAGAGCAGCACGAGGTCTTCCGCCTCTTCCTCGATCTCGAGGTCGGAATCGCGGATGACCCGGAAGGCGCCGGAGCCCTTGAGCAGATAGCCGGGGAACAGCATCTGCGTGAACAGGCCGACGAGCGTCTCGAGCGAGACGAAGCGCGTCGGGCCACCGTCCTGCTGCGGCAGGTGGACGAAGCGCTCGATCTTCGACGGCAGGCGGATCAGCGCCTTCAGAAGCTTGTTGTCGTTGGGGCGGACCAGCTCGAGCGCGATCGAGAAGCCGAAGTTCGGGATGAATGGGAACGGATGCGCCGGGTCGACCGCGAGCGGCGTCAGCACCGGGAAGATGTGCGTCGTGAAATGCGTCTCGAGCCACGCCATGTCGGCTTTCGACAGGGCGCCGGGATCGGCGAGCACGATGCCGACCTTGGCCAGCTCCTCGCGCAATTCCCGCCAGCGGCGCTGCTGCTCGGCGGCGAGGCGCGTGACGCCCTCGCGGATCTTGATCAGCTGCTCGGCCGGCGTGTGCCCGTCGTCGGACGGCGTCGTCACGCCCTGGCGGACCTGCCCGCGCAGGCCGGCGACGCGGACCATGAAGAACTCGTCGAGGTTGTTCGCCGAGATCGACAGGAAGCGCAGCTGCTCGAGCAGCGGATGGTTGCGGTTCGAGGCCTCCTGCAGGACGCGGCGGTTGAACTCGAGCCAGGACAGCTCGCGGTTGATGAAGCGCTGCGGCGACTGCATCAGCTGATCGGGATGCTCGGCCAGTTCGCCGAGCGTCTCCATCAGCGCGATCGAGGCGGCCGGCGAGGTGTCCGAACGCAGCGAAGGATCGGCGCCGAAGCCACGATGCTCGATGTCTTCGGGACGTACGCGCGCTGCGCTGTCCTCAATCTCGCTCGTCATGCTCGACCGTCCTTGATGCTTGTTTCTGCGCCACTTCAGCCGGCTGCCCGTCGATCGAGGGATGTTCCCGGGTCGCCACCCCGCTTGAACCCCCTTCGGCACGGATGCATCCTTCATACACCGAACACGACACCCTTGTGACAAGCGGTGCGAGAAGGGAGGCTGGCATGACCGTAGCCCGGATCCTCGCAGGTAAGGGGCGGACCGTCACCACGGTACAGCCTCACGCCACGATGCGCGAGGTGATCGATGTGCTCGCGACGAAGCATATCGGTGCTTTGGTGATCGCCGACGTCGACGGCGCGATGAAGGGCATCGTCTCCGAGCGCGACGTCGTCCGCACGCTGGCGAAATACGGCGTCGAGGCGATGGACAGGCCGGTGTCCGGCTTCATGACCAAGGAGGTGAAGTCGGCCTCCGAGGAGGACGGCGTCATCGACGTCGCCCGCCGCATGTCGGCCGGCCGCTTCCGCCACATGCCGGTGGTCGGCGACGACGGGCGCCTCGTCGGCATCGTCTCGGTCGGCGACGCGATCAAGTACCGGCTCGAGCAGATGGAGGCCGAGCAGTCGGCGCTCCGCGAGTATATCTCGACGACCTACTGAGCGGAGCGCTCCGCCGCGACGCCCGCATCGACGAGCGCCAGCCGCGCCCGGATTGCCGGCAGCGCCTCGCGGGCGACGCGGCGCCCGTGCGCGATGAGCTTTTCCGCACGGTGGAAGTCGAACAGGCCGACGCTGTCGAGCCGCGCCGGGATCAGGACGTCCGGCGCGTCGTAGGCGAGGCGGGCGCGCGAGATGCGCTCCTGCGCCACCGAGAACGCGTTGATCATCACGCTGGCGATGCCGGGTGCGCCGTCGACGCGGCGCTCGAACAGGCGGCGCCGCGCCAAGCGCAGCCGTCGGCGCCGCTTGGTCCGCCCGGCGGGCGCATCCGACGCCTCCGGCTCGTCGACGAGCAGGCTCGCGGACCCGGAGACCGCCGATTCGTCGAGATCGGAGGTCAGCGAGACGGCGATCACGAACTCGGCGCCGAGGTGCCGGCAGACCGAGACCGGCACGGGGTTCGACATCGCGCCGTCGAACAGCCAGCGGCCGTCGATGCGGATCGGCTCGAAAAGGCCGGGCATCGCATAGGAGGCCCGCACCGCCTCGACGAGCTCGCCGGAGCGCAGGCAGACCTCGCGGCCCGAGCCGAGCTCCGTGGCGACCGCCGCGAACGGGATCGGCATCGTCTCGATCCGCAGGGCACCGAGATCGTGCGAGAGGCGCCGGCGCAGCCGCGCCCCGCCGATCAGCGCGCTGCCGGCAAACGAGATGTCCATGAGACCGAGCATGCGGCGGCGGTTGAGGCTTCGCGCGAAGGTCTCCAGCTCGTCGAGCTTTCCGGCCGCGGCGCAGCCCCCGACCACGGCGCCGATCGAGGTGCCGGCGACGACGTCGATCGGCACGCCGGCCGCGCGCAGCTCTCGGACGATGCCGATATGCGCCCAGCCGCGCGCCGAGCCGCCGCCGAGCGCCAGCCCGATCCGCGGTCGCGACGCGCCCGAGACGAGACTTCCGCTTCGATCCGCAAGATGTTGCGCCGCCTTGCGTTTCGGCAGAACGGCGTCGAGCGTCAAGACGCGACCATCGCCAGCACCGTCCGGCCGTCCGTGCGCGCGACGCGGCGATAGAAGCACGAGCGCCGCCCGGTGTGGCACGCCCCGCCGTCGCCGCCCGGCACGACGCGCATCACCAGCGCGTCCTGGTCGCAATCGGTCCTGATCTCGACGACGCGCTGGGTCTGGCCGGAGGTGTCGCCCTTGCGCCAGAGGCTCTGGCGCGAACGCGACCAGTAGTGCGCGATACCGGTCTCAAGCGTCCGGTCGAGCGCCTCGGCATTCATGTGCGCGACCATCAGCACGCTGCCGTCGCCGTCGTCGAGCGTGACGCAGGTCAGCAGCCCGTCGCGATCGAAACGCGGGAGGAAGTCCAGGCCTTCCTCGCGCGCGGCGTCGGCGCCCACGCTCAGCCGCGCTGGCCCTGGCGCACCAGGGTCATGAAGCGGACCTGCTCGGCGGGATCGGTCTTGAACACGCCGGCGAAGCGCGTCGTCACGGTCGACGAGCCGTGCTTGCGGACGCCGCGCAGCGACATGCACATGTGCTCGGCCTCGATCATGACGGCACAGCCGCGCGGCCGCAGGTTGAGCTCCAGCGCCTGCAGCACCTGCGCCGTCAGCGCCTCCTGCGTCTGCAGGCGCTTGGCGAAGACGTCAACGAGGCGCGCGAGCTTCGACAGGCCGACGACGCCCTCGCTGCTCGGGTAGTAGGCGATATGCGCGCGACCGACGAACGGCACCATGTGGTGCTCGCAATGCGAGACGAACGGCACGTCGCGCACGACGATGAGATCGTCGTAGCCCGCCACGTCCGCGAACACCCGCGTCAACGCCTCGGCCGGATCGCCAGCGTAGCCGCCGAAGAATTCGTCGTAGGCCGCAACGACGCGTCGCGGCGTGTCGAGCAGGCCCTCGCGGTCCGGATCGTCGCCGATGTAGCCGATCAGCGTCCTGACGGCCGCTTCGGCCTCTTCGCGGGTAGGTTTGTGGGCGGAAGATTGCTGTGCGGGCGATTGAGCGGCCGGCTGGCGCGCCAGCCGGTGATCGCGCAAGGTCTTAACCACATCGTCCACGTGGTGCCTCCAAGGGGGAATGTTCCAGTTGGCCAGATGACACGTCAGCGCCGGCCCGACCGGACCGCCGCTCTCTCATCGACGCGTCAATCGAACTCGTCCGGCGCATCGCTGCCTCCTATATAGGAAGCCTTCTCGAACGTCACGAAACCCGTCGCACCCATGCTGAACGACATCTACAACCAGCGGATCCTCGAGCTGGCCGGCAACATCCCGCGGCTCGGCCGCCTCGCGTCGCCGCAGGCGAGCGTGCGGGCGCATTCGAAGCTCTGCGGCTCGACCGTGATCGTCGACCTGAGCATGGCCGACGGCCGGGTGTCGGATTACGCGCAGGACGTGAAGGCCTGCGCGCTCGGCCAGGCGGCGGCCGCCATCGTCGGTCGGCAGGTGATCGGCGCGACCGCCGCCGAACTGCGCGAGATCCGCGACCGGGTGCGCGCGATGCTGAAGCAGAACGGCGCCCCGCCGGACGGGACCTGGGCCGAGGCCGCCGTGCTCGAGCCGGTGCGGGACTTCAAGGCGCGCCACGCCTCGACGCTGCTGGCGTTCGAGGCCGCGGCGCAGGCGGCGAGCGAGATCCAGGGCGAGCCCGTCGCGGCCTGATCCGAGCGCAGTCCTGACGCGCAAAAAAGCCGGCCCTGGAGGCCGGCTTTTTCGCAGGACGTGCGCGATCGCTCAGTAGCGGGCGACGACCGGGGCGGGCGCGCTGAGGAACGAGTACAGCAGGCCGGCGCGGATCTGGTTGCCCTCGGTGTGGTAGTTGAGGTTGTAGCCGGGGTTGCCGCCGATGCCGTTCAGGTGGATCGACTGGCTGCCGAGATCGTAGTGGATGTACTCGACCTTCAGCGTCGTGGTGTAGGTGCCGAGCAGCTTGTCGAGGCCGATGTAATGCTCGATCGAGAACTTGTTGATGAAGCTGTCGACCGGGATGGCGTATTCGGCGCCGCCGCCGAAATCGTAGCCGCCCTTGAGGCCGCCGTTGTTGCCGCCGTAGGCGACGACGTTGCCGTTGGTGAGGAAGTCGCCGCCGAGGCCCGGATCGCCGAACGCGAAGCCGCCGGTGCCGTAGACCAGGAAGTGACCGAAGGCGTAGCCGACCTTGCCGTTGGCCGTGCCGAGCACGTCGAGGCGCTGATGGTACTGGCTGAGGGTCTGGAAGTTGCCGGCGCCGGCGAGAACGAAGGCGTTCTTGTGCAGGTCGACGTAGTCGGCGTCGACGCTGGCGCCGAGGACGAAGCCCGTGCCCGGCGTGAACTGGTAGTTGTAGCCGATGCCGGCACCGACGTTGGACGAGCCGTCCTTGTAGGTGTCGAGATAGGCCGGGCGGCCGGCCAGCGGGCCGGGGCCCGTCGTGCGGACGTTGTTGTTGCTGCCGAACGTGTAGGCCGAATGCAGTCCGGCTTCGAAGCCCGTCCAGCTGAAGGGAATCACCGGCGCCACGTAGACCGGGGGCGCGCTGCGGCTCGGCAGATCGGCCGCGACGGCGGCACTGGCGCCGAGGGCGAGGCCGATGGTGGCAAGAAGAAGCGATTTCATTGGCAGCGCCCTCGGGGGATTTCGATCACGGAATCTCGACGATGACCCTGCCTGCGAACGCTGCCAAAGGATATGACTTGGCAGCAACACCCCGCGGGAAAGCATGAAAATGCCCGATTCAAGTCCTGTTTCCGGCGGTACGCGCACCCGCATAGATTGTAATGTCTCCAGGTATAGGCCTAGGCTTATACTTAACTTCTTTTAATAAACTCGCTCATGTCGTCCGTCGCGTCTCGTCTCCATCCATCGACCTGGCCGCGCCTCGCGGCGCACGGCGCGATCCGCGCCTACCAGCTGAGCCTGTCGAGCCTGCTCGGACGGCATTGCCGCCACCTGCCGACCTGCTCCGCCTACACCGACGAGGCGATCGCCCGCTTCGGGCTGTGGCGCGGCGGCTGGCTCGGTCTGTCGCGCATCTGCCGCTGCCATCCCTGGGGCACGTCGGGCTTCGATCCGGTGCCCCCGTCGCTCGATCCCTCCGCGCGCTGGTACACGCCGTGGCGCTACGGCGTCTGGTCGCCGCGCGAATGAAGCTTGGCTGAACGCGGCCTTCCGCCGCCGTTCAGTCGGTGGGCTCTAGGTTGGCCCCACGCTCGAAACGGGCGGGACCAAACCAACGGAGCCTACCATGAACACGCGTTCCAAGAT
>CAZZZM010000023.1:12179-22067 GCA_964658465.1 uncultured Nakamurella sp.
TCATGGCGGCCCCCTCCGGAGCCGCAGATGACGACGAGCAACGGCCGCACGGCCGATCATCCGATCGCCCCCCTTTTTCTCGACCGCTGGTCGCCGCGCAGCTTCTCCGGCGAAGCCATCTCCGACGCCGATCTCTTCACCATCCTCGAGGCGGCGCGCTGGGCGCCTTCGTCCTCGAACCTGCAGCCCTGGCGCTTCCTCTACGCCAAGCGCGACTCCGCCGACTGGCCGCGCTTCCTCGACCCGATCTCGCCCGGCAACAAGGGATGGGTCGCCGACACGGCGGTGCTGATCGCGATCGTCTCGAAGCGCACGCGCCAGCCGAAGGAAGGGCCGCCCGTCGAGAGCTATTCGCATTCCTTCGACAGCGGCGCCGCCTGGGCCTGTCTGGCGCTACAGGCGAGCCTGATCGGCTGGGCCGCGCATGCGATGGGCGGCTTCGACGTCGCCCGCGCGACGCGCGACCTCGAGGTGCCCGACGACTACCGCGTCGAATGCATGGTCGCGATCGGCCGCTACCGCGCCGACGAGGCGAAGCCGGCGAAGGCCAACACGCGCGCCCCGCTGACGAGCTTCGTGCGCGAGGGCGTTTTTCGAGCGTAGGGCGAGCCGATCGGGGCTCGCCTGCCGGAGCTCCAGACGTTCCCGCGAGCCATGGCAAGTGGACCGCCCTCGCCACCGCCTCCCTGTGTACGGTCCGGCGCTGAGAACGTCATCGCCGTCCCACGGCGTACGCTGCAATGCGCCGCGCTCGACTTTCCCGCGCGGCGGCGCCACATAGGCGGCTTCCCACCTCGTCCGCAGTACCCGTGACCGACCTCAAACGCGCCGTCGCCGAACTCAAGAAGGGCGGCTCTCTCACCCTGTCCAATGTGCCCGAGGGGTTCGACGCGTTCTGCGTCGCCGACCTCGCGCGCGGGCTCGCCCGCGAGGCCGAAAAGCGCTCGGTCGTCTTCGTGCACGTCGCGCGCGATGATCGCCGCGCCCGCGCCTTCGGCGAGGCGCTGGCCTTCGCCGCGCCCGACATCGAGCTGATCGACTTGCCGCCGTGGGACTGCCAGCCCTATGACCGCGTCTCGCCCAACGCCTCGGTCGCCGCACGTCGCATGACGGCGCTGGCGCGGCTCGCCCGCTCGCGCTCGTCCGAGGAGCGGCCGCGCATCCTCTCCACCACGGTCGCCGCGGTGCTCCAGCGCGTGCCGCCGCTCGACAAGGTGGCCAAGGACACGTTCTCGGCCGCGCCCGGCAACGCGATCGACATGGATGCGCTCGTCCAGTGGCTCGAGATCAACGGCTATTCGCGCAATTCCACCGTGCGCGACACCGGCGACTACGCGGTGCGCGGCGGCATCGTCGATCTCTTCCCCCCTGCCCTCGCCGAGCCGATCCGCCTCGATTTCTTCGGCGACACGCTGGAATCGATCCGCACCTTCGATCCCGAGACGCAGCGCACAATCGGCCAGCTTCGCGCGCTCGACCTCGTGCCGATGAGCGAGGTGCAGCTCACCACGGAGGCGATCAAGCGCTTCCGGCAGGCCTACACCGGCAAGTTCGGCGGCCAGACGCGCGGCGACAACCTCTACGACGCGATCAGCGAAGGCCGGCGCAGCCCCGGGCTCGAGCACTGGCTGCCGCTCTTCTACGACCACCTCGATCCGCTGTTCGCCTACACCGGCGACGCGCCGCTCGTCCTCGACGCGCAGATCCGCGAGGCGGCGAGCGAGCGGCTGACTCAGATCGAGGACTATTACGACGCCCGCAAGAGCGCCTACGACGCGGCGCCGCAGAACTCCTCCTACAAGCCGCTCGAGCCCAAGGCGCTCTACCTCGACGAGAAGGCCTGGCTCGCGCGGCTCGACCATTCCTCGATCGTCCAGATCTCGGCGCACGCGGTGCCGGAGGGGCGCGGTCTCGTCGTCGACGTCGAGGGCAAGGCCGGCCGCTCCTTCGCGCCCGAGCGCGCCGACGAGGCGGCCAACGTCTTCGAGGCCGCCGCCGCGCATGTGCGCGCGCTGATGGACAAGGGCCGCCACGTCATCCTGGCCGCATGGTCCGACGGCTCGCGCGAGCGCATGGCCGGCGTGCTCGCCGACCATGGGCTCGGGGCGACCGAGCTCGTCTCGACGCTCTCGCACGCGCTGCACTTCAAGCGGAAGAAGGTGGCGCTCGCGGTCTTCGGCCTCGAGCAGGGGTTCGAGGCCGGCGACATCGCCGTGGTGTCCGAGCAGGACATTCTCGGCGACCGGCTCGTGCGCAAGCGCAAGCACGCCAAGCGCGCGCAGAACTTCCTCACCGAGATCGGCGCGCTGACCGCCGGCGACATCGTCGTCCACGCCGACCACGGCATCGCCCGCTACAAAGGTTTGGAAGCCATCGACGCCGTCGGCGTCCGCCACGACTGCCTCGAGCTGCACTACGCCGAGGGCGCCAAGCTCTACCTGCCGGTGGAAAACCTCGAGCTGCTGTCGCGCTACGGCTCGGAAGACACCGAGGTCCAGCTCGACCGCCTCGGCAACGCCTCCTGGCAGAAGCGCAAGGCGCGCATGCGCAAGCGCGTGCTGGAGATGGCCGCCGGGCTGATCAAGATCGCCGCCGCGCGCGCCACCAAGGCGGCGCCGAAGCTGGTGCCGCCGGACGGGCTCTACGCCGAGTTCTGCGCCGGCTTCCCCTACGACGAGACGGAGGACCAGGAAGGCGCGATCGAGGCGACGCTCGACGATCTCGCCTCCGGCCATCCGATGGACCGGCTGATCTGCGGCGACGTCGGCTTCGGCAAGACCGAGGTGGCGATGCGCGCCGCCTTCGCCAGCGCGATCAACGGCAAGCAGGTGGTGGTCGTCGCGCCGACCACCCTGCTCGCGCGCCAGCACCACAAGAACTTCTCCGAGCGGTTCGCCCACCTGCCGATCAAGGTGGGGCAGCTCTCGCGCATGGTGACGGCGGCCGACGCGCGGGCCACCAAGGCCGGCGCGGCCTCGGGCGACATCGACATCGTCGTCGGCACGCACGCGGTGCTGGGCGCCGGCGTGTCGTTCAAGGACCTCGGGCTGGTGATCGTCGACGAGGAGCAGCACTTCGGCGTCAAGCACAAGGAGCGGCTGAAGAACCTGCGCGCCGAGGTGCACGTGCTGACGCTCTCGGCGACGCCGATCCCCCGCACGCTGCAGCTCGCCATGACCGGCGTGCGCGATCTCTCGATCATCGCGACGCCACCGGTCGACCGACTCGCGGTGCGCACCTTCGTCTCGCCCTTCGACGACCTGCTGGTGCGCGAGGCGCTGCTGCGCGAGCGCTATCGCGGCGGCCAGAGCTTCTACGTCTGCCCGCGCATCGAGTACCTCGACGACGCGCTCGCCTTCCTGCGCCAGGCCGTGCCGGAGGCGAAGGTGGTGGTCGCGCACGGCCAGATGCCGCCGACCGAGCTCGAAGAGAAGATGTCGGCCTTCTACGAAGGCCAGTACGACATCCTGCTCTCGACCTCGATCGTCGAGTCCGGCCTCGACATCCCGCGTGCCAACACGCTTGTCGTGCATCGCGCCGACATGTTCGGCCTCGCCCAGCTCTACCAGCTGCGCGGCCGCGTCGGCCGCTCGAAGACGCGCGCCTACGCGCTCTTGACCCTGCCCGCCAACAAGACCGTGACGGCGCAAGCCGAGAAGCGGCTGAAGGTGCTGGACTCGCTCGACACGCTGGGGGCCGGCTTCCAGCTCGCCAGCCACGATCTCGACATCCGCGGCGCCGGCAACCTGTTGGGCGACGAACAGTCCGGCCACATCAAGGAGGTCGGCTACGAGCTCTACCAGGACATGCTGCAGGAGGCGATCGAGGCCTTGAAGCTCGGCATCGAGGACGAGCCGCCGGAGGAAGCCTGGTCGCCGCAGATCCAGACCGGCACGCCGGTGACGATTCCCGAGGATTACATCGAGGACCCGGCGCTGCGCGTGCAGCTCTACCGGCGCATGGCGACGCTCGAGAGCGACGCCGAGATCGAGGGCTTCGCCGCCGAGATGATCGACCGGTTCGGCCCGCTGCCGCCCGAAGTCGAGCAGCTGATGACGCTGACGGCGATCAAGGCGCTCTGCCGGCGCGCGCATGTCGAGAAGGTCGATGCCGGGCCGAAGGGCGTGACCCTGTCGTTCCGCGACAATTCCTTCGCCGACCCGCAGGGGCTGGTCCGCTTCGTCTCGGAGCAGGGTCCGAGCGCCAGGGTGCGCCCCGACATGAAGGTCGTCTTCGTCCGCGACTTCGAAAGCGCCAAGGCGCGGCTCGAGGGCACGCGGCAGATCCTGCGGACGCTGGCGGCGATCGCGGTGAAGAAGGCGGCGTAGGCACCACAAGTTCGTAAGTGAGGCCCTTTACAGTCGTGCACTCCGGGGTCAGCATCAGCCACGGAGGCAAGTGCTTATGGACGAGGGTCCCAAGCTCATCGACATTTCCGAGCTCTCTGCGAGCTTGCCGAAGATCGTCGAGGACCTCGAAACAGGCGCTACGTCAGGCGTCGACGTCACCCGTGACGGCCGTGTCGTCGCGATCATCCGGTCGCCACGTTCCTCGCTGCATGGCGCTTTGCGAGGCTCGGTGCGCGTGCCGGACGGTTTCGACCTCACGGCTCCAGTCGTCGACGATATCGGGAACGCCGAAAGCGGTCGGGTCCACGAATGATCCTCGAGGGCGTGCGGCCAGCGCGCCTGCTTCTCGACACCTGCGCGGTGATCTATCTCTTCAACGGCGACGTGATGCTCGCGGATGCCGTCGAGGCGATAGATAACGCGGGCGCCATCCTTGTCTCGCCGGTCTCCGCCTGGGAGATCGGCATCCTCGGCCAGAAGCGCCTAAGCTCGACGCCGGAGTTTTCTCCCGATCCTGCGGCGTGGTTCCGCGCAGTCCTCACATCGCCGAAAATCGTCGAGACACGTTTCGACGCAGAGGTCGCGTTGGCGTCATGCGCCCTGCCCGCCCCCTTGCACCGCGACCCGGCGGATCGCTTCCTGATCGCGACAGCACGACGCCTCGCTGTGCCGCTCGTCACGCGCGACAAGCTCATCCTCGGCTACGCGAAGAGCGACCATGTCGACGCGATCGCGTGCTGAAAACCGTCTCAAGCGAACGTCATGATCGGCGCGTCGACCGCCAGCGACGCCCCCTCGGCCGCCTCGATCGACTTCACCGTGACGTCGCGCTCGGCGCGAAGCACGTTTTCCATTTTCATCGCCTCGACGAGGCAGAGCGGCTCGCCGGCCTTCACCGCCTGGCCTTCCTTCACGTGGATCTTCTTCACGAGGCCGGGCATCGGGCAGAGCAGCGTCTTCTGGTCGTCGGCGTCCTCGCGCTCCAGCATCAGCGCGGCGAGATCGGCCTGGCGGCGCGTGAGGACGCGCGCGTCGGCGCCGAAGCCGGCGTGCGACAGCGCATAGCCGTTGAGGATCGGCCGCGCCGTCACCGCGATCGGCGTGCCGTCGATGGTGCCGATCCAAACCTTCTCGTCCGGCCGCCACCGGCTTGCGACGCGCAGCTCGTCGCCGGCGTCGAAGCGCACGACCAGATCGTCGCCGGCGCTCACCTCGACGTCGTGGCGGTCCTTGCCGATGAGCACGGCGCGCGCGCCGCCGTAGGGCCGGTGCGGGCGGATCGCGTCGGCGATCGCCCCGCGCCGCTCGTCAAGCGCGCGGTCGATCGCCAGCGCCACGCCGACGAAACGCGCGGCGAGCAGGCCCCGAGGCGCCGGCACGCCGAAGCCGTCCGGATATTCCTCCTTGATAAAGCCGGTCGACAGCGCGCCCTCCTGCCAGCGCGGCTTGCCCATGATGGAGGCGAGGAACGGGATGTTGTGGCGGATGCCGTCGATCACGAAGCGGTCGAGCGCTTCGGCATGCGCGGCGATGGCACTGGCGCGATCCGGCGCGTGCGTGACGAGCTTGGCGATCATCGGATCGTAGTGGATCGAGATCTCGCCGCCCTCGACGACGCCGGTGTCGACGCGCACGATGCGATCGCCCTGCCGACCCTGCGGCGGCGGCACGAAGGTGGTGAGCCGCCCCGTCGACGGCACGAAGTCGCGCACCGGGTCCTCGGCGTAGACGCGCGTCTCGATCGCCCAGCCGTTCAGCCTCACACGGTCCTGGGTCAGGTCGAGCGGCTCGCCGGCGGCGACGAGGATCATCTGCTCGACGAGGTCGATGCCGGTGATCAGCTCGGTCACCGGATGCTCGACCTGGAGCCGCGTGTTCATCTCCAGGAAGTAGAAGCTCTTGTCCTGACCGGCGACGAACTCGACCGTGCCGGCCGAATCGTAGCCGACCGCCTTGGCCAGCGCGACCGCCTGCTCGCCCATCCTGCGACGCGTCTCGGCGTCGAGCAGCGGCGACGGCGCTTCCTCGACGACCTTCTGGTTGCGACGCTGGATCGAGCATTCGCGCTCGTGGAGGTAGAGGCAGGCCCCGTGCTTGTCGCCGAGCACCTGGATCTCGATGTGGCGCGGGTTCTCGATGAACTTCTCGATGAAGATGCGGTCGTCGCCGAAGGACGACTTCGCCTCCGAGCGCGAGCGCTCGAAGCCCTCGGCGACCTCCTCGGCCTTGTAGGCGATGCGCATGCCCTTGCCGCCGCCGCCGGCCGAGGCCTTGATCATCACCGGATAGCCGATCTCGTCGGCGATGCGGATCGCCTCGTCGCCGTCGGCGATCTCGCCGAGATGGCCCGGGACGGTCGAGACGCCGGCCTCGGCGGCGAGCTTCTTCGAGGTGATCTTGTCGCCCATCGCCTCGATCGCCCTGGCGTTCGGGCCGATGAAGACGATGCCGGCCTCCGCCAGCGCGGTCGCGAAGGCGGCGCGCTCGGACAGGAACCCGTAGCCGGGATGCACGGCTTCGGCGCCGGTCGCCTTGCAGGCGTCGACGATGCGGGCGATGTCGAGATAGGATTGCGCGGCCGCCGCCGGCCCGATCTCGACCGCCTCGTCGGCCATCGCGACATGCAGCGCGCTGCGGTCGGCCTCGGAATAGACGGCGACCGTCGCGATTCCCATCCGCCTTGCGGTCTTGATCACCCGGCAGGCGATCTCGCCGCGGTTGGCGATGAGGATCTTCTTGAACATGGCCGCCCCTTCCCGGGCCGTGTGTTAGGCGGAACGCCCCCAGGGAACAAGAGGGCCGTCCCGCGGTGGGGCCCGGCTTGCTCGCGCGCGGCGCCGGCTGTTATGGCGTGGCGACGTGGCGCGCCGCCATGCGCTCCGGCGGCGCCAGCGGGCGACGTCTGCAGGGATGCTTCATGCTCTTCAGCATCGATTACGACCACGGCAACGAGATCAGCCTCTACGTGGTGCCGGACTCAGGCGGCGGCACGCCGTCGGTGCGCATCCTCAACGACGACGTCGAACTCACGGTCCTGTCCTCGAACGAGGATCGGCCCGAACTGATCGGTGCCGGCCGCCACGCGACCGGCAAATGCGGCTTCGTGATCAACGACAGCGTGCTGCCGGGCGTCGCCGACCTGCAGGGCCTCGACTTCATCGACGTCGAAACGGGTCTCCTGATCTATCGCCGGCCGCGACCGACCTTCATCAAGGAGAAGATCTTCCGGCTCGAGACGCATCTCCTGCCGCTCTGGCGCATCGACGATGCGCTGAAGGACCGTTTCCAATATTGGTATCGCGGCATCGACCGGCGCGGTTACGAGACCTCGCAGCAGGTGTTCTGCATCGCCGACCTCGACTCGGCCTACATATCCGGCCGCCTGTTCATCAAGGCAGTCGAATATTATCTCAACACCGGCTTCAAGTCGGTCGCGCTGTTTCGCGACCCGTACGAGGAACTGGCCGAGCGGCTGATCATCCTGAAGAGCGCGACGCCGAAGACGAAGGAACTGCTCGGTCCGCGCGACGCCTACACCTTCGAGCCCGTGATGGACTTTCTGGCCGCGGAAGTGCCCGAACTCGAGGAGGAGCCGCTCCGCCGCATGTTCAGGCGCGCGCCGCAGGAGGTGCTGGCGCCCTTGAACAACCCGCTCGTGCGCCAATTGTCCTGTTCGACCCCGGACGAATTGCCGAAGAAGACCGCGATCGCGCAATCCCTGCTGGCGCTCTCCGCCTTCGAGGTCGTGAGCCTGCGCTCGGACGCCGCGCATTTCTCGGAGGCGCTGTGCGAGATGCTCGGCGTGCCGCACGACACGGTCCCGGTGATGAAGGAATTCGGCCGCGTCGCCGAGCTGGCGCAGAAGCTGAAGGCCATCCACGAGGTCGAAGGCGTCCTCGACTACGACGCGAACATCTACGAGCAGACCTCGCACGCGTTCGGCTCGATCACCTGAGGGAGCCCGGGCGGCCCCGCCTTACAGCGGGATGTTGTCGTGCTTCTTCCACGGGTTCTCGAGCGTCTTGTTGCGCAGCATCGCGAGCCCGCGGGCGATGCGCCGCCGCGTCGTCGACGGCATGATGACCTCGTCGATGTAGCCGCGTTCGGCGGCAACGAACGGGGACAGGAAATTGTCCTCGTATTCCTTGGTCTTCGCCGCGATCTTGTCGGCGTCCTTGAGGTCGGCGCGGAAGATGATCTCGACCGCGCCCTTGGCGCCCATCACGGCGATCTGCGCGGTCGGCCAGGCGAGGTTCAGGTCGCCGCGCAGGTGCTTCGAGGCCATGACGTCGTAGGCCCCGCCGAACGCCTTCCGCGTGATCAGCGTGACCTTCGGCACCGTCGCCTCCGCATAGGCGAAGAGCAGCTTGGCGCCGTGCTTGATGAGGCCGCCGTACTCCTGGCTCACGCCGGGCAGGAAGCCGGGCACGTCGACGAAGGTGACGATCGGGATCGAGAAACAGTCGCAGAACCGGACGAAGCGCGCGCCCTTGCGCGACGCGTCGGAATCGAGCACGCCGGCGAGGACGGCCGGCTGGTTGGCGACGAAACCGACAGTGCGGCCCTCGACGCGGCCGAAGCCGACGACGATGTTGCGGGCGTGCGCCTCTTGGATCTCGAAGAAGTCGCCGTCGTCGGCGACCTTGTGGATCAGCTCCTTGATGTCGTACGGCATGTTGGCGTTTTCTGGCACGAGCGTGTCGAGCGACACGTCGTCGGCTTCCGCGAGCGGCGCCGGCCATTGCGGCGACGGCGCGACGTTCGACGCCGGCAGGAAGTCGACGAGCCGACGCACCTGCAGCAGCGCCTCGACGTCGTTCTCGTAGGCGCGGTCGGCGATCGAGCTTTTCACCGTGTGGACCGAGGCGCCGCCGAGCTCTTCCGCCGTCACCGTCTCGTTCGTCACCGTCTTCACGACGTCGGGGCCGGTGACGAACATGTAGCTCGTGCCCTTCACCATGAAGATGAAGTCGGTCATCGCCGGCGAGTAGACGTCGCCGCCCGCGCACGGCCCCATGATCACCGAGATCTGCGGCACGACGCCCGACGCCAGCACGTTGCGCTGGAAGACCTCGCCGTAGCCGCCGAGCGCCGCCACGCCCTCCTGAATGCGCGCGCCGCCGGCATCGAAGAGCCCGATGATCGGCGCGCGGTTGCGCAGCGCCATGTCCTGGATCTTCATGATCTTCTGCGCGTGCGTCTCCGACAGCGAGCCGCCGAAGACGGTGAAGTCCTTGGCGAAGACGAAGACCGTGCGGCCCGAGATCGTGCCCCAGCCCGTCACCACGCCGTCGCCCGGGATCTTCTGCGCCGCCATGCCGAAATCGACCGCGCGGTGCTGCACGAACATGTCGAATTCCTCGAACGAGCCCTCGTCGAGGAGCAGCTCGATGCGCTCGCGGGCGGTGAGCTTGCCCTTCTCGTGCTGCGCCGCGACGCGGCGCTCTCCGCCGCCGGCCTCGGCCTCGGCGCGGCGTTCGGCGAGACGGGCGAGCATGGTGGTCAAGGGCGGGTCTCCGGCGGCGTCGATCGACTAGTC
>CAZZZM010000024.1:0-9640 GCA_964658465.1 uncultured Nakamurella sp.
AGTGCATCGACTGCGGCGTCTGCGAGCCGGAATGCCCCGCCGAGGCGATCAAGCCCGACACGTCGAAGGGCCTCGAGGACTGGCTGAAGCTCAACCTCGATATGGCCAAGAGCTGGCCGAACTTGACGAAGAAGCGCGATCCGTTGCCGGACGCCAAGGAGATGGACGGCAAGGAGGGCAAGCTCGAGCTCTTCTCGCCCAACCCCGGCGAAGGCGACTGAGCCCTTCCGAGCGTTCAATTTCGCGTTTTTCCGAACCCCGGCGTTAACTATTCGCTGGGGACTTGCCCGGCAAACGCCCGGATTCATTGATTTTCAGCCAATTGTGTGATACCGGTTAGTTAATGACCGACATCCTGCACACCTCCTCACCCGTCCGGCCCGTTTGCCGTGCGGCTCATAGAGGTGCCAGCACGGCGGTCGAACTTCCGTAAACGGCGCCGCCCATATTGGCGTGATCACGACGTGACTCGATGCCTTCGCGGCACGTCGCCCAGATCACGCTTCCGGCGAACGTCCGATCTCAGGAGTGGCGCGCATGTCACCCAGAACCAAGCCCGTCGCGCGGGACCGCAAGGCCGCAAAGGCCGTCGTGCGTAAGCCCGTGGCCGCTTCGACCAAGTCGACCGCTGTGAAGTCGGGTGCGACCAAGCCGGCTCCAAGCCGATCAGCCGCGAAAGCTTCCGCCGGCGCGACGCCCGCCAAGACCGGCGCCGCGAAGAGCTCCAGCAAGGCTTCGTCGCGTACCGCCAAGCCAGCTGCCGCGTCAAGAGCGGCAGCGCGGACAGCGGCGCAGCCCGCCGCGTCTGTGAAGCGCACGAGCGCGACCCGGGCGACGATCGCCACGGCGGCGAAGCCGGCCGCCGCGCGCGGTAGCCAAGCTGCCAAGAGCCCGCCGAAGGCCGCGAAAGGCAGCGCTGCCGGCAAGTCCACTGCCGCGGCATCGAAGGGCACCGCGTCCCCGAAGGCTGCGGTCAAGACGACCGCCGCCAAGGCGCCCGCATCGGCCGCGCGGGCCGCTTCAAGCAAGGGCGCGGCGTCCACGGCTACGCCAAAGCCCGCGGCCAACAAGCGGGCCGACACCTCCTCGGCCAAAGCCGTGCCGACCGGGAAGACGGCTGACAACTCGATACCCACCAACACGACGGCCGCGAAGGCCGCCGCACCGACTGAGCGAAAGGCGACGATGCCCACGAAGAAGAACGCCGCAGACGCAACGGCGACCACGAAGACGAAAAGCGCAGGTGCCGCCAAGTCGGCGACGTCGACCGGCGGCGCGAAGCCGGCGACGACGCCTGCCGCCGCTCAGCCGAGCCCGGTCAAGTCGAGCGCGACGCGTCACGCGGCCGCCGCCTTCGTCGCGGCGCGCAAGAAAATGACGTCGGCCGTCAAGCCGGCGCCGGCCTCCGAAAACGTCGATGCTGTGAAAGGTGTGGTCCAATTGGCTGACAAGCAGGCTGCCGACAACAACGCGAAGACGATCGTCGAGGCGGCTCCGGCCGCCCAGGTGCCCGCACCGCCCGCGCCGGCTCCGGTGCGTCCGATGCCGCCGCGCCCCTCGACGCTGGCCGCCCGGCCGAAGCCGACCGGCAAGGCGCCGACCTTCAAGACCGGCGAATACATCGTCTATCCGGCGCATGGCGTCGGCGAGATCGTCGCCGTCGAGGAGCAGGTCGTCGCCGGCTACAAGCTGGAGCTGTTCGTCGTGTCCTTCATCAAGGACAAGATGATCCTCAAGGTGCCGCTGCCGAAGGCGGCGAGCGTCGGCATGCGCAAGCTCGCCGACACCGCCATCATGAAGCGCGCGCTCGACACGCTGACCGGCCGCGCCCGCGTCAAGCGGACGATGTGGTCGCGCCGCGCGCAGGAGTACGAGGCGAAGATCAACTCCGGCGACCTCGTCGCGATCGCCGAGGTCGTGCGCGACCTCTACCGCTCCGACGCGCAGCCCGAGCAGTCGTACTCCGAGCGCCAGCTCTACGAGGCGGCGCTCGACCGGATGGCGCGCGAACTCGCGGCGGTGCAGAAGCTGACCGACACCGAGGCGCTCAAGGTGATCGACGGCCAGCTGCAGAAGGGCCCGCGCCGCTCGAAGGCCGACGAGGCCGAGTCCGACGAGGACGGCGATGCCGATACCGCCGACGTGGGCGAGGCGGCGTAAGCCCCGACGCGACCGCGTAGATCAAGATCGAGGCGCCGCTCCGAAAGGACCGGCGCCTTTTCCTTGCCGGTCTCAGGCCGAGACGCCCAGAAACGCTTACGCCGCCATCGTCGGGATCGACATGATCACGCGGGTCCCGCGGTGGCTCGGGTCGTCGCTGCGGCTGGCCTTGAGGCTTGCGACCATGGCGCGGACGATCCGCGTGCCGAGACCGGTGCCCTTCGGCTGCGCGCCGGCGGCGATGCCGACGCCGTCGTCCTCGACGACGAGCGACAGCGCCTCCGGCTCGCGGCGCAGCGCCACCCTGATCTCGCCGGGCTCGCCGACCGGATAGGCGTATTTGAAGGCGTTGGTCACCAGCTCGGTGACGATCACGCCGAGCGACACGGCCTGATCCGTCGCCATCTGCACCGGCTCCGCCTCCAGCCTGATCGGGTGCATCGTGCCCTGCGAGCGGAGCGCGGTGCCCAGCTCCTCGATCAGCGCCGCCAGATAGGCGTCCATCTCGATGACCGAGATGTCGTCAGACGTGTAGAGCCGGCGGTGGATCTGGGCGATCGCGCTGATGCGGACCTGCACGTCGGCCAGGGCCTCGCGCGCCTCGACGTGGTCGGCGCCGAGCGCCTTCTGCTGCAGGAAGACGAACGACCCGACGAGCGCGAGCGAATTGGCGACGCGATGATTGACCTCGCGCAGCATCGCCTCCGCCCGCTCGCGCGCCTCGCGCATCTCGCGTTCGGCATCGATCTTCTGGCGCCGCAGCCGCTCCTGCGCAACGGCGCCGTCGATGGCGTTCTGCAGAAGCTCGACGAAGACGCCGCCGACGTCCTTGATCACGTAATCCGCAGCGCCGGCCTTGAGCGCGGCGATCGCGATGCGCCCTTCGTCGGACCCCGAGACGTAGACGACGGGAGGGTGGTCCGGCATCGGCTGGATCTCGGCGAGGACCTCAAGGCCCTCCTTGCCTGGCATGAAATGGTCGAGCGCGACGGCGTCGAACCGCTCGCGGCGGAGGAGGTCGAGCCCCTCGGCGCCGCCGTCGGCGAGCACGACCTCGTAGCCCTGGCGCGACAGCTGGCGCTGCACGAGACGACGCAGAGCCGCGTCGTCGTCGATGTAGAGCAGCCGCGTCGTGCCGGCGCTCTCGGTCATGCCCGGCGGTCCGTCATGGCTGTTCCGGCACCTGCATGATGGACAGGAACAGACCGAGCTGGCGGATCGCCGTGGCGAAGGTCTCGTACTCGACGGGCTTCGTAATGTAGACGTTGCAGCCGAGCGCGTAGCAGCGCTGGATCTCGCGCTGGTCATCCGTCGTCGTCAGGATCACGACGGGGGCGTGCCTGAGGCGGTCGTCGGACTTGATCTTCTCCAGGATGTCCGTGCCGCTCATGTCGGGCAGGTTGAGGTCGAGCAGCACGAGCAGCGGCCCGTTGTTGCGGACCGCCGGCTCGAACAGATGACGCAGCGCCGCCGTGCCGCTCTCGAAATGCACGATGGCGTTGTTGACGCCGGCGCGGCGGATGTTCTTCTCGATCAATCGCGCATGACCGGGGTCGTCCTCGATCATGACGATTTCGACGGGGATCTGGGACATCAGGCAGCTCTCGTCTGTACCGTGGCAGCTTGCTTGGCGGTCGGCACCGTTCTGGCCGGCCGGGTCGCGAAGATAGCTGGCAGGGTTACGGTGAACGTCGAACCCTTGCCGAATTCCGAGCGGACCGCAACATTGCCGCCCAGCCGACGGGCGAGGTTACGCACATAGGCGAGGCCGATGCCCTCGCCGGGCTTGTCCTGCTCGCCGGAGCGACGGAACAGCTCGAAGACGCGTTCGTAGTCCTTGGCGTCGATGCCGCGGCCGTTGTCCTCGATCTCGTAATGCACGTAGGCGCCCTGCCGGCGTCCGCGGACCTCGATCAGGCCGGGCCGCCCCGCCTTCAGATATTTGACCGCATTCTCGATCAGGTTGCCGAAGATCTGCTCGATCGCCAGCCTGTCGGATACGAGATTCGGCAGATCCTCGGCCACGACGAGCTTCGCCTCGGCGCTCTCGAGCTGCTGCGACAGGCTCTCGCCCTGCGCCGTGGCGAGCGCGCGAAGGTCGATCTCCTCCGGGGTCAGGACGCGGCGTCCCTCGCGCGACAGCTTGAGGATGGCGTTGATCAGCCGGTCCATCTTGGCCGTCGAGGAGCGGATGAAGCCGAGCGCCTCGGGCAGGTCGGTGAGGATCGTCGCGCGTCGATCCGCGGTGACGAGCGCCGGCGCCTCGCGCTCGACGTCCGCCAGGAACTGCGCAATGTCGGCACGCGCGGCGTCGAGCTCGCTCGTGAAGCCCATCACGTTGACGAGGGGCGCGCGCAGGTCGTGGCTGACGATATAGGCGAAGCGCTGGATCTCCTCATTGGCGTTCTGCAGCTCGCTGACGCGGTCGGCGACGATCGCCTCGAGGTTCTCGTTGGTGTCGCGCAGCGCGTCCTGCGCGGCGAGGATGCGCCTGGTGGACCGGCCGGCCGAGGAGATCGCATAGGCCGAGAGCGCGAGGACGACCACGATGCCGATCAGCGAGGCGCCGGCCAGCATGCGATTGTTGGTCTCGAGGACGGCGGATTGCGCATCCTCCTTGCGGATCTCCTCGGCCTCGATCGCGCCGATCGCGTCGCGCACCTGCTGCATCAGGTCGTTGCCGATGTTGAGATTGACATGCTTCAGCGCGACGTCGCGCTTGCCTTCGAGCCCGAGACCGACGGTCAGCGAAAGGTCGTCCAGCTTGCCGTGCAGTGCCGTCTCGAGCGGCTTCAGGGACGCCGTCTGCGTCTCGCTGTCGGCGACGAGGTCGCGCAGGTCGGCGAGCGCTTTCGGCGCCTCGACGCGGCCGATCTCGTAGGGCCGCAGGTAATCCTTGTTGCCCGTCAGGAGAAACCCGCGCTCGCCCGTCTCGGCGTCCTGCACGAGGGTCAGGAGGCGGTAGCCCGTCGTGCGGACCTGGAGCGTGTGCGAGACGCCGTCGGCGAATCGATGGTTGGTAACGACGAGGAAGATGGACGCGCTCGCGACGAGCAACAGCAGGACGAAGCCCCCGACGAGCGGCGCCTGGCGGGCAAGCGCTGCCGAAACCGCAGCGGTTCGTCCTGATGGCCGGGCGGAGGCCGGGCTTGTCGCCGTCATGTTCGAATCGTCCTCCCGCTGCGCGCCGCGCTGCGCCGGCTATCGCAGAGGACCGACGCTTTTCCAAGGCGGAGGGTCGATGCGGCCGCGTCAGCGGTCGCTGCCGGTCGATCGCACGTAGTCGATGAAGGCCCGAAGCGGCGTCGGTACGAGGCGGCGGCCGGGATAATAGAGGAACGGGCCGGAGAACCGCTGCCACCACGCCTCCAGGACGGGCTCCAGGCGTCCGCTGGCGAAATGGGGCCTCAGCCAGTCTTCGAAGAGGCCGATCACCCCGACGCCGGCGAGCGCCGCCTCCACCGCGAGATCGGTCGCGGTGCCGATGCTGACCAGCAGCGGTCCCTGCGGCTCGATGCGGATCACCTCGTCTCCGCGCTCGAGCTCCCAGACGATGGTCGCGCCGCTCGGGAAACGGCCGCGCAGGCAGGCGTGGTCGAGCAGGTCGCGCGGATGCGAGGGCCGGCCGCGCCTGTCGAGATAGGCGGGTGCCGCGCCGAGCGCGAAGCGTTGGACGCGAGGCCCGATCGGCACCGCCACCATGTCCTGCTCGAGACGCTCGTCGTAGCGCACGCCGGCGTCGCAGCCGGCGGCGATCAGGTCGACGAAGCTTTCCTCGGCCAGCACCTCGACGACGATGTCGGGGTAAGCCGCCAGGAAGCCGGGGATGATGCTCGGCAGGACGAGCTTCGAGACCGCGGTTGGCACGTTGAGGCGCAGCGTGCCGGCCGGTCGGTCGCGATAGGAATTGACCGCGTCCAGGGCCGCCTCGACCTCGGCGAGCGCCGGCGTCAGCCGCTCGACGAGCCGAGCGCCGGCCTCGGTCGGCGAGACGCTGCGCGTCGTCCGGTTGAGCAGACGCACGCCGAGCTGGCGTTCGAGGCGGCGGACCGCCTCGCTCAAGGCGGAGGCGCTGGCACCGGCCTTGAGCGCGCCGCCGCGAAAGCCGCCGGCCCGCGCCACCGCGAGAAAAGCCTGCAGATCACGCACGTCGGTCGCCATTGTACGCCATTCCGCACAGCTCGTCCCGATATCTCCGGCTTATCGTACGCGCATGCAAGCGCTAGCTGAACGCCTGGAACACAGGAGGATACGATGGCCGCCATCGACACGCTCGGCACATTCAAGCTCGGAGATCGCACCGTAAATCGGCTCGGATACGGCGCGATGCAGCTCGCCGGCCCCGGCGTCTACGGTCCGCCGAAGGACCATGCCGCGGCGCTCGCCGTGCTGCGCGAGGCCGTTTCGCAGGGCGTCAATCACATCGACACCAGCGACTTCTACGGGCCGCATGTCGTCAATCAGCTCATCAGGGAGGCGCTCGCGCCCTACCCGTCCGACCTCGTGCTGGTGACCAAGATCGGCGCCCGGCGCGGCAGCGACAAATCCTGGAACCCCGCCTTCTCGCGCGAGGATTTGACCCGGGCGGTGCACGACAACCTGCGCAACCTCGGCGTCGAGGCGCTCGACGTCGTCAATCTGCGCCTGATGTTCGATGTCCACGGGCCGGCGGAAGGCCCGATCGAGGAACCGCTCGGCGTGCTTGCCGACCTGCAACGCGAGGGGCTCGTCCGCCATGTCGGGCTCAGCAACGCCACCGCGAAACAGATCGAGGCGGGACGCAGGATCGTCGACATCGTCTGCGTGCAGAACCAGTACAATCTCGCCCGCCGGGAGGACGACGCGCTCGTCGACCGGCTCGCTGCCGACGGCATCGCCTACGTGCCGTTCTTCCCGCTCGGCGGCTTCAGCCCGCTGCAGTCGCAGGCGCTCGACGAGGTCGCGGGCGCGCTCGGCGCGACGCCGCTGCAGGTGGCGCTGACGTGGCTCGCGCAGCGCTCGCCGAACATCCTGCTCATCCCCGGCACCTCGTCGCTCGCGCATCTGCGCGAAAACCTCGCCGTCGCCGCGGTCGAGCTGCCGGAGGCGGCGATGCGCAGACTCGACGCGATCGCCGGCACCGCCAAGTAGGCCGGCCCCCGGCGGCAAGGACGCGCGTCGTACCCCGAGGGTCGAGGTTCGGCGCGCACGTTTGCATCCGATGCAAGCGGCTCTATAGAAAGCCACCGCTCGCAGGGGTTCTCATGTCGGATATGCGTCTCGTCGTGGTCGGTGCGGCCGGACGCATGGGCCGCACCATCACGCGCCTGATCGGGGAGACCGAGGGCGCGGTCCTGTCGGGAGCGCTCGAGCAGCCCGGATCGTCGGCACTCGGCGAGGATGCAAGCTCGCTGGCCGGCCTTGAGCCCAGCGGGATCAAGATCACCGACGACGCGCTGCCGCTGGTCGTCGACGCGCAGGGCATCATCGATTTCTCGACGCCCGAGACCAGCGTCGCCCTGTCCGCCTTGGCTGCGCAGGCCCGCATCGTCCATGTCATCGGCACCACCGGCTTTGCGCCCGACCATCTCGCGGCGATCGAGGCGGCCGCGCGCCACGCGACCATCGTGCGCTCGGGCAACATGAGCCTCGGCGTCAACCTGCTCGCCGGCCTGGTGCGCCAGGCGGCCGCGGCGCTCGGCGAGACCTTCGACATCGAGATCGTCGAGATGCACCACCGCATGAAGGTCGACGCGCCGTCGGGCACCGCGCTGCTGCTCGGCGAGGCTGCCGCGGAGGGCCTCGACGCCCGCCTCGCCGATCGCGCCGTGCGCGGCCGCGACGGCCTCACCGGGGCGCGCGAGAGCGGCAAGATCGGCTTCGCGGCGTTGCGCGGGGGCACCGTCGTCGGCGACCACAGCGTGATCCTCGCCGGTCCCGGCGAGCGCCTCGAGCTGACCCATCGCGCCGAGGATCGCGCGATCTTCGCGCGCGGCGCCGTCAAGGCCGCCCTGTGGGCGCGCGACAGGAAGCCGGGACACTATTCGATGGCCGACGTCCTCGGCCTGACCGCGTAAGGAAGACCGAGAATGGACCACACGCTCGTCCTGCTCCGCCACGGCCAGAGCGACTGGAACGCGAAGAACCTCTTCACCGGCTGGCGCGATCCGGGCCTGACGCCGCTCGGCGTCGAGGAGGCCGCGGCGGCCGGCCGTGCCTTGAAGGCCCACGGTCTGGTGTTCGACCGGGGCTACGTCTCCGACCTCAAGCGCGCGCAAAACACGATGACGACGGCGCTCGACGCGCTCGGCCAGAACGACCTGCCGTGCGTGACGAAGGGCGCGCTGCGCGAGCGCGACTACGGCGACCTCTCCGGCCTCAACAAGGACGAGGCGCGCGCGAAATTCGGCGAGGAGCAGGTCCACATCTGGCGCCGCTCCTACGACACGCGGCCGCCCGGCGGCGAGAGCCTGCGCGACACGGTCGCCCGGGTCGTCCCCTATTATTGCCAGGCGATCCTGCCGGGGGTGCTGCGCGGCGAGCGCACTCTGGTCGCGGCGCACGGCAACAGCCTGCGCGCGCTGGTCATGGTGCTCGACGGGCTCGACCCGTCGGAGATCGTGCGCGTCGAGATCGCCACCGGCGTGCCGATCGTCTACACGCTGAACACCGACGCGACGGTGAAATCGAAGGTCGTGCTCGACACCGACACCGAGCATCACGGCCCGGACGCCTAGGGATCGGAGATCGCCGCGGCGAGGGTCACGACCGAGCGTCGCGCCCACTCTCGAAACCGCGGGCGCAGCATCGCCGCGGCCTGCGGCACCCGGCGCGCCAGTGCGGTCGCGTAGGCCCGCCGGAGCGCGGCGCAATTGCCGCCGGATGAGCCGCCGAAGGCGATCGGCGTGGCGCGCGGGCCGACCGCCGGCGATGCCGTCGCGATCCGCGGCCCTTTCATCGTCGCGCCGAGCAGGGCCGCGACCTTGGCGACGGCGGGCTCGTCGCCGTCGTTCATGCTCGCCGCCGTCACGAGGTCGCCTCGCGCGCCGATCGCCACGCAATCCTCCGCGTCGGACTCCGCCATCGCGGCTGCGAGGAAGCGCGCGAGGTCGACGAGCGCGGCATCGTTCGCGCCGGCCGCGGCCAGCATCATCGCGCTGTCGGACAGCGCGTGCAGCCCCTCGACGATGCGCGCCTCCGACCAATCGTGCCGATAGGCCTCGAGATACCAGGCGGCGATGCGGTCGACCAGCGCGGGGCTCGTCGCGGCGAGACCGGAGAGGATCGGCACGTTGCGCAGGACGATGGCGCGGGCCCCGGTGACCGTCGGCGCCCCGTCGAGATTGGAGTCGGGCAAGCTGTCGCGCTCGACATAGGCGGTCACAACCCGGCTCGCGACGAGCTGGTCGGGCTTGGGGAACCACATGTCGTCTGGCGCAGCGGCGAGCGCCTCGTCGATGAAGCTCTCGGTCACCCCCGCGGCGCGATAGGCGGCGCGGAC
>CAZZZM010000024.1:9740-21918 GCA_964658465.1 uncultured Nakamurella sp.
CGCGCCGCGTCGCCCTCCTGGATCTCGCCGGAGAAGCGGACGTCGGTGCCGTCGGGCCCAAGCGCGACCACCGCCGCGGCACCGTCGCGGGGCGCGCCGAGGCTGCGCATCTCGATCGACACGTCGGCGAAGCTGCAGACCGCGAAGACGGCCGCCACGGAGACGAGCGACACAGGCACCGCCAGGCGCGACAGGCCCTGGCGCGTGCGAGAGAGACGGAGCGAGGCGACGAAGCTGGAGACGACGAGGAGAAGCGCACCCGCGGTCAGCGTGAGATCGGCGGCATCGCCGAGATCGTCGGCGGCAACCCTCCGCCGCACCAGCACGGCCACCCCGATGCAGAGCGGGACCAGCGCGAAGCGGAGAGCCTCGCGGACGATCGCCGGTGCGGGCCGGCTCGGCGACATCGCTCGGTCCTGCGGCGTGACGCGCTCTCCCAAGGCAGTGTGTAGCGGGCATCATCCGCCCGAAGCCGTTGAACCTCAAGCTGCTTTGCGGCGAATTTGTGCGACGCGTCCCCGGGGTGCGGACGGCGCTTGGCATACCGGCTGCTGCGATGGGGACGACCACCGAGATCGAACGCGCATCGGTGTCGTTTTGAGCCGCGAGCGCTTTCGAGCGGGACGCGGCCCGACGGTGCCGGAGCCTGGAGAGCCAGTATGAAACATCAATCCACGCGCGAGCTCTTCGCCTATTGGAACGAGCTGCGCGGCGGCCGGCGCGCCCCTGAGCGCGCGGACATCGAACCGACGGCGATCCGCTCGGTGCTCGCCGACACGTTCATGCTCGAGGTCGACCTGGCACGCGGCTTCCCGATCCGCCTCGCCGGCACCCGCGTCAACGGCCTCCTCGATGCTGATCAGAAAGGCCGCGACTTCCTCGCGCTGTGGCAGGCCGCCGAGCGCCGCAACGTCGCCGCCGTGCTGATGACGGTGGCGGACGGTGCCTGCCCCGTCGTGGCCGGCGCCAACGGGGCGCCCGTCGGCCGCGATGCCGCCGCCTTCGAGCTGATGTTCCTGCCGCTGCGCCATCACGGCAAGACGCACGCGCGCATCCTCGGCCTCATCAAGCCGCTCGAGACGCCGGCCTGGCTCGGCCTGCTGCCGATCGGCCCGCTCAGCCTCAAATCGCTGCGCATCGTCGAGGCGCGCGAGGCGGCGCCGCAGTCCCTCGCCGTCGGCGCGGAGACGGGTGTCAGCCCGATGTCGTTCGGCGACCCGACGCCGACGATGCGGCCCTATCTGCGCGTCATCCAGGGCGGCCGCTAGCCGAGCCGCTCGCGGATGCGATCGCCGACGCGCAGCGCGTTGGCGACGATGGTGAGCGTCGGATTGATCGCGCCGACCGACGGAAAACAGCTCGAGTCCGACACATAGAGGTTGTCGACCTCGTGGGCGCGGCAGTCGACGTCGAGAACGTCGTGCTTCGGATCGGGCCCGAACCGCATCGTCCCCGCCTGGTGGGAGACGCCGTCGATGTCGATCATCTTCTTCAGATAGACGTAGCGGTCGGCGAGCGAGCCCGCGCTCGCGTCCATGACGCGCTGCAGCTCGCGTTGCAGGCGCTCGTGCGCCGCGAGGTTGGTGTCGGTGAGCGCCAGGCGGACCGCGCCGTCGCGATCGATCGTGACGCGATTGTCCGGGCTCGGCAGGTCCTCGCTCGTCAGCCAGAAATCGATCGAGTGGCGCGCCATGATCTCGAACGGAATATCCGGCATGATCTTCAGCCAGTCCGGCATCGCCGTCGCGTTGACCTGCACGCCGTGGATCTTGCCGCACATCTGGATGAAACCCATCGGGTGCGGCCAGTCCTTCGTCCCGAAGTAGAAGTCCGTCGAAGCCAGGGTCTTCTGGAACACCGTCTCGTTGGTGGCGCGCGAGATCGCGAGCATGACGGAATTCACGTGGCGCATGTAGTTGCGCCCGACCTGGTCGGAACCGTTGGCGAGACCGTTGGGGTGCGCGGCATTTGCCGAACGCAGGAACAGGAGCGCCGAATTCAGCGCGCCGCAGGCGACGACGACGATATCGGCGGAATAACGCTCGCGCTCGCCGCGGCGCTCGACCGCGACGCCGGTGATGCGGCGTCCGCTGGCGTCGGTGTCGAGCCGGTCGACCCGGGCGCCGGTCAGCAGCGTGACGTTCTTGTGTTCAAGAAGCATCGGCCGGATGCAGGCCATTTCGGCATCCGCCTTGCCGCCCGTCAGACAGGGGAACCCGTCGAAGGCGGCGCAGCGGATGCAGGCGCTCTCGCGTGTCGGCAGATGCGAGCCCTCGACCTGGTCGAGCTTGATCCCGAGCGGGAGGTGGAACGGCCGCAAGCCCTGGCGCGCCCAACTATCGTGGAGGGCCGCGATCTTCGGCTCGTGGGCGACCGGCGGGTGCGGGAAGGCCGCGGCCGAATTGGGCTCGCAGGGATCCTCCCTGCGTTGCCCGTGCACCGCGTAAAGGTGCTCGGCCTCGAGGTAGTAGGGATCGAGCTCGTCGTAGCCGATCGGCCAGGCCGGCGAGACGCCAGCGCTGTGCCGCAGCTCGCCGAAATCCTCTCGGCGCAGGCGCAGAAGCGCCGATCCATACATCTTCGAGTTGCCGCCCACCCAATAGTGGAGCATCGGCGAGAAGGCGGCGCCGGTCCCGTCGCGCCAGGTCTCGTCGGCGCGGTAACGCCCGCGCTTGAAGACCGCATCGGCGCTCCAGTTCTCGACCTCGCGCGGGAGGTACTCGCCGCGCTCGAGCACGAGGATGCGCTTGCCGGTCGGCGCGAGCCGATGCGCGACGCCGGCGCCTCCAGGCCCGCTGCCGATGACGATCACGTCGTAATGGTCATCTGGCATGGAATGGGCAGCGCAGGCTCGAAGACGTCATCGGCGCCTTAAACGGCAGAAAAAAAGCCGCGTCCACGCGGGGTTTCGTCACGCGGGTCGGGATGCCGCGCTATATGCTGCGCGGGTCCGGTTTCATCTCGAGCGGAGAGACAAGTTGAACGTTCTGGCGCAGATCCTCTTTCGCGTATGCCTCGTCGTGATCTTTCCGTTTTCGACGCTCGACAAGATCTTCAATTGGAACGGCGCGCTGAAGCAGGCGAATAGCGGCATCCTGCCGGGGGGTGCGGTGCTGCTCGTGCTGGCGATGATCGTCGAGGTCGGCACGTCGGTGCTGATCGTCGCCGGCGTCTTCGACCGCGCCGCGGCGGCGCTGCTCGCGTTCTACTGCATCGTGACCGCCCTGCTCTATCACCAGTTCTGGGCCTGCGGCGATTTCTTCGCCTCGGGCGACAGCAAGGGCCGCACGCATTTCTGGGATTTCTTGAAGAACTTCGGGCTGGTCGGCGGCCTCGGCTTCATCATGCTCGGTGCGCCGCTGGCCTCGGTCAGCTGGGTCCTCGAGCATCCCTTCTCCTCGACGCCGCCCTACGCGCAGACCGCGCCGGCGAGGTGAACGATGGACGGTTTCGAAATCGTCGATCCGATCTTCAAGACCTACGTCCTCGGCAACGCGCCGCTCGAAAAGCTCGGCGACGGCTTCCGCTGGGCCGAAGGCCCCGTGTGGTTCGGCGACATGGCGATGCTGATCTTCTCGGACCTGCCGAACGACCGCGTCATGCGCTGGAGCGAGGCCGACGGCGTGCAGCTCCTGCGCAAGCCGGCCGGCTTCGCCAACGGCCACGCGCGAGACCGCGAGGGGCGCCTCCTTACCTGCTCGCATCGCGATCGCAACGTCACCCGCCTCGAGCACGACGGCAGCGTCACCGTCCTCTGCGACCGCTATCAGGGCAAGCGGCTCAACGCGCCGAACGACATCGTCGTGAAGTCGGACGGCACGATCTGGTTCACCGATCCACACTATGGTTTGCAGACGGACTACGAGGGTGGGCGCCAGGAGCCCGAGCTCGGTCCGGCGGTGATGCGGTTCGATCCGCGCGACGGCTCGCTGACGGTCGTCGCCGACGATTTCGACGAACCGAACGGCCTCTGTTTCTCGCCCGACGAGGACAAGATCTACATCGCCGAGACCGGCAAGCTGTTCGCCGAGCCGCCGAAACAATTCATCCGCGTCTTCGACGTCGCCGCGGGTGGCAGGCTTTCCGGCGGCGAAGTGTTCCACAAGGTGAGCCCCGGCTTCGCCGACGGCTTCCGCTGCGACGAGCACGGCAATCTTTGGTCGTCGGCGGCGGAGGGCGTTCATTGCATCTCGCCGCGCGGCGAGCTGCTCGGCAAGATCAAGGTCCCGGCACCCGTCGTCTCCAACGTCGCCTTCGGCGACCGCTTCCGCAGCCGCCTTTTCATTTGCGCCGGCCAGGCTCTCTATTCCATCTTCCTCAACGTGCGTGGGGCCACGTGGCCGTGATTTCGGCGGCGACCCGGCACGACCATTACGCAAGGAGCCGGTCTTGAACGGACCCGAGATCACCCGCATCGCCTCGATCGCGCTCGTCGTCGACGACATCACCGAGGCCGAGCTGTTCTTCGAGGAGGCGTTCGACTTCGTGACGATCGAGCGCCGCGTCGGCGACCGCGCGCAGGCCGAGCTCTACGGCGTCCCCGACGCGCAGGTCCGCGAGACGATCATGGCGCTCGACGAGCAGCGCCTGTCGCTCCTCGCCTTCGATGCGCCCGGCGCGCCCTATCCGCACGGCAGCACCAGCTCCGACCTGTGGTTCCAGCATTTCGCGATCATCGTCTCCGACATGGATGCGGCTTACGCGCAGCTGACGGCGGCGAAGCGCTTCACGCCGATCAGCGAGGACGGCCCGGTCGTGCTGCCCGAATCGTCCGGCGGCGTCACCGCGTTCAAGTTCCGCGACGGCGACGGCCATCCGCTCGAGCTGCTCGCGTTTCCGGCCGGCAAGGGTCCGGACGCCTGGGAGCGCAAGCGCGGCGACGGGCTCTTTCTCGGCATCGATCATACGGCGATCTCCGTCGCCGATACCGCGCGCAGCATCGATTTTTTCGCGCGCGCCTTCGGCCTGACGCTCGGCCCGCAGACCGAGAACGAAGGCCCCGAGCAATCGCGCATGGATGCGGTGGCGGAGGCTCGCGTCACCGTCTCCGGCCTGATGCCGAAAAGCGCGCCGCCGCACCTGGAGCTGCTCGGCTACCACGTCGGCGACCGCCGTCCGATTTCAGGGTCCACCACGTCGCGCGACATCGCCGCGACGCACGTGGTGCTGGAGACACCCGACCTCGCGACCGTCGTCGACGCGCTCGAGCGGATCGACGCCCGCTTTGTCTCGCCCGGCATCGTCACCCAGGCAGACGGCGCCTCGGCGATCATGGTGTTAGACCCGGACGGCCATCGCCTCGTGGTGCGCCAAACCTGACACGAGCCGCCAGCTAGGCCTTTGCCGCACGATGGCCTAGGCTGCGCCGGGCCTTCCGGCGCGATTGCGATGATTCTCCGCACCTCGACGACACCTCTTCGCGATCGGCCGTGGCTCGGCGTGGTCGCAAGCCTGGCCGCCGTCGCGGTGTCCTACGGCATCCGAGTGATGCTCGGCCCGGCGGCGGAAGGCTTTCCGTTCGTCATCTTCATCCCGCCGGTCGTCCTGGTCACCTTCTGCTTCGGTCTGGTTCCCGGCATCCTCGCGGCGTTGATCGCCGGGCTCGTCGCCGACATCACCATCATAGCGGCGCCGGGCAGCATCGTTCCGCCGTGGCCGCTGGGCTGGCTGGCGCTCGGCTTCTATGCGCTGACGGTCGGCGTCGACATTGCTCTGATCAACGCGATGAACCTCGCCGTCCGGCGCGCCGCCCGGGCCGAGGCGGGACTGCGCCGCGCCAACGAGGAGCTCGAACAGCGCGTTTTCGAACGGACCGCGGCGCTGGAGCAGCAGGTCGCCGACCGCGAGGCGGCCGAGGCGCAGGTGCGTCAGATGCAGAAGATGGAGACGATCGGGCAGCTGACTGGCGGCATCGCGCACGACTTCAACAACATGCTCGCCGTCGTCATCGGCTCGATCGAGATGGCGCGCCGCCGCGCCGAGCGCAGCGACTTCGAACGGCTGATCGGCTCGCTCGACAGCGCGCGCGAAGGCGCGAGGCGCGCCTCGGACCTCGTCACGCGGCTGCTCGCCTTCGCCAGGCAGCAGGAGCTGGCGCCGCAGACGATCGACGTCGACGCGCTCATCGCCGGCATGTCGAGCCTCATGCGGCGCACGCTGGGCGAGACGATCGAGGTCGAGGTCGTCGGCGGCGGCGATCTGTGGCGCTGCTGGGCCGACCCGGTGCAGCTCGAGAGCGCGCTGCTCAACCTGGCGGTCAACGCCCGCGACGCGATGCCGAACGGCGGCCGGCTGACGATCGAGACACGCAACGTGGTGCTCGACGAAGCCGCGCGCGATCATGTCGAGGCCGCGCCCGGCGCCTACGTCATGATCGCCGTCACCGACACCGGCACCGGCATGCCGGCCCCAATCATTGAGCGCGCGTTCGATCCGTTCTTCACGACCAAGGAGGTGGGCAAGGGCACCGGCCTCGGGCTCAGCCAGATCTACGGCTTCGTCCGCCAGTCGGGCGGCGACGTGACGATCGCCTCGGAGGTCGGCCACGGCACCATCGTGCGGCTCTACCTGCCGCGCCACGCGGGCGAGCCGTCGCACGCCGAGGCCGCCCGCGAGGAGCCGCAACGCCTCCCGTTGGCGCCCGACGCCGCGACCGTGCTCGTCGTCGAGGACGAGGAGGGTGTTCGCGACATGAGCGTCGATGCCCTGCGCGAGCTCGGCTACGCCGTCATCGAGGCCAACGGTCCGCGCCAGGCGTTGCACCTGCTCGAGCAGCAGCCGCAGATCGACCTGATTTTCACCGACATCGTGATGCCCGAGATGGGCGGCCGCGAGCTCGCGGAGGCGGCGCGCGCGATGCGGCCGGACATCAAGATCGTGTACACGACGGGATACGAGCGGGCATCGGCGCCGGAGGCCGAGCCGCCGGACTCCGCCTGCCTGGCGAAGCCGTTCACGCTGGCGGCTCTGGCGACGAAGGTGCGCGACGCGCTCGGCAACTATCCGCATCCTTTAGATTGAGCAGATGGACGGCCTGACGATCTTCGGTCTCTGCGCCGTCAGCTTGATGCTGCTGACCTATGCTCTCGAAGCCCGCAGCCATTGGTTCACGTTGGCGTTCGCCTTCGCCTGCGCGCTCGGCTCGGCCTACGGTTTCCTGCAGGGCGCCTGGCCCTTTGGTTTGGTCGAAGGCATCTGGGCCGTCGTCGCGCTGAACAAGTGGCGACGACTCGACGCCTAGCGCGACGACCGTCGCATCAGGGCAGAACCAAACGGCCGAGCTCACGTTAGGAGGCGGGAATAGCGGAACGAGGCTGATGAACACCTATTTGCGAGCGGCGGCGGTGACCGCGGCCCTGATCGCCGGCACGTATGGCTTGCTGCTGATCGCGGCAGGCGCCGCGCCCGCACCGACCACGGTCGATCAGACGTCGCAGAGCACCCTCGTCGCCGACCAGCTCCAAGCGGAAGCGCAATTGCTCGCGCATCCGGGACGGCAGTCGACGGAGCCGCTGCAGGCTCGGTAGCGAGGTCCGGCGCCGGGTTAGCGTTTCCAGTCTACGGTGCAGAGGAGCCAGCTCACATGTCGACCGAGCAGCGTCCGTTCACCGTCACCTGGGATCAGGCGAAAGTTGAGCAGACGCGCACTCAAGCTCGCGAGTACCGCATGCCGCGCGTGCCGCAGGATGCTGGCTGGCGCTACGGGTGCGATCCTTCATTTCTTGACGAGCTGAGGGCCTATTGGCTCGACAGCTTCGATCTCAACGCCGCAGCCGAAGAGCTGAACCGCCATCCGCAGAGCCTGGTGACCGTCGAGGGTCTCGATCTCCACGTCGTCCATATCGTCGGCGAGGCCAGTGGCCGTCGCCCGTTGTTGCTTACCCACGGCTGGCCCGGCTCGGTCTACGAGTTCTGGTCGGTGATCGAGCCGCTGGCCTATCCGTCGCGGCACGGCGGCCGGCCGGAGGATGCCTTCGATCTCGTCATTCCCGCACTGCCGGGCTTCGGTTTCTCCGGCAAGCCCGCGGCTCCGATCGGCGCGCGCACCACCGCGCGGCTGTTCGACACGCTGATGCGCCGGGTGCTCGGCTACGATCGCTACCTGGCGCAGGGCGGCGACTGGGGGGCCGGCGTCAGCGCGTGGCTGGCACTCGACCATGCCGACAGTCTGCGTGGCATCCACTTGAACTATCTGCTCGTCCAGCCGAGCGCCGAGCCGCAAAGCGCGGCGGAACGCGCATGGAAGGCGGAATTCGCGAAAACCGAGCGGCATCTCGGCGCCTATTCCGCGCTTCACGGCACGCGCCCGCTGTCGCTCGGCTACGCCATGGCCGACAATCCCGTTGCGCAACTGGCGTGGCTCGTCGAGCGCTTCCACGATTGGGCGGACCTGCGCGAACGACGCTTCGAGGACGTCTTCTCGAAAGACGCGCTGCTGACCAACGCGATGTTCTACCTCCTCACCGATTCATTCGCGACCGCGACCTGGTACTACGCCGGCGCGGCTGCCGAGAACGTGCGGCATATGCCGGAGGGGCGGCGTGTCGAGGTGCCGACGGCCTTCGCCGCCTATCAGGACCCGCGTTCGCCGACACCGCCGCGCGAATGGCTCGCGCGCGGCTACAATCTCACGCGATGGCGCGAGATGCCACGCGGCGGTCACTTCGCGGCGATGGAGGCACCCGACCTCTTCGTCGCGGATCTCCGCGAATGGGCCGCCGACCTCGATTGACGGGTCGCGGCCCATTCTCTTGTTGGCGTGTGCCGAAGACGCGCCGCTAGGCCGTCCCCGTCCCACCCGTGGCGCCATAGACTTCGCCCGTAACGTAGCTGGCTTCCTGCGAGGCCAGGAACACGTAGATCGGCGCGATCTCGACAGGCTGCCCCGGCCGACCCAGCGGCACGCTCGAGCCGAATTTTTCGACCGCTTCCTGCGGCTGACCGCCGGAGGGCTGAAGCGCGGTCCAAAACGGGCCCGGCGCCACCGCATTCACGCGGATGCCCTTCTCGATCACCTGCTTGGCCAGCGCTTTCGAGAAGGCGACAATGCCGGCCTTGGTCGTCGAATAGTCGACGAGGATCGCCGGCGGATTGTAGGCGACGACGGACGCGGTGTTGATGATCGACGCCCCCGGCGGCAGGTGCGGGATGGCGGCCTTGGTGATCCAGAACATCGCGTAGAGATTGGTCTTGAGGGTACGATCGAACTGCTCGCTTGTGATGTCGGCGATGTCGGACTGGTTGGTCTGCTTGCCGGCGTTGTTGACGAGAATGTCGAGGCCGCCGAGCTGCGAGCGGGCCTGCGCGACGAGCTTTTCGCAGAAGCTCTCGCTGGTGATGTCGCCGGGAATGAGCACGGCCTTGCGGCCCTCGGCCTCGATGAGCTTGGCGACCTCTTCGGCGTCGGACTGCTCGGCTTCCACATAGCTCAGCACGACATCGGCACCTTCGCGGGCGAAGGCGATCGCTGCGGCGCGGCCGACGCCGGAATCGGCGCCGGTCACCAGCGCTTTGCGGCCCGCGAGACGGCCGTGGCCGACGTAGGTGGTCTCGCCATGATCCGGCACGGGGTCCATGGCGGACGCAAGGCCTGGCGCCTTCTGCGGCTGCTTGGGGAAAGGCGGCTGCGGATATTGCGTCCGCGGATCCTGCATCTGGGTGCGTTGATCGGAAGAGGTGCTCATCTGGCGCTCCACGTCGTGTGAAAAGACACCGTCCCGTCGGACGGAGTTGCGCACGCAAGCGTCTCGCCCATCCTTCGTTCCCCGCCGCGCGCAATTGGCGCGCTGCAGCATGGCAGCGGACCCCGATTTGCATGGCCACTCGACGACCGTCTCCCGGCCACGCCACAAACGGATCGCACCGATGAACAGCGGCTATGCCTTCGGGATCGAGGAGGAATATTTCCTGGCCGAGGCGGAGACCGGCGGGTACGCCGCGGCCGCCGCCTGCGATCGCTTCCACGACGCGGTGGCCGACACGTTCGACGCCGCCGAGCACGAGCTCTTGAAGGGCCAGGTCGAGTTCGCGTCGAAGCCCGGCACCGACCCGGCCGCGGCCATAGCGTCGCTGATCGAGGCGCGCCGCACGCTTGCCGGGATCGCGACCGCGCACGGCCTCGCCCTCTTCGCGGCCGGCTCACACCCGCTCGGCAGCTTCGATCGGCAGGCGACGACCGAAAAGGAGCGCTACCGCAAGCTCGAGCACCAGTTCGGCATCATCGCCCACCGCTCGATGTGCTGCGCGATGCACGTGCATGTCGAGGTGCCGGAGGAGCTCGACCGCGTGCGCCTCATGAATCGTTTGGTCCCCTACCTGCCGCTGCTGCTGGCGCTGTCGACGTCGTCGCCGTTCTGGTGCGGCGAGGCGGCCGGGCTGCGCAGCGCCCGCCTGGCGGTCTTCTCGGAATGGCCGCGCAACGGACTGCCGGACCTTTTCGCCGACCAGGCCGCCTACGATGTCTTCATCCAGCGCTTGGTCGATGCCGGCAATATGGAGAACGCGAGCTTCCTCTGGTGGCTGATCCGGCCCTCGGCCAAGTACCGCACTCTCGAGATGCGCATCTGCGATTCCTGCACCCGCGTCGAGGACGCCGTGGCCCTCGCCACGCTGTATCGATGCCTCGTCCGCGCGCTGGCGCGGCGCCCCGACCTAAGCCTAGGCCCGCTCGAGCGGGCGATCGCCGCGGAGAATGTCTGGCAGGCGCAGCGGCACGGCATCGAAGCGCGTTTCATCGACGCGGCGAGCGGCGCGGTGACGACCGTCGCCGAGTCTCTGGACGCGACGCTGGCTCTGGTGGCGGAAGACGCCGCGGCCTTGGGCTGCGCCGATTGGCTGGCGCCGCTTGGCCGGATCATGCGCAACGGCGCGAGCGCCGATCGCCAGATCGCGGCCTTCGACGACGCCCGTGCGCGCGGCAGCAGCGAGAGCGACGCACTCGCGGCCGTCGTCCGCCATCTCGTCGCCGAGACGCTCACGATCTGACGGCGGCGGATCAGAATCCGTATTGCTTGCGATAGGCCTTGTCGGCGCTTTCCCGCGTCGCGCCGTTCAGGTCGGCGTGAGATGGCTCGATCGCCTTCGACGTTGCGCCGTTCGAGCGCTTGTGCCGGCCGTGATGCGAGCCGGGCGTCGAATCGTCGGCATAGCCGGCCAACCAGATGCGTGCATCGGACCTGCCACCAGCGACATCGAAGAGCGCGGGTGAGGAGGGGTTGGCGGCAGCCGCTGTCGCCGCGGGCAGCATCAGTAGGACGATGGCCGTAAGAGCTAAGGTTGCGGGTCTCATGGAAGCCTCGCGTGGGTCCAGGACAGAGACCGCGAAGGTAGGGCGTCCCGATGAAGCGGACGCGTCACATCTGCTTGAACGGTGGACGCGAACCTTGACAACGCGAGCACCGCGCACGGGCACTCTCCGTCGGCACGCTACCCTTGTTGCCACAGCAGCGGCGCTCACCGGCGCCGCGCCTTTGCCGGTTACGCCGCCTTGCCACCCGACAACGTCGACCGGATCTCGGACCACTTCGTGTCGAACATGACGTCGACCAGCCGCGAATCCGCCCGCCGGCTGCTCAGATTGTCGTTGATGCCGGGAGCCTGATCCAGCCGCTCGCGGAGCGATCGACCGGCGACGCCTTCTTCGGTCATCTTCGTCGTCGCCGACTCGCGATCGCTCGCCACCCGCTTGGCGGCCTCCCGGTTCGCCGGGCTTCTCAACTGAAAGCCGAAATGAAAGATTGCGAGGCCCAAGACGCCCCCGATCGTCATAAACCCCAGCGCGCCGATCGCCACTTCCGAGCCCATCACCATGCTCCATGTCCACGAGGAGCAAATCCAAGCGCGGACCAGCGCCTAAGTTGCAGAGACGAGCGGAATTCGGCTGCGCTGGTTTGCCGCGGGACGAACGGCGCGCCCCTCAGACGACGTGTCTGAGCAGGCGGGCGACGAGGGGCCGGACCGGTGAGACAAGCCGGTAGCCCAGCTCGAGCGCGGGCGTCGCCCCCGGCAGGCTGGCGACCATCGCGGCCGGACGCCAGTAGGTCAGCACCCTCCAGATTTCGACGAAGGCGGCGGCGCCGGCCTTCAGCTCGCCGGACGGCAGACGGACATGGAACCGGCCCATCGCCCGCTCGCGCGGCAGATCGGGGCCGGCGTCGACGTCCGGATCGGACACGTCGAC
>CAZZZM010000025.1:0-3682 GCA_964658465.1 uncultured Nakamurella sp.
GAACGGCAAAGGGGCCCGGCAGCGAGTGAACGCGCCAGGCCCCTTACCCCTCAACCCTGCCGGGTCATGGAAGCTTTTTCCCCCGAAGAAGCTTCGTCAGCCGGTCAGCGCCTGGGTCTGTTGATAGCAAGCGCCCGCACCGGAGTCTGTGTCCGCCGGAGCACAGTGCCCCGGCAAGTGAGATGCTGGACAGCGGACCTCTTCGCGGCGAAGCTGGCGCGACCGAGGAGATGCGATGTTCCGCGAGGCAGGCAAGAGCGGCGGCGGCGGTGGTCGTGGCGCCCGCAACGTGCTCGGCGAGCCGCTCGAGCCGTGCTCGCGCGACCCGCTCACCGGCTTCTACCGCGACGGCTGCTGCAACACCGGGCCCGAGGACCGCGGCAGCCACACGGTCTGCGCGCTGGTGACCGACGACTTCCTCGCCTTCTCGAAGGCGCGCGGCAACGACCTGTCGACGCCGATGCCCGAATACGGGTTTCCCGGCCTCAAGGCCGGCGACCGCTGGTGCCTTTGCGCGCCGCGATGGCAGGAGGCCTTCCTCGCCGGCACGGCGCCGCGCGTCGTGCTGCGGGCGACGCACGAGGGCGCGCTCGCCCATTGCGCGATGGCGGACCTGAAGGCGCATGCCGCGGACCTGAGCTGAGAAGGCCGTCCGACGGGACGCCTACCCGAATACGTCCTTGTGCTGCTCGCGCAGCGCCGCCTTCTGCACCTTGCCCATCGCGTTGCGCGGCAGATCGTCGGAAAACATCACGCGCTTCGGCAGCTTGAACTTGGCGAGCCGTCCGTCGAGCCCGCTCAGGATCGTCGCCTCGTCGAGCGTCGCGCCCGGCCGCGGCACCACCACGGCGGCGACGCCCTCGCCGAAATCCTTGTGCGGCAGGCCGATCACCGCGCTCTCGAGCACGCCGTCGAGCGCGTCGATCTCGAGCTCGACCTCCTTCGGATAGACGTTGAAGCCGCCGGAGATGATGAGGTCCTTGCCGCGGCCGACGATGTGGACGTAGCCGTCGGCATCGATCTCGCCGAGGTCGCCGGTGATGAAGAAGCCGTCGGACCTGAACTCGGCCGCCGTCTTCTCCGGCAGGCGCCAGTAGCCCTTGAACACGTTCGGGCCTCTCACCTCGATGACGCCGATCGCCTCGCGGCCGAGGTCGCGGCCGGTGTCGGGATCGGCGATGCGCAGCTCGACGCCGGGCAGCGGGAAGCCCACCGTGCCCGGGCGACGCTCGCCCTCGTAGGGGTTCGAGGTGTTCATGTTGGTCTCGGTCATGCCGTAGCGCTCGAGGATCGCGTGGCCGGTGCGGGCGGACCATTCGCGATGCGTCTCCGCCAGCAGCGGCGCCGAGCCCGACACGAAGAGCCGCATGTGCTGCGCCTGCTCCCTGGTGAAGTCCTCGCGGTCGAGCAGGCGCGTGTAGAAGGTCGGCACCCCCATCATCACGCTCGCCGCCTTCATCTCGCGCAGCATCGCGGCGGGCTCGAACTTCGGCAGGAAGATCAGCGAGGCGCCGCTGCGCATCACGGTGTTGCAGGCCACGAACAGGCCGTGCGTGTGGTAGATCGGCAGCGCGTGGAGCAGCACGTCGCTTGGCGTGAAACGCCAGATATCGGCGAGCGCGATCGCATTCGAGATCAGGTTGTCGTGCGTCAGCATCGCGCCCTTGGAGCGCCCCGTCGTGCCCGAGGTGTAGAGGATCGCCGCGAGGTCGTCCCGCGCCCGCGCGATTGGCGCGAAGCCGTCGGCGGCGGCATCGGCGGCCTCCGCCATCGAGCCGCGGCCGTCGGCGTCGAGCGTCGCGACCTCCGCCGCGCCGGCGATCCGCGCGATGTCGTCGCGTTTGGCTGGATCGCAGACGACGATCTTCGGCTCCGCGTCGCCGAGGAAATAGTCGAGCTCGCCGCTCGTGTAGGCCGTGTTGAGCGGCAGGAACACGCCGCCCGCCAGCAGCGTGCCGAGATAGAGCACGAGGCCCTGCGGCGATTTCTCGATCTGCGCCGCGACGCGATCGCCCGGCTGCAGGCCCTTGGCGGCGAGCGCCGCCGCGGTTCGTGCCGCCGCGCGGCGCATGTCGGCATAGGTCCAGGCGACGCCGCCGGGCGCGCGCAGGACCGGCGCGTCGTCGGCGCCGGCACTCACGATGTCGTCGAAGAACGGGTTGGCCATAGGGTGCTTTTAGCGCATCGCAGGCCTCAGACCAGCCTGTCGAGGCGCAGGCGCTGGCGCTCGTCGGTGAAGCGGCGCGCGGCGAGCAGCGCGATGACGACCGACACGAGGCCGCCGGCGCCGGCGAGCAGGAACATCAGCAGGATCTGGTATTTCACCGCATCGAGCGGGTCCATGCCGGCGAGGATCTGGCCGGTCATGATGCCGGGCAAGGTGACGATGCCGGCGGCCGACATCTGGTTGATCAGCGGCACCATCCCGCGGCGGATCGCGTCGACGACGAGCGGCCGGCTTGCTTCGGTAAAGGTCTCGCCGAGGGCGAGTCGCGCCTCGATCCCGACGCGATGGGTCGGAAATCCCGACAGCACGCCGTCGAGCGTGATGGCGCCGGCGTTGAGCACGTTGCCGAGGATGATGCCGGTGAGCGGGATCGCGTAGCGCGGGTCGTACCACGGCTGCGGACGGATCGCCGTCGTCAGCGCCAGCACCGCGGTCGCCGTCGTCGCCAGCACCACCGCGAGCGCGCCGATCACCAGGTTGCCGCGGCCGCGCAGCTTGCGCGACGGGCGCGCCGCCACCTCGCGCGCGGCGACGAGCATCATCAGCGCGGCGATGGCGAGAGTGGCGGCGGGGTTGTGGAGCGCGAAGACGAAGCGCAGCACGTAGCCGACGGCCACGAGCTGGACGACGAGGCGCACGGTGGCGATCGCGATCTGCCGGTGCAGGCCGAGCTGGAACACCAGCGACAGGACGGCGTCGAGCACGACGAGCGCGGCGGCGATCGCGAGATCGCCCGGCGACAGCGCGATGGCGCTCATGCCGGCACCATCCGGCCCGCCGCGAGCCTGTAATGCCGGGTGCCGAGGCGCGCCGCCTGCGCCGCGTCGTGCGAGACGAGGACCAGGATCAGGCCCGCGGCGAGCGCTTCGCCGAGCAGCGCCTCGACCCGCGCCACCGCCTCCGGGTCGAGCGCGCCGGTCGGCTCGTCGAGCAGCAGGCAGGCGGGATCGCGCACCAAAGCCCGGATCAGCGCGAGCCGCTGCCGTTCGCCGGTCGAGAGGGTGGCGGGGCGGCGGCCGAGCGCGTCCGCCGGCAGGCCGAGCCGCACCGCGAGGTCGGCCGCGCGCTCTCGGGCGGCGACGGGGATGTGCGCGTCGACGCGATCTTCCCACCAGCCGGCCTCGGCCGCGAGATAGGCGACGCGGGCGCGCCAGGCCGGCGCCGGCATCGCGTCGCGGCGCTGGTCGCCGAGGCGCACCTCGCCCTCGCTCGGGTCGAGATCGGCGATCATCCGCAGCAGCAGGCTCTTGCCGGCCCCGGACGGCCCCGAGATCGTCGCGCACGCACCAGGCGCCACCTCGAGGTCGATCGGCCCGACGAAGGCGCCGCGAAGGCCGGCGATATGCAGCGACGAGGCCAAGCGGACATCCTAGAAGCGTCTCGCGACGCGTGAGCGCGTCGGACCTAAAGGATGCAGCGCGTGCCGCCAACCATCGAGATCGTCCCGCTGCGTCC
>CAZZZM010000025.1:3782-10157 GCA_964658465.1 uncultured Nakamurella sp.
AGGCTGGGTGGAATGAGCAACGAGACGAGCCGGCTCGACGCGCTGGAGATGCGCGTCGCCCACCAGGATTCGACGATCGAGGCGCTCGATGCGACGGTCACCGCGCAATGGCGCAAGATCGACGCGCTGACCCGCGAAGTGGCGATGCTGAGCGAGCGCCTCGCCGACCTCGGCCGCCGCGAGCCCGGCGCGCCGGAGCCGCCGCCGCCGCATTACTAGCCGCCAGGTCCCCCGGCGGGAGCACGGGCTCGCCCGGCGCGCTGCGCTTGACCTCGTGCCCGCCGGCGGCACACTTCGCCCATGCTCCTTCTCGAATGGCTCGTCCCGCTGCTCGTCGGCGCGGTGGTGCTGACGCGGCTGGCGGATCGCGTCGGCGTGCCCTACCCGGCCTTCCTGGCGCTCGGCGGCGCCGGCCTGGCGCTGCTGCCGCAAGGCCCGCACATCACGATGGAGCCCGATCTCGCGCTCGCCCTGTTCGTCGCGCCGGTGATCGTCGACACCGCCTACGACGCTTCGCTGCGCGATCTGCGCACCAACTGGCTGGCGATCTCGCTTCTCGTCGTCGCCGCGGTCGGCGTCACCACGGCGGCGGTGGCGGTGGCGGCGCGGCTGATGCTGCCGGACCTGCCGTGGTCGGCGGCGATCGCGCTCGGCGCCATCGTGGCGCCCCCCGACGCCGCGGCGGCGACGGCGATCCTGCGCCAGGTGCACCTGCCATTCCGCCTGTCGACGATCCTCGGTGGCGAGAGCCTGCTCAACGACGCCAGCGCGCTGTTCGTGTACCGGCTGGCGATCGGCGCCTTCGCGGCCGGCGGCATCCAGCCGAGCTCCCTGGCGACGTCGTTCGTGCTGGTGCTGCCGGCGAGCCTTCTTTCGGGCTGGCTGGTCGCGCGGGCGACCACGCGCCTCATCGGCAGCCTCGACGAGATCGGGCCGGCGATCATCATGCAGTTCAGCCTGACCTTCGGCATCTGGATGCTGGCCGAGGCGCTGCAGCTTTCCGCCGTGCTGGTGCTCGTCGCCTATGCCGCGACGGTGTCGAACAACGGGCCGCGCCGGCTGCGCGCCCGCATGCGGCTGCCGACCTTCTCGGTGTGGGAGGTGGCGATCTTCGTTCTCAACGTGCTCGCCTTCCTGCTGATCGGCCTGCAGCTGCGGCCGATCCTCGAAGGCATGTCGAGCCAGCGGCTCGCCTTCTCGCTGGCCTTCGCGTTCGCGGTCCTGCTCGTCTGCATCCTGGCGCGGCTGGCCTGGGTCGCCTTCTACGGGACCATCCGCGCGCGGCCGCTCGGCCGCATCGGCCGGCTGCCGCAGGGCGTCCCCGACGGCCAGACCTTCGCCAAGGGCGGCCTGGTCATCGGCTGGTGCGGCATGCGCGGCATCGTCACGCTGGCCGCCGCCTTCGCGCTGCCCGACGATTTTCCGCATCGCGACCTGATGCTGCTCACCGCCTTCGTCGTCGTGCTCGGCACGCTGACGATCCAGGGCATGACGCTGAAGCCGCTGCTGCGCTGGGCGGCCCTCCAGGACGACGACCCCGTCGGCCGCGAGATCGGTCGCGCCCGCACCGAGATCAACCGCGCCGCGCTCGCCGCCATCGACGAGGACGATGGCCCGGCCGCCGACAGCCTGCGCGCCGAATATGCCGAGATCCTCCGCCTCGCCGAGGACGATCCCGACGGCTTCGCGCCGCCGCAGACCTCGCAGGACGAGCTGCGCCTGCGCTCGATCGAGGCCGCGCGCGCGCGCCTGCACGAGCTGCGGGCGTCGGGCGACATCGGCAACGACGCCTTCAGCCGGCTCGAGTTCGAGCTTGATCGGGCGGAGCTGCACGCAAGCGCGGTGTAGGGCGGCAAAGACTGGCCGACCGGGTGTCGATCCGCCGCCTCGCGCCGACGCGCCTGTCAGCGCAGCGCCCGCTGCAGCCGCCCCAGCACGAGCACCATCGGGATCGTCGCCAGCGCGCAGGCGGTCGTGGCGACGATCGCGGCGTGACGGCCGACGAGGTCGGCGAGCCACCCGAAGATCATCGGCGACACCGCGGCCGCACCCATGACGCCGGTGTAGAAGATCGCGAAGGCGCGCCCGACGTCGCCCTTCGCGACATCCGGCACGGTGCCGTAGAGCACCGACGACGTGCCGTTGAGCGCGACGCCGAGCAGCGGCAGCAGCGCCAGGAGCGCGCCGAGCGGCAGCACCGGGACCAGGACGATCATCAGCGCCGTCGCCGCCTCGGTGACCACCACCGTCGCGACGAGGCCGGCCCGCTCGCCGATCCAGCCGCAGACGAACTTGCCGAACGCGCCGCCGGCGAAGACCAGCATCAGCCCGAGCCCGACCAAGGTCTCCGAGGCATGCCGCTCGAGCAGCACGAACGGCAGGAACAGAAGAAAGCCCATCCGGGTCGCGGTATCGAACGCGCCGATCGCGAAAAGGAGCGCGAACCCGCGGCCCGCGCCGGCTTCGCCGCGCGCCGGATCGGCGGCCTGCGGCCCGCTTGCGTCGTCCGGCACCAGCGCGATCAGCGCGACGGCCACCGCCGCGCCGAGGGCCGCCAGGACGATGATCGCGCTGCGCCAGGCCATCGCCAGCAGCAGCAGCGAGGTCAGCCCCGGCAGCAGCGCCTTTCCGAGATCGCCGGCGAAATTGTAGATGCCGAGCGGCCCGCGGCTCGCCGCGCCGTAGGCGCCGGTGACGAGCGCCGAGGCGCGCGGGTGCTGCGTCGACGAGCCGAAGCCGGCGATCGCCAGCGCGACGCAGAGCAGCGGCAGGCCTCGCGACAGGCCGGCGAGCGCGAAGCCGGCCGCCATCACCGCGGTGCCGGCAACCAGCGAGGCCCGCGCGCCGAAGCGCGCCGTGGCGCGATCGACCGGTACCTGCGAGCCGGCGAGCGCCGCGGTGAAGATGGCGCGCACCAGGCCGAGCGCGGCATAGCCGAGGCCGAACTCCGCCTGCCACAGCGGCAGCAGAACGTAGATGAGATCGAGGTAGCCGTCGTGCACGACATGCGCGGTGCAGGCGGCGAGGAGCGCGCGGGATCGTGGCCGGACGCGCGCGGTCGGGGACAGGCTGGCAACGGACATCTTGCAAGCTTGGCGCTTGCCGCCTGACAGGAAAAGTCGCTAATTCGGCGCGGGTCTTGCTCTTTTTCTCACAGGTCGGAAAGGGTCCGATGCGCCGTCTGCCGCCGCTCAATGCCTTGCGCGCCTTCGAGGTGGCGGCGCGGCTCGGCAGCTTCTCGGCGGCGGCGGTCGAGCTCGGCGTGACGCACGGCGCGGTAAGCCGACAGGTCGCGGCGCTGGAGGCCTGGTTCGGCCACCGGCTGTTCGTCCGCGCCGGGCGCGGGCTGGCGCTGAACGGCCCCGGCCGCACCTTCGCCACCGAGATCAGCGGCATCTTCGATCGCCTCGCCGAGGCCGCCGCGCGGCACGGGCCGGTGACCGACCTGACGATCCTGCGCATCGACGCGCCGGCCACGTTCGCCATGCGCTGGCTGATCCCGCGCCTCGCGCGCTTCCACGACGCGCATCCCGGCACGCAGGTCGACGTCGTGACCACCGTCACCTTCGCCGACGGGCTGCGCGGCGGCTACGACCTGGCGATCCGCCGCGGCCCGAAAGGTTGGGACCGCCACCATGCGACGCGTTTCCTCGACGAGGCCGACACGCTGATCGCCAGCCCCGCCCTGCTCGCGGCGCGCCCGCTGCGCACGCTCGAGGCGCTCGCCGGCCATACGCTGCTGTCGACCGAGACGCGGCCCGGCGACTGGCCGGATTGGCTGCAGGCGGCCGGCCTCGGCCTGGTGCCGCAGGCGAAGGTGATCCGCCTCGACCATTTCTTCGTCACGCTGCAGGCGGCGATGGACGGCCTCGGCCTCGCCGTCGGCCCATTCCCGGTGCTCGATGGCGACGTCGCGGCCGGCCGCTTCGTCACGCCGTTCCCGGCGATCCGCGTGAAGCGCGAGCCCTATTACGCTTTGGTCCCCGACGATGCCGACAAGACGCGCTCGCTGCGCGCGCTCGTGCGGTGGCTGGTGGCGGAGGGCAGCTAGCGGGCGGGGGATTGAGGCGGGCTTCGGGCGCGATCGCGCCGAGGCCGTGCGCGAGAACTCGAGGCTGCTGGGACGCGCCAAGTCGTCTGGTATATCGCCGAGGACACTGCAGCCGAGTACGCACGCATCTTGTTCGAAGAACGAGGTCTCGGCAAAATCATCGTCAAAGTCCAACACCCGGTGTGACGTATGGCATTCGATCCCCTCGCCAAACGAAACTTCGTGAGAGCAGACTGGCCGGGTCGCCGCGAGTCACCGGAGCAGGTTGCTGCGCGACTTAGACGTTACCTCGACGATCTCATATCGCTCGACGAGTGCCTCGAGACTTGGTCGGTCGGACGAAGGAAAACCGCGCCATACCGGTGGGTACGCACCGATCTCGCCGCGCTGGTACGCGACGACGTGATGCGCAGCGAATCGGGCGAGGAGGAAGTCAATTCCGGCTACCAGATCGCAGCGATGTCCGATGACACGCGCCAACTGTTTGCCTTGCAAGGAAACGCCGGCGGCATTCATCCGTGGCCTTCCTGGAATCGGGTGTTTCTCTACACCAACAGCGGCCGCACGCCCGTTCCTGAGATCGTCACCTACAGGCTCTTAAAGGCGGTGACGCTCGCGACCATCGCCGCGTGGGAGCCGCTGTTCTGCCTTGTTGGATCGAGCGATCTCAGGGTTCGGCCCGGAGACGGCTGGTACTACAGAGCCTGGATGACCTACGTGCCGCCCCCGCACGCGACAAGCCTCGATCTCCTTGGCGTGCCGTTCGCAGAGCGCACGCCGGACGGCGGCCTTCTGCTGTCGGCGACGGAGGACATTTTTGACGCGAAGAATCCGGCGCATGTCGAGGGCGCCCAGATCATCTCGAACGCCGTGCGGCCGCTCGAGGCGTTTCTGCCGTCAAACTGAGGCGCGGCGGCTCCGTTAAGGCGTTACGGCAGCGCAGACGTGATCAGCGCCTCGCCCGGAGGGTAGCCTTAGATGAGGCTGCCGCCCGCCGCCACCGCGACGTACTGCCTGCCGGCCACGGAATAGGTGATCGGCGGCGCGTTGACCCCGGCACCACAGACGAAGTGCCAGAGCCGCCTTAGACTCAATCATTGTCGAGCCTCCGGCAGCGCGAACGTGATCAGCGCGTCGCCCTGGGGGTAGCCCCAGATCGCGCTGCCGCCGGCCGCCACCGCCACATATTGCTTGCCGGCCACGGAGTAGGTGATCGGCGGGGCGTTGACCCCGGCACCGCAGACGAAATGCCAGAGCTTCTTGCCGGTCTTCGCGTCGAAGGCGTCGAAATCGCCGTCGCCCTCGCCGGTGAACACCAGGCCGCCGGCCGTCGCCAGCACGCCGCCGACCAGCGGCTGCGGGGTCTTGTCCTGCCACAGGATCTTGCCCTCGTGGGCGAGGTCGAGCGCGGTGAGGTCGCCGAAGCGCGGCACGTCGGCGGGGTCGGCAGTCGTGTACTTGACCGGCGGCTTGCCGTCGACCGCGGGCAGCTCGGCGGTCTTGAAGCGCGCCGGCAGGTGCATCGAGGCGACATAGACGACGTGGCTCGCGATATCGACCGCCGCGGGCGTCCAGTTGGAGCCGCCGCCGACGCCCGGCGCGATGGTGACGCCCTCGGGCGTCGGCGTCGCGAAGAGGTTGGTCTGGGGCGTGAACGGCTCGGACTTGTAGATCAGCTTGCCGGTGGCGCGGTCGTTGACGAAGTACCAGCCGATCTTCGAGGCCTCGCCGACGACGGGCGTTGTCTTGCCGTCGATCGTCAGGTCGAACAGCGACGGCGGGCTCGCGACGTCGTAGCCCCACAGGTCGTGCGGCACCTGCTGGAAGCCCCATTTGAAGGCGCCGGTCTCGGCATCCACCGCGACGAGCGAGACGGTCCAAAGATTGTCGCCGGGCCGGCCGTCGCCCGTCGCCTGCGGCGAGGGATTGCCGATGCCGAAGAACAGCGTCTTGGTGACCGGGTCGAGCGCGGGCGTGTGCCACACGGTGCCGCCGCCGTAGCGCCAGGGCTCGTCGCCCGCCGCCTTCAGCTTCTCCGCCTCGGCCTTCTCGGCGGCGATGTCGCGATGCATCGGCACGCCGTAGGCGGTCGTCGCGACATAGTCGCCCTCCCAACCCTTCTGGGTCGAGTCGAACTGCCAGATCCGCTTGCCGGTCTTGGCGTCGAAGGCGGCGAGGAAGCCGGAGCGGCCGTACTTGCCGGCGATGCCGACGACGGTGCCGAGCGGCGCGCCGGGCCGGTCCGCCTCGAGATGCAGGCCGTAGCCGACGCCGGTGATGCCGATATAGACCTTGCCGTCGTAGTACAGCGGCGCCGAGTTCGA
>CAZZZM010000025.1:10257-17746 GCA_964658465.1 uncultured Nakamurella sp.
ACGCTCGAGAACGGCTCCGACATGTACATCACGCCGTTATCGACGAGCGGCGTCGTCTCGAAGGTCGCCGGCCGGCCGGTCTGGTAGATCCAGCGCGGCACGAGCTTGGCGACGTTGCCGGTGTCGATCTCGGTGAGCGGCGAGAAGCGCGTGTGGGCATAGTCGCGGCCGTTGGTCAGCCAATTCGCCTTGTCCTGCGGCGCGGCGAGGATGCGGGCCGTGTCGGCGTCGTCGGCCAGGGTCGGGCTCGCGGCGAGTAGGCCGGCGACGGCGAGGGCTGGACGGCTGAGGCGCGGCATCATCAGATCGGGTCTCCGGGTGCGGCGCGCTTCTAACACGTCGCGCGCAATCGAAAACCGGCCGATGGACTCTAGCGCTATGTTTGGGTGGACGCGTGGGCGGCCCGCGCAAGTACGCAAGACACCGCTAGGACCTCACGCCTCGATGGGGCGCGCTTCCTCTGGCAGCATGATCGGGATGCCGTCGCGGATCGGGTAGGCGAGCTTGGCGGCGCGCGAGATCAGCTCCTGCGCCTGCGAATCGTACTCCAGCACCGTCTTGGTCAGCGGGCAGACCAGGATCTCGAGCAGGCGCGGGTCGATCCGCGTCGGCTCGGCGCTCTCGGTCGGCACCAACGCCGTCGCCAGCTCGTCGCCGCCGGATGCGGTCGGGCTCATGTCTAGACCTCCCGTCACTGCAGCGAGGACGGCGCGTTGCGACCGCGCGCCAGCTCGATCTCGGTGATCGCGACCAGCACCTCGGCGCGGCCCTTCAGGTCGCTCGCCTCGAGCAGCGCCTGCTTCTCGCGCGGGCCGAACGGGCTCATCATCGACAGCGCGTTGACCAGCGCCTCGTTCGGCGCCTGGTTGATCGAGTCCCAGTCGATCTGCAGCTGATTCTCCTCGGCGAAGTCGCGCAGCGCCTTGAGCACGCCGTCGCGGTCGACCTGCTCCTCGCCGTCGCGCGGCTTGAAGTCGGAGGCGAAGGCCTGGAAGTCGACGCGGCCCTGGCGGTAGGGCGTCATCGCCGGCACTTCCTCGATCATCGCGAAACGCGACACGCCGGTCAGCGTCAGGATGTAGCGGCCGTCGCCCGACTCGGCGAATTGCGTGATGCGGCCGGCGCAGCCGACCTTGAACAGCGGCGGCCGGTCCTCGCCGCCCTCGGGATCGGGCTGGATCATGCCGAACATGCGATGCGTCTTCAGCGCGTCGTCGACCATCGCGAGATAGCGCGGCTCGAAGATGTTCAACGGCAATTGCCCGCGCGGCAGCAGCAGCGCCCCCGACAGCGGGAACAGCGGCAGCACGCCCGGCATCTCGTCGTGGCTTTCGGCGGCTGTGTAGCCCGTCATGGCGTCGGTCCAGTCATGAAAACAGCAACGTCGACAGTTTACGTCGCGCGGCAAGTGTCGTTTTGTCCATGAGACCCCAGGCCTCGAAGAACTGCAGCAGCTGCTTCTTGGCGGCGCCGTCGTTCCAGGTTCTGTCGCGCTTCATCAGCTCGATCAGCGCGTCGGCGGCCTCGTCGCGCTTGCCGGCGCCGTTGAGGCCGATCGCCAGATCGAGACGCGCCTGGTGGTCGTCGGGGTCGGCGTCGAGCCGCTTCAAAAGGTCGCCGAGTTCGCCGACGTCGGCGGCGCGCGTGGCGACGTCGAGCGCGGCCTGCGCGGCGACGATCGCCTTGTCGGCGGCGCCGGGCGGCGGCACCTGGGCCAGCACGTCACGCGCGGCGTCGAGGTTTCCGGCGACGACGAGCGCTCGGGCGAGGCCGCCGAGACCCGCGAGATGCTCGGGATCGCTCTGCAGCACGGCGGAGAAGACGTCGGCCGCGCCCGCCGCGTCGCCGGCGGCCAGGGCCGCCTCGCCTTCCGCGAGCAGGTCGTCGAGCCCGTCGTCGAGCGGCCCGACGAGCCGCTCGATGAACCCCTTGATCTGCGCCTCCGGCAGGGGCCCCATGAAGCCGTCGACCGGCTGGCCGCGCTGGAAAGCGTAGACTGCCGGCACGGCGCGGACGCCGAGCCGCGAGGGGATCTGCGGATGCGCCTCGATGTCGAGGGTGGCGAGCTTCACCTTGCCCTCGGCCGCCTTGACGGCGCGCTGCAAGGCGGCGAGCAGCGTGCGGCAGGCCTCGCTGCGCGCCGACTCGAACAGGACGAGGACGGGCTGGCGCGCGGACTCGCTCAGCACGTCGGCTGCGAAACCGGTGGTGGAAGTCGCCTTGACGGCGGGCGCGGCGCGATCCGCGGTCCCGACCAGGTCGGTCATAGTCACGTGTCCCTTGGGCGTGTCGTCGCGGCGAAGATGGGTCACCCCGGACGGAAGCGCAACCTGGGGCACCGCCGCGCAGGTCGCCTTCGCAGCGGCCGGCGCGAGCGACGACCCGGCTCGGCGGGTCGGCTCCTAGGGTCCGATCGCCGCGCCCCGATGGGCGAGGACCGTGACGTCACTCCGCCGCGGGCACGATCAGCCCGCGGGCGGTGCGCACCATCGGGCGGGCGCCGGGCACGATGGCGAGCACCTCGCCGGCCCCCGCCACGATATCGCCGACGCGCACCCGGCGGGCACGGCCGTCGACCACGATGGTGGCGTTGTCGGCATCCGCCGCCGCCAGCGAGATCGAGGGGATGATCCGCATCGCCACGCCGTTCGCCGCCGCGGCCCCGGCGCGCGGGATCGTCGCGGTCGCGGTCGTGTCGAGATCGCCGGCGTCGGCCGTGGTCGCCGGCGTCGCCGGGCGGGGCTCGCGCGGCGCCAATTGCGCGAAGACGGAGAAGTCCTTGCTGGTCCCAAGGCTCGCCGACGGGCCGTGCACGTTCATGTAAATGCCGAAGCTCAGCGCGCCTAGCGCGAGGCAGCAGCCGGCGGCACCGATGGCGCCGTCGCCGGTGAGGGAGAAGCCGGCGCCGGCCGCCGGTTGCGCTTTCTTGGTCATTGTCGCGTCCTGTTCAGGGCCTCGGCGAGCTCGCGGAAGGCGTCGGTGGAGGCGGGCGTGGTCGGCGCCTGGCACAGCGCCTCGTAGATGATCGGGGTGAGCGCTACGGCCTGGTCGAGATCGGGATCGGCGCCGACCTGCAGGCCGCCCATCAGGCGCAGGTCGCGCGTATCCTCGAAGCGCGACACCATCTGGCGCAGCCGGCCGACCAGCGTGCGCTGGTCCGGCGTCCAGACGTGCTGGGCGAGGCGCGAGATCGAGCGCGTGATGTCGATCGCCGGGTAGCGGTAGGCGTCGGCGATCACGCGATCGAGCACGATATGACCGTCGAGCGTGCCGCGGATGCAGTCGGCGACGGGATCGTTGTGATCGTCGCCGTCGACCAGCACGGCGAAGATGCCGGTGATCGCGCCCTTGCCCTGCAGCCCCGGTCCGGCGCGCTCGAGCAGCTTCGGCAGGCTGGTGAAGACGGAGGGCGCGTAGCCGCGCGCCACCGCCGGCTCCCCGGCCGCCAGCGCAACGTCGCGCGCCGCATGCGCGTAGCGGGTCACCGAATCGACCATCAGCAGGACGCGCTCGCCGCGGTCGCGGAAATATTCGGCGATCGCCATCGCGGTGAGCGGCGCCATCTGCCGCATCATCGGGCTCTCGTCGCCGGTGGCGACGACGGTGACGGCGACGCCGCGGTTGGGACCCAGCGCGTCCTCGATGAACTCGCGCACCTCGCGCCCGCGCTCGCCGACGAGCGCGATCACCACGGTGTCGAACCCCTTCGAGGCCGCCATCATGCCGAGCAGGGTCGACTTGCCGACGCCGGAGCCGGCGAAGATGCCGATGCGCTGGCCGTGGCAGAGCGGGGTGAAGATGTCGACGACGCGGACGCCGCTCTTCAGCGGCTCCTTGACGCGGCCGCGCTCGAGCGCCGGCGGCGGCTCGGCGTGGATCGGCATCCGCACCGGCCCAATCTCGAGCGCGCCGGCATCGTCGAGCGGGGCGCCGAAGGCATCGACGATGCGGCCCTTCCAGGACGCGGCGGGCGCGATCGTGACGGGCGGCGCCAGCGTCGCCACCGCGCCGAGCCGGACATCCGAGGTGGTGCCGAACGGCTTGACGGTGACGCAATCGGGGTCGACGCGGACGATCTCGCCGTGACGGCGCCCGTCGGCCGCCAGGGCGACGCAATCGCCGAGCGCCGAGAACGGCGACAGCCCGCGCACGCGATAGGTCGTCGGCGTGACGTCGGCGATCGCACCGGAGACGACGACCAGCGCGCCGGGCGCCGCCGCGTGGGCGCTCGCCGCGGCGAGGCGTTCGAGGGCGTTCACCGGGCGACGCTCACGAGGTCGACCCCAGCGTCTTGATCGCGTCCTGCTGGGACGACTCGGCCGTCTGCTGCAGGTTGAGCAGCCCGTCGAAGGCGCGCTGGATCTGGATCATTCTAGTGATCTCGAGCACCGGGTTGACGTTCGAGCCCTCGGCGAAGCCTTGCGCCACCGTGTTCGTCGAGAAGTCGAGCACCGGCGTCCCGGCCTGGCTCGAGAGGACGGCGGAATTGTCGTAGCGCGTGAGCGTCGCGCTCTCGGGCAGGCTAAACAGGCCGATCGCCCCGACCTGGTTGCCGTTCTGCGTGATCATCGCGTCGGGGGCGATCTTCGGCGCGCCGCCGTCGGCCGACAGCAGCATCGAGGCGCCGCCGGCATCGAGCACCGGGTAGCCGTTGAGCGTCTGCAGCTCGCCGGACTGGCTCATCTGGAAGCGGCCGTCGCGCGTGTAGGCGGTGCCCGCGGGCGTCTTGATCGCGAACCAGGAATCGCCCTGGATCGCCACGTCGAACGGGCTTCCCGTCTGCTGCGCGGCGCCCTGCGCGCGCGAGATGTATTCGGCGCCGGTCTCGACGAAAGCGGCCGGGCGCTCGCCAGCCTTCGACAGGACGGAGGCGAACGATACGCCCTGCGCGCGATAGCCGCCGGTGTTGACGTTGGCGAGGTTGGTCGCGACCGTGTCGAGCCGCTTCTCGAGCGCCACCTCGCCGGACAGCTCGACGTAGAGATTGCCGCGCATCTCAATTGCCCCCGAGCCTGAGGCCCTGCAGGCTGAGCAGCAGGTCGGCCGAGACGCCCGTGCTCGTCGACGAGGAGGCGAAGATCTGGCTGACGTTCGAGACGTCGCTCGAGGTGTTGTTGCCGTTGAGGTCCCACATCGCGGTGAAGCGCTCGGCGATCTTCTGCACCTTCGCCGGGTCCTTGAGGTCGGCCACGCTGACGTAGTTGCCGAGCGTCTTGGCGAGCGAGTCGACGTCGGCGGTCGTCGAGGACGGCAGCCCGAACGCCGTCTGGACGACCTTGAGCATCTTCGGATCGGCGAGCAGCCCGTAGGGGTTGGTGATCGAGGCGGCGTTGCGCGTGAAGTACAGCGCGAGCTGGACGCCCTGGTTCGTCGTGCCTTCCTTGTCCTCCAGGCTCTGCTCGACGTATTTCGAGACGACGCCTGTCGTCGCCGCCGCGGTCTGCGTGACCGTCGCGCCCTGGCCGACGAAGTCGAAGGCCGTCGCGAAGGCCTTGTAGGCGGAATTGTTCAGCGTGTTGGCGAGCGCCGAGGACGAGGTGACGCCGCCCTGCAGGACCTTGGTCATCAGGCCCTTGGCATAGTCCATGTCCTCGAGGCCGAAGGCCTTCATCGCATAGGTGAACAGCCGGTAGTTGTTCACGAAGTCGGAGATCGAGGTGACCTTGCCGATGTTGGCGAGGAAATAGGCCGTGTCGTTCTTCACCTGCGGGTCGTTGGCCGTCGCGGTCTGCATCCGCGTCAGGTTGTTCGAGACGGCGAGATAGGAGGCGGTGGTCGAGAGCAAAGCCTGGCTCCGGCGTTCTCGCCAGACGATGCGGGCACGGGCTTGCGCGAGGCTGGCCCGGCGCCGAAAACGCCGCCGCGGGCCCGCCGTTGCAGCCAAGGCGGCGATGCGAAAGTCGCTTGGAAAGAAAGGACCCGCCCGGCGTGGCCAGGGCGGGTCTAAGTCTCGGGAGGAACGCGCCAGGGCGCGCCGCCGTCGACCAAGCAACTCGCGTGCCGAGCCTCGGCCACACGCCGCGCGCTTGGCGCCGTGCCAGGCGGCATGCAACAAGATCGCCTCATGCTGCCATCCAAGCTCTGGGCCGAGCTGACCACCGAAGATCTCGCGCAGGCCGATCTCTCCGGCCATGTCGCCGTGCTGCCCGTCGCCGCGACCGAGCAGCACGGGCCGCATCTGCCGCTCGGTACCGACACGTTCATCATGCAGGGCTATCTCGACCGCGTGCTCGCGAAGCTGCCGGACGACGTGCCGGCGCTGGTCCTGCCCGTCCAGGGTTGCGGCGCCTCACTCGAGCACGCCGACTTCCCCGGCACCCTGTCGCTGTCCGCGCGCACCGCGCTCGCCGCCTGGAGCGAGCTGGCCGCCGGCGTCGCCCGCGCCGGCTGCCGCCGTCTCGTCGTCGTCAATTCGCACGGCGGCAACTCGCCGGTGATCGACATCCTCGCCCAGGAGCTGCGCGCGAGCCACGGCCTCCTCGTTGTCAAGGCGTCGTGGCAGCGCTTCGGATATCCCGACGGCCTCTTCGAGCCAGCCGAGCTGACGCACGGCATCCACGGCGGCGCCGTCGAGACCTCGCTGATGCTGGCGTTCCGCCCCGAGCTCGTGCGGAGACACGCCGCGTCCGACGCGGTGCCGGCGTCGGTGGCCATCGAGCAGCGCTTCACGCACCTGCGCACCGGGCGGCCGACCGGATTCGGCTGGATGGCGCAGGACCTGCACGCGTCCGGCGTCGCCGGCGACGCGACCAAGGCGTCGACCGAGGCCGGCGAGGTCTGCGCCGCGCACGGCGTGGCCGCGTTCATCGCGCTGCTGCGCGACGTCGCCGCGTTCGATCTCGCCGGGTTGGTCCGGCGCGAAAGCTAGGAGATACTGCCCTGCCCTCTCCCAACGGCCCGCTCCGCGTCGGCATCGGCGGCCCCGTCGGCTCCGGCAAGACCGCGCTGATGGAGCAGATCTGCAAGCGCTTCCGCAGCGTCTACGACATCGCGGCGATCACCAACGACATCTACACGAAGGAGGACCAGCGCATCCTCACCGAGGCCGGCGCGCTGGAGGCCGAGCGGATCATGGGCGTCGAGACGGGCGGCTGCCCGCACACGGCGATCCGCGAGGACGCCTCGATGAACCTCGCAGCGATCCGCGAGATGCGAAAGCGCTTCCCGGCGCTCGACCTGGTGCTGATCGAATCCGGCGGCGACAATCTCGCGGCGACCTTCTCGCCCGAGCTCGCCGACCTGACGATCTACGTGATCGACGTCTCGGGCGGCGAGAAGATCCCGCGCAAGGGCGGCCCCGGCATCACCCGCTCCGACCTGCTCGTCATCAACAAGGTCGACCTCGCGCCGCATGTCGGCGCCTCGCTCGAGGTGATGGCCAAGGACGCCGCCCGCATGCGGGGGCCGCGGCCCTTCGTGATGACCAACATGCGCGCGGGCGACGGCGTCGCCGAGGTGACGGCGTTCATCGAGCGCATGGGCGGGCTGG
>CAZZZM010000025.1:17846-19569 GCA_964658465.1 uncultured Nakamurella sp.
TCGACGATCATCGCCTTGGCCGTCTCGGCGTCGTTGAAGCCGACCACCTTGACCCACTTGCCGGGCTCGAGGTCCTTGTAGTGCTCGAAGAAATGCTTGACCTGGTCGATCGTGATGTCCGGCAGGTCGGTGTAGTTCTTCACGCGCTCGTAGCGGCGGGTCAGCTTGGCGGTCGGCACGGCGAGGATCTTCTCGTCCATGCCGGCTTCGTCCTCCATCAACAGCACGCCGACCGGGCGGCAGGAGATGACGGCGCCGGGCACGATCGCGCGGGTGTTGCAGACGACGACGTCGCACGGGTCGCCGTCCTCCGACAGCGTGTGCGGGATGAAGCCGTAGTTCCCCGGGTAGCGCATCGACGTGTAGAGGAAGCGATCGACCATCAGGGCGCCGGACGCCTTGTCCATCTCGTACTTGATCGGCTCGCCGCCGATCGGCACCTCGATGATGACGTTGACGTCCTCCGGCGGGTTCGAGCCGATGGCGAGCTTCTCGATCTGCATGGATGGTCTCCGCGGCCGCCGGCTCGTCTGCGCACCGCGAGCGGCGCGTCGCGGAGCGCGGGCAGCGCGGCATCGGGAAGTCAAGGACCGGCGGAAAAACTCCGCCCGCCGCCCCTCAGGGCCGATTGCTTCCATAGAAGGCGCGCCGCCGTCGTCGACCGTGACGTGCCTCACCGGCCCTCGCGTTTCAAGGTGTTTCTGGCCGCGCCGGCCGCCGCCTACATTCTGATCGCCCTCGTCCGGCACGGACGGAATTGCTCAGCTTGCGGGCAGATTGTGGCCGCGGCGCACCACACCGCCGCCTCGCGCGTCCCGTCGGCAACCTTGAAACCGGCTCGGCTCTTTTATCGGCATCAGTTCGGTACGGGGGTTAGTCATGATCAGGAAGCTTCTTCTCAGCACGGTCGTCCTGTCGGCGTCGGCGGTCACCGCCTTCGCGGCCGACCTGCCGTCGCGCCGCGCGCCGCCGGTCTACGTGCCGCCGCCGATCCCGGTCTTCACCTGGACCGGCTTCTACATCGGCGGCAACGCCGGCTACGCCTTCGACGCCAACAACTCGTTCGCCACGGCGCGCCGCGCGACCAGCACCTTCGTCACTTCGAAGTCCAACGGCTTCACCGGCGGCGGCCAGATCGGCTACAACTATCAGATCGGCAACACGCCGATCTTCGGCGCCATTCCCGTCTTCGGCGGCAACGGCGGCGGCCTGGTCGTCGGCGTCGAAGCCGATGCGGCCTACACCGATCTCAACTCCAACTTCGGCGTCGGCGGCCTGGCCTACCACGACCGCACCGCCTTCGTCGGCACCGTGCGCGGCCGCGTCGGCATCGCCTTCGGCGACCTGCTCGCCTACGGCACCGGCGGCTTCGCCTACGGCGGCGTCCACGCCAACGTCGGCACCGCGAGCCTCGACAAGATCGCCACGGGCTACGCCTACGGCGGTGGCCTCGAATACGCGATCCCGACCACCTCGTTCGTCAACGTCTTCCACGCCGGCGCTGTGACGCTGAAGGCCGAGTACCTGCACTACGACCTCGGCACGCAGTCGCTCGGGGTCGGCGCCGTGACGAGCCGCGTCCACAACGAGGGCAACCTCGTGCGCGGCGGCATCAACTACAAGATGGACTTCTTCGGCACCCCGGCCGCGGTGGTCGCGCGCTACTGATCAGCCAGCGGAGGGGCGGGTTCGCGCCCGCCTCTCCGTCGCCGGGCACAGCCCG
>CAZZZM010000025.1:19669-21066 GCA_964658465.1 uncultured Nakamurella sp.
CGCGCCGGCCTCGTCACGTGCCAGCGCCTGGGCAATCCAGCGCTCGTTCATCTCGCCCCACTTGACGACCTCGATGCGCACCTCCTCGGGCACGTCGTTGCGCTCGGCCGCCAGGATGCCCGCGAGGCACATGCGGTTCCCGTTGCGTAGCGTGTCGGCGAAGATGTCCGTGTAGCGCGCCATCCGTGTCTGCAGGTCGAGATCCTGCGCCAGCAGGGCGTCCAGATGCTCTGCGTAATGCGCCGTGTAGCGGTGCAACATCGCAGCGCCCAGCTCTCCCTTGGTCGCGAAGTAATAATGGATGCTGGCGCTCTTGATGCCGACATCCTTCGCCAGCTCGCGGAAGCTGAGGCCGTTGTAGCCGAGGTCCTGCACCGTAAGCCGTGCCGCCTCCATGATTCGCTCCTTCGTGTCCGCGACCATCATCCTTTTCCTTACCTGACGATAGATAGATGTTGACTCGGTCTAACGACGAAGCTACGAAATGTCACCTACCTTACGACAGGTAGATATCGGACGATCGATTGCCAAGGAGCCTTCATGACGACCAAGCTCGAACTGTTCACCTCGCCGTCGGCCTTCCCCAACCCGCAGCGCCTGCGCCTTTTCATGCACGAGAAGGGCATTGCCGATCAATTCGAGGAGCACGTCTACGACATGTCGCCGGTCGGCGAGCAGCGGCAGTGGCGGCACCTCAAGATGAACCCTTGGGGCGAGACGCCGACGCTAAAGCTGGCCGACGGCAGCTATCTTGCCGAGACGGCTGCGATCGTCCGCTTCCTCGACCAGTCCATGCCCGGACGAAAGATCATGGGCGAGACGGCGCTCGAGCAGGGCCTCGACACGATGTGGGAGAACCGCATCTGGGTGCACATCCTCTACCGCATCGTCACGACGTTCCACGTTCTGCACAACGGGCTCGGTCCCAAGCTCGAGCTGACCACCAACCACGCCTGGGGCGAGCATTGCCGCAAGGAGGCCATCGCCCATGCGGGGCTGGTGGACCGCCATCTAGCCGACGGACGCGAATGGATTCTCGGCGGCGACGCGCCGACCTTCGCCGACATCACGATGGCCACCGCCATCGCGTTCTCGAAGTTTCCGGTGAACGCCACCCCGCTCGACGAGCGCTTCGAGCACGTCGACGCCTTTTGGAGGCGCTGGCAGGAGCGGCCGAGCTTCAAGGCGGCCTATGCCGACCGCAGCAGCGGCGTGCCCGAGATCGACAAGCGCTGACTACCGAGCAGGACCGGCAGCCGTCGACGGCTGCCGGCGACTTCAGTCTGCCCACCACTAACGGAGACCAGCATGCCCTTCGCACGCATCGACCTGATCCAGGGGAAAGCCGCAGAATACCGCGCCGCCGTGGCCGACATCGTCTACAGGGGCATCGTCGA
>CAZZZM010000026.1:0-2431 GCA_964658465.1 uncultured Nakamurella sp.
GATCGTCCAGCGCCGCGCGCCGATCTACGACAAGGCGCAGGAGGGCCACTACAACCTGATCTCCGCGCTCCACAAGGCGGTGCGCGGCTCCGACCCCGACGCCGCGCTCTACTACCTCGCCCGGATGTTCGACGGCGGCGAGGACCCGCTGTTCATCGCGCGACGCGTCATCCGCATGGCGGTGGAGGACATCGGGCTCGCGGATCCGCAGGCGCTCGTGCACGCCAACGCCGCCAAGGACGCCTACGACTTCCTCGGCTCGCCGGAAGGCGAGCTGGCGATCGCCAACGCCGTGATCTACGTGGCGACCGCGCCGAAATCGAATGCCGCCTACACCGCCTACAAATCCGCGATGCGGCTCGCCAAGGAGAACGGCTCGCTGATGCCGCCGAAGGTGATCCTCAACGGCTCGACGAAGTTCATGAAGAGCGAAGGCTACGGCGGCGGCTACCGCTACGACCACGACGAGCCCGACGCCTTCTCCGGCCAGGACTATTGGCCCGACCAACTCGGCCGCCAAGAGGTCTATACGCCGACGGAGCGGGGCTTCGAGCGCGAGATCACCCGCCGCATGACGCGCTGGGCGGAGCTGCGGCGCGACCGGAAAGGGTGAGCGGCGGCGCGAGCTACCTCATGGTGCTCGCGCTCTTCGATACCGCCGCGCTTTCCGCATTTGCCGGAAGCCGCTAGAAGCGGCGGCTCGTATCAGGAGCACGGCAGCTGATGGGCCTTCTCGTCGACGGCAAGTGGCACGATCGCGGCTACGGGCAGGAGAAGAACGAGGGGCGTTTCATTCGCGACGCCTCGGCGTTCCGCAATTGGGTCACGGCCGACGGTTCGCCGGGGCCGGGCGGCGAGGGCGGCTTCAGGGCCGAGGCCGGCCGCTACCACCTCTACGCCTCGTACTTCTGCCCCTGGGCGACGCGCTGCCTGATCATGCGCAAGCTGAAAGGACTCGAGGGCGCGATCTCGCTGTCGATCACCGACTGGCTGATGCGCGAGGACGGCATCACCTTCCACGAGCGCGACGGCGTCATTCCCGATCCGATCTTCGGTGCCAGATTTCTGCACGAGATCTATACGGCCGCGAAGCCCGACTATTCCGGCCGCGTTACCGTACCGGTGCTTTGGGACAAGGAAAGGAAGACGATCGTCTCGAACGAATCCTCCGAGATCATCCGGATGATGAATTCGGCCTTCGACAAGGTCGGCGCCAGCGGACCGGACTATTATCCCGAGCAGTTGCGCCACGAGATCGACGTCGTCAACGACCTCGTCTACGACAAGATCAACAACGGCGTGTACAAGGCCGGCTTCGCGACGACGCAGGAGGCCTACGAGGCGGCGGTGTATCCGCTGTTCGAGGCGCTCGACCTCATCGACCACCGGCTCGCCGCGCAACGTTTCCTGACCGGCGACGAGATGACGGAGGCCGACATCCGGCTCGTCACGACGTTGCTGCGTTTCGACATCGTCTATGTCGGTCACTTCAAGTGCAACATCAGGCGGATCGCCGATTACCCGGCGCTGTCCGCCTACGTCACCGATCTGATGGCGGTGGATGCGATCGCCTCGACGTTCCGGGCCGATCACATCAAGAACCATTATTATCGCTCGCACCCCTGGATCAATCCGACCGGCGTGGTCCCGGTCGGTCCGGCCGACGCGCCCGACGCCGGTCCCTCATGAGCGCGTCGCCGTCCCGCGAGACGATCGTCTACGAACCCCAGGCGGCCATCCGCGTCGGCACGACGTCGCGCGAGCACGTTGAGACGCGATGGGGCCTGATCCTCGTCGTCTTCATGCGCCTGCTCGCCGCCCTGTGGATCCTGCAGGGGCTGTCGCAATGGGCAAGCTTCCTGTTGCCGCGCGAGGCGGTGTTCGATCACCTGCCGATGACGCAATCCGGGGCGATGATGTTTTTCGCGGTGATCGACCTGATGGCCGCCGTCGGCCTCTGGCTGGCGACGCCGTGGGGCGGTGTCCTCTGGTTGCTCGCCGCCCTGTCGCAGATCATCGTTGCGCTGACCATCGGCCACACCTTCAACCTTGTGTGGATCGCCACCGACGTTCTCCTGATCGTGCTCTACTTTGCGCTGACCTGGCAGGCGGGCCGCTTCACCCCCGAGTGACATCCCGCGATGAAGCATCCACTGCCGCGAATTCTGTACATTTTTAAGTAAAAGGTCCGCTCAAATCCATTTAGATTAATACGATCTGCTTTTCATCTTTCGTTTACGTCAAAGTGTAAACGCCGGATTCAGCCTGATGTTTAAACTCGTTTTCATCCGCGCTGGCTATAGATCATCCCATCAGGAGCCGCTCGGTCGGCCATCGCGAAATCGGGGGATAGGACGATGAACATGGTTGTGAAGAGCGACATCAGCGTGGGCCGCGAAGAGCCCCGCGCCGCCGTCCGCCCGGCCTATCT
>CAZZZM010000026.1:2531-4884 GCA_964658465.1 uncultured Nakamurella sp.
TCGCGCCTCGACCGCCGCTCGGTGCGCATCAGCCTGACCGAGAAGGGCAGGGAGGTCCACGAGATCGTCGCCGGCCTCTACGAGAAGCATGTCGCAACCGTCGAGCAGATCGGCGGCATCTCCACCGACGAGTTCGCCGCGCTCAATCAGTCGCTGGCGCGCCTCGAGCGCTTCTGGACCGACCAGATCCGCTTCCGCCTGTAATCCGCCGCCGCATGAACTGAGAAAAAGGGCCCGCCATGCGCGGGCCTTTTCTTTTCGATCTTCGCAGGGCGTGAATCGCGTGATTTGCGAGAGCAAGCCACGCCTTGTGGTGTCGATGCCACAGGCCCGCAAATGCCGCCGACGCCCCCGCCGCACCGCTGCCGCGCCACAAATCGGCCGCCCATTTGCATTGTCTTAACCGCGGTGAATGTAGCGTAAACCATGGCCCGGGCATTGCGAGCCCGGTCGTGTGGACCCTTCCCCCCGGTCCCGCTGCGGCGGCCTTTCGGAGAATGATGTGGCAGGACGAACCTTTCTGCAGCGCGCGTCGATGCGCGTCCTCATGATCGCCGGCGCCGCCGCGATCTTCGCCGGCGCGCAAGCGGCGCATGCCGATCAGTACCAGAATCCGTTCGGCGATCAGGCCGAGTGGGCCCAGGGCTACGAGAACGACGCGCGCTTTGCGGTGACGCGCTCGACGACCCCGGTCTTGTCGCAGGCGACGTTCGACGCCACAGAGCGCGCCATCGACCAATATCGCCAGATCGTCCAGCGCGGCGGCTGGAACAAGGTGCCCACGGGCCGTACGCTCAAGCTCGGGTCGAACGGTTCCGCCGTGGTCGCGCTGCGCAAACGGCTTATCGTGTCCGGCGACCTCGACGCGTCGTCGGGCTCCTCGCCGATCTTCGATTCCTACGTCGATGCCGGCGTCAAGCACTTCCAGGCGCGCCACGGCTTCATCGAGAACGGCGTCGTCGGCCCCGACGTGCTCGCCGCGATGAACATGCCCGCCGACATGCGGCTGCATCAGCTCGAGATCAATCTCGTCCGCCTCAAGGCCTTCTCCGGCAATCTCGGCGGCCGCTACGTGATGGCCAACATTCCCGCCGAATCGGTCGAGACGGTGGAGAACGGCGTCGTCGCCACCCATCATCGCGCCGGCGTCGGCCGCATCGACCGGCAATCGCCGGTGATGCAGACGCGCGCGCTCGACATCAACTTCAACCCGTATTGGCACGTGCCGGAGTCGCTGATCCACAAGGATCTGATCCCGAAAATGCTCGCCGACGCGAACTATCTGACCGAGCACCACATCCACATCATCGACAAGAACGGGCAGGAAGTGGCGCCGTCCTCGGTCAATTGGCACACCAATCAGGCCTTCCAGTACCAGTACAGGGAGGATCCCGGCACCGAGAACTCGCTCGGCGTGGTGCGCATCAACATCAACAACCCGTACGGCGTGTACATGCACGACACGTCCGAGAAGGGCGTGTTCGGCGACGACAACCGCTTCGTCTCCTCGGGCTGCATCCGTGTCCAGAACGTCCGCGACTACGTACAATGGCTGCTGAAGGACACGCCGAACTGGGACCGCCCGCATATCGACGAGGCGATCCGCTCCGGCCAGCAGATCACCGTCAAGCTCGCCGACCCCGTGCCCGTCTATTGGGTCTACATCACCGCCTGGGCCTATCCGAACGGCATCGTCGAGTTCCGCGACGACATCTATCAGCGCGACGGCTTCAGCCCGACGGTCACCGGCTCGATCGGCCGGCCCGAGCCGCAGGACGGCGTCTCGAAGACCAGCTTCGACCAGGGCGACCCCGGCCTCGACGCGGCGCCGGACGAGCGCTGACGACCCTAGACCGACCGTCGATCGGGGCGCACGCCTCGCTTCGGCGGTCTTTCGGCAGTCGAGGCGGGATGCACCGCTAGCGGCGTAAAGCCGCGACCTCCTCGCGCCCATGGCGATGCAAGAGGTCGTCAAGGTGGAGATCGGGGCTCTTCTGAACAGTAAAGTTCACCCCCTGCGGTGACTGCGCGCCGACGCGGCGCTTCTCAATCGACTTTGAGGCTACCTAAGAAAATCTGACTCCGGGCGGCTTTCCCGGACTTTCGGCTGCGTGCTACAGCTAGGGTTCGCCGAAACAAACAACGAAGACCGGAATTTACCGGCTTCAACCCCGCTGCGAGGAAAGCCCCACATGACCAAGTCCGATGCCGGATGGCGCGACTCGACGACGTTCTTCCAGGCCCGCCTTGCCTCCGCCGATCACGAGATGGCCGAGGCCATCGACAACGAACTCGGCCGCCAGCGCGACGAGATCGAGCTGATCGCCTCGGAGAACATCGTCTCGCGTGCCGT
>CAZZZM010000026.1:4984-8399 GCA_964658465.1 uncultured Nakamurella sp.
GCCGCCGGCGGCCATCTGACGCACGGATCGAAGGTCAACGTGTCCGGCAAGTGGTTCAAGCCGGTGTCCTACGGCGTCGACAAATCCAACTACCGCATCGACATGGACGAGGTGCAGAAGCTCGCCGAGGAGCATAAGCCCAAGCTGATCATCGCCGGCGGCTCGGCCTACCCGCGCCACTGGGACTTCAAGCGCTTCCGCGAGATCGCCGATTCGGTCGGCGCCTACTTCATGGTCGACATGGCGCATTTCGCCGGGCTCGTCGCGGCTGGCCTGCATCCTTCGCCATTCCCGCACGCCCATGTCGCGACGACCACGACCCACAAGACGTTGCGCGGCCCGCGCGGCGGCATGATCCTCACCGACGATGCGGACCTCGCCAAGAAGTTCAACTCGGCGATCTTCCCCGGCATCCAGGGCGGCCCGCTGATGCACGTCATCGCCGCCAAGGGCGTCGCCTTCGGCGAGGCTCTGAAGCCGGACTTCAAGACCTACATCCAGCAGGTGATCGACAACGCGCGGACGCTTGCCGAGACGCTGCAGGCCAAGGGCTACGCGATCACGACGGGCGGCACCGACAACCACCTGATGCTCGTCGACCTGCGCGACAAGAAGATCACCGGCAAGGCGGCGGAACAGTCGCTGGGCCGCGCCCACATCACCTGCAACAAGAACGGCGTGCCGTTCGACGAGGCAAGCCCGATGGTGACCTCCGGTATCCGTCTCGGATCGCCGGCGGCGACGTCGCGCGGCTTCGGCACGGCGGAGTTCACCAAGATCGGCGAGCTGATCGCGACCTGCCTCGACGGCCTCGCCGAGCACGGCGAGGAGGGCAACAAGGAGGTCGAGGCCAAGGTGAAGGCCGAGGTCGCCGAGTTGACCAAGCGGTTCCCGATCTACTGAGGGCTTGCCGTGCGCTGTCCGTATTGCGGCAGCCTCGAGACGCAGGTGAAGGACTCGCGCCCGACGGACGACGCCTCGTCGATCCGTCGGCGTCGCGTGTGTCCCGATTGCGCCGGGCGCTTCACGACGTTCGAGCGCGTGCAACTGCGCGAACTGACGGTCGTCAAGAAGTCCGGCCGCCGGGTCCCCTTCGAGCGCGACAAGCTGATGCGCTCGCTCGAAGTCGCGCTGCGCAAGCGGGCGGTCGACCCGTCGCGCGTCGAGCGGATGGTCAACGGCATCGTCCGCCAGCTCGAGAGCCAGGGCGACGGCGACATCACGACCGACCATATCGGCGAGCTGGTGATGGACGGCCTGAAGGCGCTTGACGGCGTCGCCTACGTGCGCTTCGCGTCCGTCTATCGGAATTTCCGCGAAGCCCGAGACTTCAATCAGTTGATCGACGAACTCGAACTTCCCCCCGAGGATCGCGCGCGCGTGAAGGCGAAATCGCCGGACCGCCTGTGAGCCTATCCGATGAGCTGTTCATGGCCGCCGCCCTCGCGCTCGGTCGACGCGGGCTGGGGCGTGTCGCGCCGAACCCCGCCGTCGGCGCGATCGTCGTCAAGGACGGGACGATCGTCGGCCGCGGCGTCACCGCGCCGGGCGGCCGGCCGCACGCCGAGACCATCGCGCTGGCGCAGGCCGGAGAGGCGGCGCGAGGCGCCACGATTTACGTCACCCTCGAGCCCTGCAGCCATCATGGCGTGACGCCGCCGTGCTGCGAGGCCGTCGTCGCGGCCGGCATATCGCGGCTCGTCTATGCGATGGGCGACGCCAATCCGCTCGTCGCCGGGCGCGGCGCCGCCTATTGCCGGGAGCACGGCCTCGAGGTGGTGGCCGGTATCGGCGAAGCGGCAGCGCGGCGTGATCACCGCGGCCACTCCCTGCGCATGACGGCCCACCGTCCCATGGTCACGCTCAAGCTTGCCGAGACGGCCGACGGCTTCGTCGCCGGCGGACGTCACGACCCGCGACTTGCCATCACAGGCGTCGCCGCCAACGGTCTCGTCCACGTCATGCGGTCGATGCACGACGCGATCATGATCGGGATCGGCACCGTACTGGCCGACGACCCGCTGATGACCGTGCGGCTGCCGGGGTTGGACGCCAAGCCCCTGCGCGTCGTCCTCGATGCGAAGGCGCAATTGCCGCCGACCTCGCGCCTGGTGCGCACCGCCCGCGACGCCCCGGTCCTCGTGCTCGTCGGCGAGGGGGCGGCCGCCGACGAGCTGAGCGCCATCGACGGCATCGAGACCGTTCCCGTCCCGCTCGTCGATGGTCGGATCGACCTCGAGGCCGCGCTGACGTTGCTGGCAGCCCGCGGGCTCACCCGCGTTTTCTCGGAGGGCGGCCCGAGGATCGCGGCGCAGCTGATCGCCGGAGACCTCGCCGACGACGTCGCGATCCTGACCGCGGCGAAACCGCTCGGTCACGACGGCGTGCCGACGCTGGCGCCGGAGGCGCGAGCGATGCTTGCCGATACGTCTCGCTACGGGCTTGCGGAGGATCGCGAGATCGGCTCCGATCGCTTGAGGCTTTACGCGAGAACGACCTGATGTTTACGGGACTGGTGAGCGACGTCGGGATCGTGCGCTCCGCCGAGGCGCGCGGCGAGCTTCGACGCCTGCGGATCGCCTGCACCTATCCGATCGAAAGCATCGCGCTTGGCGCCTCGATCGCCTGCAACGGCCCGTGCCTGACGGCGGTCGCGACGGGGGCCGAGACGACCGGCGGCTGGTTCGACGTCGACGTCGGCGCCGAAACGCTGGCGCGCACGACTGCCGATTCTTGGGTGGCGGGCACGCGGCTAAACCTCGAGCGCTCGCTCAAGATCGGCGATGAGCTGGGCGGCCACCTGGTGACCGGCCACATCGACGGCGTCGCCGAGATCCTCGCCGTCACCCCGTTCGACGGCATGAGCCGCTTCGATATCCGCGCGCCGGCAAGGCTCGCCCGTTTCATCGCGGAGAAGGGGTCCGTCTCGCTCGACGGCACCTCGTTGACCGTAAATTCCGTCGCCGGCGACGTGTTTTCGGTGCTGCTGATCCCGCACACGCTCGCGGTCACCACCTGGGGCGAACGCAAGGCCGGCGATCGCCTCAACCTCGAAGTCGATTTGATGGCCCGCTACGCCGCGCGGCTTGCGGAAACGAGATAGGCGGGGTTACGGCCCGAAATAGCGGCAGGTGTCGCCGCTCGAATCCCGGTAGACCGCCACCATCGCCAGGCCCCGGCACGCCGGCGCGACCTTGGTCCAGATCCACCGCGCCAGATTTTCCATCGTCGCCGGTCCGAGCCCCTCGACGTCGTCGAGGAAGCGATGATCGAGCCCGTCGCGGGCCACGTCGAGGGCGCGTTCGAGCACGCCGAGGTCCATGATCATGCCGGTCTCGGCGTCCGGCTCGCCGCGCAGCATCACCTCGGCGCGATAGGAATGGCCGTGGATGCGCCGGCTGGCATCGGTCTCGAT
>CAZZZM010000026.1:8499-15651 GCA_964658465.1 uncultured Nakamurella sp.
CGGGATCGAGCTGCAGCAGCGGCTCGCCGCCGGTGAAGACGACGAAGCGGTCGCCGTCGCCGCCCCGCCACGTCGCGGCGATCGCGCCAGCGAGCGCGTCGGCCTCGGCGAAGCGGCCGCCCCCTTCGCCGTCGGTGCCGACGAAATCGGTGTCGCAGAAATCGCAGGTCGCCTTGGCCCGATCCTCCTCGCGGCCGCTCCACAGGTTGCAGCCGGCGAAACGACAGAAGACCGCCGCGCGGCCGGCTTGGCCGCCCTCGCCCTGCAACGTATAGAACAGCTCCTTGACCATGTAGGCCAATGCAAAACCCTACGAAAAGCTTGGGAAGCGCGGGCGATGGCTTCGGCCCGCGCGGCCTTAAAGCAGATGGGGTCGGTCCAGGCAAACGCGTAGGGGAGGGCGTCCGCGATGATGGTGTCGACGACGAACGATATCGCGGGCTACCGCGTGACACGCCATCTCGGCCTGGTGCGCGGAATCACCGTGCGCTCGCGCAGCGTCGTCGGCAATTTCGTCGGCGGGGTGCAGTCGTTCTTCGGCGGCAAGCTCGGCGTCTACGTCAGCCTCGCCGAGACGGCGCGGCAGGAGGCCTTCGATCATCTGTGCGAGCATGCGGCGCAGGGCGGCGCCAACGCGGTGATCGGCTTTCGCTACGACGCCAACGAGATCATGGACGGGATCACCGAGGTCCTGGCCTACGGGACGGCGGTCTGGGTCGAGCCCGGCTGATCACGACGCTTGCGGGGGCGGGGCGGGTGGCTGTATGGATCACGCCGCACAGGAGTGTAGCTCAATTTGGTTAGAGCACCGGTCTCCAAAACCGGGGGTTGGGGGTTCGAGTCCCTCCTCTCCTGCCAAGTGATCGGATCCTGCCAAGACACGATTTCCGCCGGGACCTAGGCTCCCGCCGAGTGATCGACTTCTGCAAAGAGATGAGCCGGCGTGACCTTTGAACGCCCTACGCCGGGCTGGGACAGCCGTCCCGACATCTCCCGGTCACCTTCATTCGCTTGTCATGCTTCTGTTCGCTAAGCACTCCGGTCACCGGAGATGCTCATGGATTTCTTTCGCCGTTTCACGTTCCTCGTCTGCACGCCCGGCTTCCACGCCGACGATCTCGAAGGACAGCGCCTGCTGGAGATCATCGGCGCGGTCGAGCGGATGGGCTTTCAGGTCGTCAAGGCGCGGCGGATCGAGGATGCCGAGATCGCCGTGCAGACCGACGCCGCGATCGGCTGCATGGTGGTGGACTGGGGCAAGAAGGGCCTCGAGGGCAAGGCGGCGGCGCTGATCGACCTGATGCGCAAGCGCGGCCTCGACATGCCGATCGTCGTGCTGGTGCGCCGCAAGCGCTTCGAGGACATCCCCGTCGAGGTCATGGACTACATCGACGGCTACGTCTTCCTCGCCGAGGAGACGCCCGAGTTCATCGCCCGCAACCTGGTTTCGCGCCTCAAGCAATATGCCGAGACGCTGAAGACGCCGTTCTTCGGCGCGCTCGTCGACTACGCCGAGGAGGGCAACCAGCTCTGGACCTGCCCCGGCCACAACGGCGGCATCTTCTACAACCGCAGCCCGATCGGCCGCATCTTCGTCGAGCATCTGGGCGAGGCGGTCTTCCGCGACGACCTCGACAATTCCGTGCTCGAGCTCGGCGACCTCCTGACCCACGAGGGCCCGGCGCTGCGTGCGCAGAAGGAGGCAGCCAAGATCTTCGGCGCCGAGAAGACGTACTTCGTCCTCAACGGCACCTCGACGTCCAACAAGGTCGTGCTCGCCGCGCTCGTCGCCGAGGGCGACCTCGTGCTGTTCGACCGCAACAACCACAAGGCCGCCCACCATGGCGCGCTGCTGATCGCCGGCGGCGTGCCGGTCTATCTGCCGACCAATCGCAACGCGCACGGGCTGATCGGTCCGATCATGGCCGACGCGCTCGACGAAACCGCCATCCGCGAGCGCATCAGGTCCAATCCGCTGGTCACCGATCCCGAGGCCTGGCGGCGGCCGCGGCCGTTTCGCGTCGCCGTCATCGAGCAATGCACCTACGACGGCACGATCTATTCGGCCGAGGCGGTGGTCGCGAAGATCGGCCACCTCTGCGACTACATCCTGTTCGACGAAGCCTGGGCGAGCTTCATGAAGTTCCACCCGCTCTACGCCGGGCGTTTCGCGATGGGACTGCAAAATCTCGGGCCGGACTCGCCGGGCATCATCGCGACCCAGTCGACCCACAAGCAGCTGGCGAGCTTCTCGCAAGCCTCGCAGATCCACATCAAGGACCGCCACATCAAGGGGCAGGCACGGCGCGTCGAGCATCGCCGCTTCAACGAGAGCTTCATGCGCTACGCCTCGACCTCGCCATTCTATCCTCTGTTCGCCTCGCTCGACGTCGGCGCGCAGATGATGAAGGGCCGTTCCGGCGTCGTCTTGTGGGACGACACGGTGCGGCTCGGCATCGAGGTGCGCAAGAAGGTGCGCGCCATGCGTCGCGAGATCGAGGACCGCGAGACATCACCCGAACGGCGCTGGTTCTTCGAGCCCTTCGTGCCGGACGTCGTCGCGATCCCCGACCCTGCCGGCGGCGGCGCGACGATCGAGGTGCCGTGGGAATCGCTCACCACCGACGAGTTGGCGTCCGACGTCCGCCACTGGAGCCTTCAGCCGGGGCGTCACTGGCACGGCTTCGATCGGCTCGAGGCCGGCTTCGCCATCACCGATCCCGCCAAGCTGACCCTGCTGACGCCCGGCTTCGACCGCGCGACTGGCGCCTACACCGATTTCGGCATCCCGGCGCCGGTCGTCGCCGAGTACCTGCGCGAGAACCAGGTGGTGCCGGAGAAAAACGACCTCAACTCGCTGCTCTTCCTGCTGACGCCCGGCGTCGAATCGTCGAAGGCCGGCACGCTGATGAGCGCGCTCGCCGCGTTCAAGAAGCTGCACGACGACAACGCGCCGCTCGACGAGGTGCTCATCGATTTCGTACGCCGCCGCCCCGCGCGCTATCGCGGTCTGCGGCTGCGCGACCTTTGCGCCGAGATGCACGCCTTCTACCGCAGCGCCGGCACCAGCGCGCTGCAACAGGCGCAGTTCATGCCGCAGCACCTGCCCGAGATCGCGATCACCCCGCACGAAGCCGACCAACTCCTGGTGCGCAACAAGGTCGACTACCTGCCGATCTCTCAGGTCGACGATCGCGTCGCGACCACGCTGTTCGTGGTCTACCCGCCCGGCATCGCCACCATCGTGCCCGGCGAGCGGCTGGGTCCGCGCGCGCGGCCGATGCTCGACTATCTGAAAACCTTCGAGCGCGGCGCCAACCTGTTTCCCGGCTTCGAAGCCGAGATCCAGGGCCTGTTCCGCGAGGTGACAGAGGACGGGAAGGTCGTGTTCCACACCTATGTCGCCAGGGAAGCCGCGGCGCGGGCGACGGCTCAGGAATGGCGATCGGCATGACACGCGGCGACGACCATCCGACGATCCTCGTGCGTCCGTCGATCGACGCCGACGTCGCCGACATGCTGGCGATCTACCGGCATCACGCCTGCCACGGCGTGGGCGACACCGGAGCCTACGAACCCGCTCGCTTCGACGCGGAGGACTTGAAGCAGCGGCGCAAGAGCATGCGCAAGCACCGCCTGCCGCACCTCGTGGCGATCATCGACGGGTTCGTGGCCGGCTACGCCTACGTCGTGCCGTTCCGCAAGCGTCCCGCCTACCGCTACACGGTGAAGCATTCGATCTATGTCCATCCCGAGCGGCTCGGGATGGGCGTCGGCCGCGCCCTGCTGCCGGCGCTGATCGAGGCCTGCGGCGCGGCGGGGTACCGGCAGATGATCGGCTACATTGACGGCGGCAACACCACGTCGCTGAACCTGCACGAAGCCTGCGGCTTCGCCGTCGTCGGCCGCCTGCCGGCCGTCGCCTATCGTTTCGATCATTGGGCCGAGACCGTGATGGTCCAGCGTGCTTTGGGCGCCGGCGACGCCAGCGCTCCGGATGAGTGGGGCGCGGACGGGCCGGTGACGAAAAGCCGGCATTAGGAAGCAAACTTACCCCGCCCGCCCGTGCCTTGCTGCTATGGCTCGCTAGCGTTTTGCCTCCGGGAGCAGGAGCAGGAGCGCAAAGCACACTTGGCAGATTTCCGAGGCAGACAGGGCGTACGGATCGTCCATCCCACGCTGAGCCTGCGCGGCAAGACGCTCCCACACGTCTTGCGCATCATTGGCTGGCCGAGGCAGATCGTCCGCAGCTACGGGACGCATGCTTACGATGCGCTCCAAAAGGAACCTCTCGCAGGGTCAACGGCCGCCATTAACCCGAACCGCTGGCTTCACGCCAAGCCGCTGCGCTTTAGACCAAGGTAGTGGTTGCCGATCCTCCGCCCGGCAAGACAAGGCTCAAGACTTCCGTTCCGCCCGCACCAGGGATGAAGATATGCCGGAGCGTTCGGGCATGAGTTTGCTGTCGCAGTAACCCCAAGCTTGTTCGAGCGCAGCGAAACGCGAACGATTTGTAGGACGGCGCTGGCGATTAGGCCGGACGGCTGTCGAGCCGCCACATTTGGTATTTGCCGTCACTACCATAGTCTTATTGCAGCATTTCGTCAGTGCGATCTAGGTAGCGCATGGACGATAGCACAACCCACCATGATCGTAGTCTCGTCGTTACGGCGATGATTGTCTTGAGCATGATAGCTTTGGCGGCAATCACCGCGTGGCCTAGCCTTCACTGAGCGCCAGCGGAAGACAAAGATCATAAGACTTAAGCCATTTGGGTTATTTCGATTGGGTTTGCGCCGTCTATTATGCCGCCAGCTCTTCCAGTGGCAGCCGAGTACGCGAGAGCGGCCAAGGCGGCGCGGGGGGCGGCCCCTTCTCGTAGGTAAAAATTTGCGTGCGATCGAATAGAATTGAAATTCTCAGGCAAATTAGAGCAGAACTTGCGAAGGCCGAAGCTCGAAAGCTGCAACAAGCTCGCAATAATGTTGGCGACGGAGCAACATCGCTACCGGATCGACAGCAGAAAAAACCTCAGAAACCCCTGCCATAGGGGCCGGCAACAGCTCGAATTGCGCCACACGTCGGTGACGTGAGCGAGCGTCATCCGGCTTCGATTAGCCGGATCGCCTCCTCGCGCTCGAAGAGGTGCAGCAGCACCTTCACCGCCGCGCCCTGCGGGCTGACGAGGTCGGGATCGGCCGTCACCACCTTCTGCGCCGCGTCGCGGGCGATCGGCAGCAGGTCGCCGTGGACCGCGAGGTCGGCGAGCCTGAAGCCGGGCGAGCCGGACTGGCGGATGCCGAGGATCTCGCCCTCGCCGCGCAGCTTGAGATCCTCCTCGGCGATGCGAAAGCCGTCCTCGGTGGCGCGCAGGATCTCGATGCGCGCCTGCGCGACCTCGCCGAGCGGCGCCTTGAAGAGGAGCAGGCACGACGAGGCGCCCGGGCCGCGCCCGACGCGCCCGCGCAGCTGATGCACCTGCGAGAGACCGAAGCGCTCGGCGTGCTCGATGACGATGATCGTCGCCTCCGGCACGTCGACGCCGACCTCGATGACCGTGGTGGCGACCAGCACCTGCGTCTCGCCGGCCGCGAAGGCCGCCATCGCGGCGTCCTTTTCCGGCCCTCTCATCTTGCCGTGGACGAGGCCGACCTTGGCGCCGAAGACATCCCGCAGGTGCTCGTAGCGCTCCAGCGCCGCGGCGGCGTCGCTGTCCTCGGCCTCGGCGACGAGCGGGCAGACCCAGTAGGCGCGCTTGCCGTCGGCCACGGCCCGCTCGAGCCTTGTCACGACGTCGTTCAGTCGCTCGAGCGGCAGGGCACGGGTGTCGATGGGCTGCCGCCCCGGCGGCTTCTCGCGCAGCGACGAGACGTCCATGTCGCCGAAGTACGAGAGCACCAGCGTGCGCGGGATCGGCGTCGCGGTCATCACCAGGATGTCGACCGCCTCGCCCTTGGCCGACAACGCGAGGCGCTGGTGCACGCCGAAGCGGTGCTGCTCGTCGACGACGGCGAGGCCGAGGTCGCGGAAGGCGACGCTGTCCTGGATGAGCGCGTGGGTGCCGATCGCGATGTCGATCGCGCCCGACGCCAGCCCTTCCAGCGTACGGCGGCGCTCGGCCTGCGTGTCGCGACCGGTGATGAGCGCCATGCGCAGACCGGCCTTCAGCGCGCGTGAGGCAAGGCCGGCGAAATGCTGGCGGGCGAGGATTTCCGTCGGCGCCATCAGCACCGCCTGCTTGCCGGCCTGGCAGACGTCGGCCATCGCGAGCAGGGCGACCAGCGTCTTGCCCGAGCCGACGTCGCCCTGCAGCAGGCGCAGCATGCGCGCATCCGACGCCAGGTCGGCGCGGATCTCGTCGAGCGCGCCGCGCTGCGCCGAGGTGAGCGCGAAGGGCAGGGCGGCTTCGATGGCGTCGGCCTTGGTGCGACCGCCGATGTTGGCGCGGCCGGCGCGCACGCGCAGCCTCTGGCGCATCAGCGCGAGCGCGATCTGATGCGCGAAGAGTTCGTCGAGCGCGAGGCGCAGGCGCGCGGGCGCGTCGGGCGCGATGGCTTCGGGATCGGCGGGCCGGTGCAGCAGCGCGAGCGCTTCGCCAAACGTGGGGAGGGGAAGCCCGTTTCCCGCTTTACCGGGCAAAGCCAGCGCGCCCTCGTACCAATCCGGCAGCGGCGGGATGCGGGCGAGCCCGGCGTCGATGGCCTTGGCGAGGACGCGCGGGTAGAGGCCGTCGGTCAGCCCGTAGACCGGCTCGGCCAGCGGCAGCCGGGCGAAGCCCGCCTCGTCGACGACATGGTCCGGGTGCACCATCTGCCGCATGCCGTCGTAGAGCTCGAGCTTGCCGGAGATCCAGCGCTCGGCGCCGAGCGGCAGGCTCTTCTCGATCCAGCCGTGGTTGGCGAGGAAGAAGACGAGCAGCACGTCGCCGGTGTCGTCCTCGACCAGCACCTTGTAGGGCGCCCGCGAGCGCGGCGGCGGCGCGCGGTGATCGGTCACCCGCGCCCGCAACGTCACGACCTGGTCGAACGGCGCCTCGGCGATCTTCGGCTGTTTGCGCCGGTCGACGACCGAATGCGGCAGGTGGAAGAGGACGTCGATGACGCGCGCCGGCTCGCCCTGGCCGGGGCCGACGAGCCGGTCGAGAAGCTTGCC
>CAZZZM010000026.1:15751-16980 GCA_964658465.1 uncultured Nakamurella sp.
GGCAGCCCCGAAATCTCGATCACGAACTTGCGGCGCAGCGCGCGGGCGAAATCGCCGTAGCCCTCGGCCGGCATCAGGAAGGGGTCGCGGCCGCCGAGCACGTGCTTGCCGTACCAGTCGGGCAGCGTGGTCATGTCCTTCGTCGGCTCGTGCGGGTCGCTCGACAGGTTGCTCAGGCCGTAGCCGGGGGCACGGAACGAGCCGACGCCGACCGTATCGTTCTCGCCTGGCACCAGGATCGGCAATCCGTTGATCGTCGCGCCTTGCGCAAGCACGTCGCGATGGCTCTCCGCGAGCTCGGAGGGCGGCGTGCAATTGTCGATGCCGTCGCCCGAGACGTCGACGACGATGCGCATCGCCTTTGCCGGCATCGCCGGGATCACGTCCTCCGCGATCTTCTCGAACATCGGCCGGAAGCAGGTGAAATCGCCGCCCTGTTGCGGCAGCGTGCGGATGCGCGCGGCGATGGCCAGCGCGTCGGCGCGCGAGCCGATGCGCTGCCAGTCGACGACGAGGTGCGGCTTGTCGGCCCAGGCGATCATCGCGAACAGGATGCCGCCGTGCGGGCCGCCCTGGATCGCGCCGAGCACCGACGGATCCTCCAGCGCCTTGGCGATGCCCTGCATCTGCAGCTGATACCGCTCGCTGTTGACCGAGCCCGACACGTCGACGGAGACGATGAGCGCGGTGTCGACCGGGTCGGACGCCGCGGCGTGGGCAGTCAGAGGCAAGAACGGCATTGCGGAGAAGAGCAGGCCGGCGACCCGCCGCAGGACGTGACCAACATTCAGCCGCACGAACGATCCCCCCGCCGCCGACCAGCGGCGCACGGCCAACTGATGCCCGACGCGGCGGCCGTTGACGAGGGGGTCTTCCGTTACCGCGGGATCGCCTTTCCCATGCGCAGGAGCGGCACCGTCTGGCCCTCCGCCTCCGCGTCGACGCGCTCGATCGCGCGATAGCCGCAGGCTTCGTAGAGCGGAACGCCGCTCATGGTGGCCATCAGCTCGAGGCGCGAAAACCCCTCCGCCGCCGCCGCGGTCTCGCAGGCCGCAAGGATGATGCGGCCGACGCCGCGCCGCGCGTAGGCGGGATGCGTGTACATGGCGCGAATGCGGGCGGCGTCGCGGGTCGGGTCGAGCGGGGCGGGATCGCGCAGCTTGGTGCTGTGATCGCCGCCGTAGAGGGTCGCGCGACGGCTCCAGCCGCCGCAGCCGGCAAGCTCGCCC
>CAZZZM010000026.1:17080-20901 GCA_964658465.1 uncultured Nakamurella sp.
AATTCCTCAGAGACACGATCCCCTTGGCCGACAAGAACGACGACGACACGCCGCCTCCGCAGGGCTCGGACGTGCGACCCGTCTCGATCTCCGATGAGATGCGCAGGAGCTACCTCGATTACGCGATGAGCGTGATCGTCTCCCGCGCGCTCCCCGACGTGCGCGACGGCCTGAAGCCGGTGCACCGGCGCATCCTGTTCTCGGCGAACGAGAACAACTTCACGCCGGAGCGGCCCTACGTGAAGTCGGCGCGCATCGTCGGCGAGGTGATGGGCAAGTACCACCCGCACGGCGACAGCGCGATCTACGATGCGCTGGTGCGCATGGCGCAGCCGTTCTCGATGCGGCTGATGCTGATCGACGGGCAGGGCAATTTCGGCTCGGTCGACGGCGATCCGCCGGCGGCCATGCGCTACACCGAGTCCCGCATGGCGAAGCCGGCGATGGCGCTGCTCGAGGACATCGAGTCCGACACCGTCGACTTCCAGCCGAACTACGACGGCAAGGAAGCCGAGCCCGTCGTCCTGCCGGCGCGCTTCCCGAACCTGCTCGTCAACGGCGCCGGCGGCATCGCCGTCGGCATGGCCACCAACATCCCGCCGCACAATCTCGGCGAGATCATCGACGCGACGGTCGCGCTGATCGACAAGCCCGACATGAGCCTTGAGGAGCTTGTCGAGCTGGTGCCGGGGCCGGACTTCCCGACCGGCGGCGCGATTCTCGGCCGCGCGGGCATACGCTCGGCCTACACGACCGGCCGCGGCTCGGTGGTCGTGCGCGCCAAGTGGCGGGTCGAGGAGATCCGCAAGGACCGCGAGGCGATCATCGTCAGCGAGATCCCCTACCAGGTGAACAAGTCGACGCTGATCGAGAAGATCGCGGAGCTCGTCCGCGACAAGCGCGTCGAGGGCATCTCCGACATGCGCGACGAATCCGATCGCGACGGCATGCGCATCGTCATGGAGCTGAAGCGCGACGCCAACCCCGACGTCGTGATGAACCAGCTCTGGCGCTTCACGCCGCTGCAATCCTCGTTCGGCTGCAACATGATCGCGCTGAACGGCGGCCGCCCGCAGCTGCTCACGCTGCGCGACATCCTGGTCGCCTTCGTCGACTTCCGCGAGGAGGTCGTCACCCGACGCACCAAATACAAGCTGGCCAAGGCGCGCGATGCCGCCCACATCCAGGTCGGCCTGGCGATCGCCGTCGCCAACATCGACGAGGTGATCCGCCTCATCCGCACCTCGCCCGACGCGCCGGCGGCGCGCGAAGCCCTGATGGGCCGCACCTGGCCCGCCAAGGACATGGCGCCGTTGATCACGCTGATCGCCGACCCCCGGCATACGCTCGACGAGAACGGCGAGTACCGCCTGTCGGAGGAGCAGGCGCGCGGCATCCTCGAGCTGCGTCTGTCGCGCCTTACCGCCCTCGGCCGCGAGGAGATCGCCGAGGCGCTGAACCGCCTCGCCGCCGAGATCGCCGATTATCTCGAGATCCTGGGGTCGCGCGAGCGCCTGTTCGGCATCGTCAAGGACGAGATGATCGCCGTGAAGACGGCCTTCGCCACGCCGCGTCGGAGCGAGATCCTCGATGCGGTCGACGGCGTCGACGACGAGGACCTGATCGCCCGCGAGGACATGGTCGTCACCGTCTCGCACGGCGGCTACGTGAAGCGCGTGCCGCTCTCGACCTACCGGGAGCAGGCGCGCGGCGGCAAAGGCAGGGCGGGGATGCAGACGCGCGACGACGATTTCGTCGCCCGCCTCTTCGTCGCCTCAACGCACACGCCGATCCTGTTCTTCTCCTCGCGCGGCCAGGTTTACAAGGAGAAGGTCTGGCGCATGCCGGTCGCCAATCCGCAGTCGCGCGGGAAGGCGTTGGTCAACATGCTGCCGCTGGAGCAGGGCGAGCGCATCACGACGATCATGCCGCTGCCCGAGGACGAGGCGAAATGGGCCGAGCTCGACGTATTCTTCGCCACCACGAGCGGCTCGGTCCGCCGCAACAAGCTGTCGGACTTCACCCAGGTGAACCGCGCCGGCAAGATCGCGATGAAGCTCGATCCCGGCGAGGAGATCGTCGACGTCCAGACCTGCGGCGAAGCCTCTGACGTGCTGCTGACGACGCAGAACGGCCAGTGCATCCGCTTCGCCGTCGACGAGGTCCGTGTCTTCAAGGGCCGTGATTCGATGGGCGTGCGCGGCATCGCGCTCGGCAAGGACGACCGCGTTATCGCTCTGTCCGTCCTGCGCCACATGGCGGCGGATGCCGTCGAGCGGCTGGCCTACCTGAAGATGCGTCGTGCCGTCGCCGGCGAGGTCGAGTCGAGCGCCGAGGTCGTGGCCGAAGAGGCGGCGGAGGAGGGTGTGGAGCCCGATGCCGTGCAGCCCTCCAGCCTCTCGCCGGACCGCTACGAGGACATGTCGGCCGCCGAGGACTTCATCCTCACCATCTCGGCCAAGGGCTTCGGCAAGCGCACCTCGTCCTACGAGTACCGGCTGACGCGCCGCGGCGGCAAAGGCATCGTCGCGATGGCGGTCAACGCGCGCAACGGCCAGCTCGTCGCCTCCTTCCCGGTGAAGGACGACGACGGTCTCATGCTGGTGACCAACGGCGGCCAGCTGATCCGCGTGCCGGTCGACGACATCCGCATCGTCGGCCGCAGCTCGCAGGGCGTCACCGTGTTCCGCACCGCGGCCGGCGAGCAGGTCGTCTCGGTCGAGCGAATCCGCACCGAAGTGGAGGCGGCGCCGGACGGTCCGGCGTCCGCGCCGGATGCGACGCCCGACATCGCGCCGGACGAGGACTAGCGGAGTCCGGCCGAGCCGCAGCCCCACGGCATTGGCTTGGCCGTGGACGAAATCCTGTAGAAGGGGCGAACCCTCAAGCGAGACCACCGTGGCCGCTGCGTCGCCTCCGTCCAAGCCCGACCTCATCGACAAGGCGATGTCGCGCGCCGCGCGGGCGATCGCCGCGCTGGTCCTCGTCGCCAGCCTCTGCGTGCTGGCCGGCTATGCGCTGCACCTCGACGCGCTGATCCACCTGCGGCCGGACTGGCCCGGCACGTCGCCGGTGACCGCCGTCGCGCTTCTGGTTCTCGCGGTGGCGATCGCGAACGACCGAGGCCGGCCGTCGCGGCTCGGCTGGCTGCCGGTGATCGTCGGGGGATACGCGCTGGTCGCCCATGCGGTCGCCGGACGCGACGAGCTGAGCAGATGGATCGCCGCTCATGTGTTCGCATTCGACCCCTTCAAGGCCGGCCAAGTCTCCGGCCCGACGGCGGTCTGCCTGGTCGCCCTCGGCGTCGCCGACATCGCGCGCCGCCGCCCGAAGCTCGCCGACCGTCTTGCGGCGCTCGCGATCGTCATCTCGGCCTTCGCGGTGCTGGACGAGCTCTACGAGACGGGGACCCTGCGCGCGCTCGGGTTCTTTGCGACCATGGCGCCGCAGACGGCTGCGGCGATCCTTCTCCTGGCGTTCGCCTCGCTCACGATCCGCCCGCAGGCGGGCTGGGCCGCAGTCGTCGCGTCGCGCGGTGCCGGCGGTGCCTCGACGCGGCGTCTCATCGCCTTCATGCCTCTGCCGCCGCTCCTCGGCCTCGTTCTTGCGCGTACCGCGGAAGTGCACCGGCTCAACTTCGGCGCGGCGATGGCGGCGCTCGTCGTGATGACCGTCGCGCCGCTTGCCCTGCTCGTGCTGCGCGGCGGTCGAATCCTCGATGAGTTGGATCGCGAGCGCGACGCCACGGCGGCGATCGAAGCCGCCAGGGAAGGCGAGCTGCGGCTCATCGCCGACGCCTTGCCGGCGCTGATCTCGCTGGT
>CAZZZM010000027.1:0-17842 GCA_964658465.1 uncultured Nakamurella sp.
CCGCCCCTCATCCGACCCCGCTTCGCGGCACCACCTTCTCCCGCAAGCGGGAGAAGGAGGGGCTGCGGCGACCTCGGCGCGATCGTCAATACGCGTTCTTCGTCTTGACCAGCGAGATCGGCGTCATGAGCAGCACGTAGAGGTCGAGGAAGATCGACCAGTTCTCGATGTAGAAGAGATCGCATTCGACGCGCTTCTGGATCTTCTCCGACGTGTCGGTCTCGCCGCGCCAGCCGTGGATCTGCGCCCAGCCGGTGATGCCGGGCCGCACGCGATGACGCGCGAAATACGAGTCGACCACCTCGTCGTAGAGCGCCTCGGCCGCCTTCGCGTGGACCGCGTGCGGGCGCGGGCCGACCAGCGAGAGGTTGCCTTTGAAGACGACGTTGAAGAGCTGCGGCAGCTCGTCGAGCGAGGTCTTGCGGATGAAGCGGCCGACGCGGGTGACGCGGGGATCGTCGCGGGTGACGAGCTTGTCCGCCTTCACGTCGAGCTGCTCGGTGTACATCGAGCGGAACTTGAAGACCTCGATCAGCTCGTTGTTGAAGCCGTAGCGCTTCTGGCGGAACAGGGCAGGGCCCTTCGAGTCGAGTTTCACGGCGAGCGCGACGGCGGCCATCACCGGCGCCAGGGCGACGAGGGCGACGGCGCCGACGAGCCGGTCGAAGATCGACTTCACGACGATGTCCCACTCGGCGAGCGGCTTGTCGAACAGGTCGATGACCGGCACCTTGCCGATGTAGGAATAGGCGCGCGGCCGGAACTTCAGCTTGTTCATGTGAGCGGCGAGGCGGATGTCGACCGGCAGCACCCACAGCTTGCGCAGCATCACCAGCAGCCGCTGCTCGGCGGAGATCGGCAGCGTGAAGATCACGAGATCGAGCGGCGTGTGGCGCGCGAAGGCGACGAGGTCGTCGACGTTGCCGAGCTTGGGGAAGCCGGCGACGACGTCGGGCGAGCGCTCGTCGGTCCGATCGTCGAAGATGCCGAAGACGTGCAGGTCTTCCGAGCCCTCTTCGGCGAAATCCTGCAGCAGCTGCTTGGCCGGCGGCCCGCCGCCGACGATGACCGTGCGGCGCGACAGCTTGCCGGTGCGCGTCAGATAATTGGTCACCAACGACAGCGAGAAGCGCTCGGCGGTGATGGCGATGAAGCCGAAGAAGGTCCAGTGGCCGAGCCACGCCTTGTCGAACAGCGCCCCGGTGTCGGCGAGCCAGCAGGCCCCAAAGGTCGCGGCGAAGACCGCGAACCAGGAGGCGGAGATGCGAAGACCGAAGCGCGTCGGCGCCCGCAGCGCCGAGACGCGGTAGCAGCCGAGCGACTGCATCACGATGACGAGCAGGGTCGAAACGAGCGGGATCGCGAGCAGCGGCAGGACCGACACGCCGGCGACCGGCGCGACGACGAGAAGGTAGGTCGCGAGGCCGGCCGTCATCGTCAGGCCGAGCTCGCCGAGCCGCACGAGACCCTCGAGGATCGTCGCCGAGATGATGCGACGCCCGCGATGCTTGGCCATCATCTCCGCGAGCTCGTTGAGCTCGCGGGCATGCGGGTTGACGCGACCTGCCGGTGCGGCGGGGGCGGCGTCCACGGTCCTGAGGTCGTTCGCCGAAAACGCGGCCATGAGAGCTCTCGCGAAAAGGATTACGAAACGGGTGGGGCGCCGCGGACCGGCGCGAAGCGTGATCCGAACCGAGCCGGGCTCGCGCCGCGCCGCTCGATCGCGTCGTGGTAGCCGGCGAGGACGCTGTCGGCCATGATGGTGACGACGAAGCGCGTGGCGACGAAAGCCGCGAGTTCCTCGGCCTCCCGTCGCAGCGTCGCGCTGCTGGCCTCCAGGATGCGCTCCATGGCCATCGCCAGGGCGAGCGGGTCGTCGCAGGCGATCAGGCGGTCGCGATAGGGACCGAAGATCTCGCCGATGCCGCCGACGTCGGTCGCGACCATCGGCACCTGGGCGCCGGCCGCCTCGAGCACGACGTAGGGAAGCGATTCCGCGCGGCTCGGGACGACGAGCGCGCGGCCGAGCGCGAACGCCTCGCGCGCCGGCATCGCGCCGGGAAACGAGACATGGTCGGCGATGCCGCGCTTGCGCGCCTGCTCTTCGAGCCGCGCCTGGTCCGGCCCGGAGCCGACGAGGATCAGCTTGAGGTCGCGGTCCACGCGGCGCGACAGCATCGCGATCGCGTCGATCAGGGTGTCGATGCCTTTCGCCGAGCGGAGCTCGCCGACATAGACGAAGTCGGCCGCGCCCTGCTTCGGGCGCACCGGCTCGAACTCGGCTTCGCTGATGCCGTTCTGGACGATGCGCACCAGGGCGTCGCAATCGCCAATGCGCTCGCGGAAGCGGTTGGCGATATAGACGCTCTCGAAGAGCAGGACGTCGGTGCGCCGCGCGAGAAGCTTCTCGACGCCCATGTAGGTGGCCTGCACGAGCGGGGCGGCGACGTGGTTGAAGCTGCCGCCGTGCGGCGTGTAGCAGCGGATGGCCGGGCCGCGCATCGGCAAATAGGTGGGCAGACGGGCGTAGAGACCGCCCTTCGAGCCATGGCCGTGGATGACGTCGGCCTTCAGCCTGCGCGCATGCTTGGCGATGGTCAGCGTGGCCGCCACGTCCTTCAGGTGCGGCTGGCGCAGCATCGGCAGGCGCAGGATGCCGAGCTCGAGGATCGGCTCGAGCGCGGCGAGGTTTGCCGCGGCGCGCTCGCCGCCCGTCAGCGAATCCGTAACAAAGCCGACGGCATGGCCGCGCGCCACCTGCTCGCGGGTCAGGTCGACGACGTGGCGGAAAAGTCCGCCGAGCGGGGCCCGCAACACGTGCAGGATACGAAGCTTCTGATCGCGCCTGTCGCTCATGAGGCGGGACGATGGCGCATCAGTCTAAAAAAACCGTTCGCGTACGAAGATCGTGTCGCCAGGCTTAACGGGTTGGTCGACCGGCACGCTCGCGGTCACCGGGTGGCCGGCGACGACGCGGGTCAGATCGACCTCGTACTTGTTGGCGCGCGGCGTGTAGCCGCCGGCGACGGCGACCGCCGTCTCGGCCGTCATGCCGGCGATGTAGGGATATTGGCCGGCCGTCGTCACCTCGCCGAGCACGAAGAAGGGGCGGAAGGCGTCGACCTCGATGGAGACCTTCGGGTCGCGGATGAAGCCGTCGCGAAGCTTGGCCTCGACGCTGCGCTCGAGACCGCCGGTGGTGAGGCCCTGCGCACGCACGGTGCCGATCAGGGGCATCGAGATGTTGCCGGCGCTGTTCACCGCATAGGTGTTGGAGAGCGCGTCCTGGCCGAAGACGATGACGCGCAGCCGGTCGCCGCTCGCCAGCGTGTAGGGCTCGTCGGCCTTGAAGTCGGCATAGCCGTTCGGCCGTTGCGCGCAGCCGGCGAGAAGGACTGACGCGGCAAGGCAGAGAGCAGTGATCCAACGTCGCATGGGTCCGCCATGATCTCGATACGTCCGGCATCGCAACCGGGTACAACATGGTTAAGACCGTAAGCGCGTATGGTTAAAAAAGCCTTTTTAAGTAAATTTTTCGACGAGATTAACCGCGGATCAACTTTAAACTCGTCTTCTCAGGCAACGAGTTTAGCAGGGTAAGTCATGACGCGTAATCCCGGGGTCATGCCGGCACTGAGCGAGCCGACCGGCGAGATCGACTTGCGCGCGCTCGGCGGCGCGCTGCGGCGCCGACTCGGGCTGCTCATCGCGGTCGCCCTGGGCGCCGCCCTGCTGATCGCCGTCATCGTGAACGTGATGACGCCGCGCTACACGGCGCAGGCGCAGGTCCTGCTCGAGAATCAGGAAACCTTCTTCACCAGGCCCGATCGCGTCAATGTCCAGCAGAGCGACCTCGCACAGCAGCTCGATGCGGAAGCCGTCGCGAGCCAGGTGCAGCTGATGACCTCGCGCGACATCGCGCGGCGCGCCATCAAGCAGCTCGGTCTCGAAGGCAACGACGAGTTCGACGCGCCGGTGGGGGCATTCAAGCGCGTGCTCATCCTGCTCGGGCTGGTGCGCGACCCGACGCAGGAGACGCGCGACGCCCGCATCGTCGCGAACTTCCTCGACAAGCTCGTCGTCTATTCGCCGCCGAAGACGCGCGTCATCGCGATCGAGTTCTCGAGCCGCGACCCCGAGCTGGCGGCGCGCGCCGCGAACACGATCGCCACGCTCTACCTGAAGGAACAGTCCGAGGCGAAACGCGCGACCGCGCAGGAATCGGCCGACGCGCTCGAGGCGCAGATCGCCGATCTGAGGGTCCGCCTCGTCAAGGCCGACGACGCGCGCGAGCGCTATCGCCTGCAGTCCGGCCTGCTCGCCGGCTCGAACAACATGACGATCAGCGGCCAGCAGCTTGCCGACATCAACTCGGACCTGTCGAAGGCGCGCGCGTCGCAGGCCGACGCGCAGGCCAAGGCGCAGATGATCCGCGACCTCCTCCGCCGCGGCCAGGCCGCCGACGTGCCCGACGTCATCAACAACGACACCGTCCGCCGCATCGCCGAGCAGCGCGTCCAGGTCGAGGGCCAGCTGGCGCTCGAGTCGCGCACGCTGCTGCCCGGCCATCCGCGCATGCAGGCGCTCCAGTCGCAGGCGCAGCAATACGATCGCGCGCTGAAGGCCGCGGCGAAGCAGGCGGCGACGACGCTCGAGAACGAGGCGACGATCGCCGGCGTGCGCGTCAAGAACCTCGAGGCCGTGCTGGCGCAGCAGAAGACGCAGGCCGGCACCGCCAACGTCGACGAGGTGCACCTGCGCACCCTCGAACGCGCCGCCGACAGCCTGAAGGACCAGCTCGAAAGCTCGACCACCAAGTACCAGGAGGCGCTCGCCCGCGCCTCGTCCGACGCGACGCCGGCCGACGCCCGCATCATCCAGGTCGCGGTCCCGCCCCAGGAGCCGTCGTTCCCGAAGAAGCTGCCCTTCATCGTCTTCGGGACGCTCGCCGCCCTGGTGCTGGCGGTCGGATTCATCGTCACCGGCGAGCTCGTCGGCGGCCCGGCGCCGATCCAGGCGCCGCTCGGCGAGCCCGGCCTCCCGGTGGAGCGCCGCGCGGCGCCGGCTCAGGCGTCCTTCGCCTGGGACGAGCCCGCCCCGGTCGTCCGCCACGAGCAGCCCGCGCCGGCGCCGGCCGAGGCCGACGACGATCTCGTCTTCGCGCCCGCCGCCGCCACGCCGCGTCGCCCGTCGGCGCTGAAGGATCTGCTCGCCGGCGGTCTCGTCGGCGCGATCGTCCAGCGGCTCCGCGCCTTCGGCCGTTCCGCCGCGGACAGCCGCGACGCCGATGCCGGCGAGGATACGTTCGAGCCCGCGCCGAGCGAGGGCATCGGCTGGGACGCCCCCGCCTCGTCGACGCCTGCGGGACGCGCCGCCGATCCGCAGCAGGCCGTCGATCTGACGCCGACCGTCGACCGCATCGTCGCCGCCCATGTCCCCGGGCACGGGCTGCACGTCGTCGGGGCCGGCGTCGCCTCGGAGAACCCCGGCGTGCTGATCGCCCTGGCCCGCGCGCTGGCCGAGCGCGGTCGCGCGGTGATGGTCGATCTCGACCGCTCGCCGGTGAAGCTCGCGCCGCTGACGCGCTCCGGCGCCGACGGCGGCTCCGAGATCGCCAACCTGACGGGTCTCTCCGAGCTGCTCGGCGGCGACGCGTCCTTCGCCGAGGTCATCCATCGCGATCATGCCTCGCGGCTGCACTTCATCCCGACAGGCCGCCTCGAGGCCGACTTCCGCGACTTCGACCTGATCCTCGACGCGCTCACCGCGACCTACGATTTCATCGTCATGCTGGCGCCGGCCTATCCGCAGAGCGAGATCGCCAAGATCATGGCGCCCTACGCCGACTTCATCGTGCTGGCCGCGCCGGCCGGCGACGACATGGCGGCCCTCGGCAGGATCGAACGCGAGCTGGCCGAGGCCGGCGCGCGCGAAGTGCTTGTCGCCGGTCGCGTGCCGCAGGGCGCGCAGCAGGACGTCGCCTAGCCGCACCCATCGCGGGGCGGGGCTTGCCGCGGCGCGCGGCCGGTCCTAGGACGGCGCTCCGCCGGCCGTGACGGCCGACCCGAGGCGCCATGACCGAAAGACCTCTCGCCAACCGCATCGCCGTCGTCACCGGCGCCTCGCGCGGCATCGGCCGTGCCGTGGCGATCGAGCTGGCGCGGGCCGGCGCGCATGTGATCGCTTTGGCGCGGACCCAGGGCGCGCTCGAGGAGCTCGACGACGCGATCCGCGCGGCCGGCTCGACCGCCACGCTGGTGCCTTGCGACATCACCGATTATCCCGCGCTCGACCGGCTCGGCCGGGCGATCCACGAGCGCTGGGGCAAGCTCGACGTCCTCGTCGCCAATGCCGGCGTGCTCGGCCCGCTGACGCCGCTCGCCCATCTCGAGCCGAAGCAATGGGACAACGTCGTCGCCGTCAACGTGACGGCGAACCTGCGGCTGATCCGCTCGCTCGACCATCCGCTGCGCGCCTCCGACGCCGGCCGCGTCGTGATGCTGACATCCGGCGCCGCCCACCGCGCCGCGATGAAGGCCTATTGGGGGCCCTATGCGATCACCAAGGGCGCCGTCGACTCGATGGTGCGCACCTATGCCGCCGAGACCGAGGAGATGACGCCGGTCAAGGTGATGGCGGTCAACCCCGGCCCGATCCGTACGATGATGCGCAAGCAGGCGATGCCGGCCGAGGACCCCGCGACGCTGACGACGCCGGAGACGCTGGCGCCGAAGATCGTCGCGCTGTGCCTGCCGTCATGGACGCAGACGGGCAAGCTCTACGATTTCCCGACCGACAAGGTGCTGAGCTTCCAGGGTCCGGCGTAGGACCGCAGACCGTGCCTTCTCCGGCTTTCGGGAGAAGGTGTGGACCCGCTCTTTCTTGAAGACAGGAGACCGCCGCGTGAAGCTCGCCCCGACCGCTCTGCTCCTCGCCCTGGCGACCACCGCCGCCCACGCCGGCGACATCGAGGTGCGCGACGCCTGGCTGCGAGCGACGCCGAAACACGCGTCCGTCGCCGGCGGCTACGCGACGATCGTCAACCACGGCGCCGCGCCCGACCGGCTCGTCGGCGCCAGCCTCCCGATGGCGCCCGACGGCGAGATCCACGAGATGTCGATGGCGAACGGCGTCATGCACATGGGCCGTCTCGCCGACGGGCTGGCGGTGGCACCGGGCGCGACGATCACGTTGACGCCCAACCACTACCACCTGATGTTCGAGAAGCCGTCGGCACCGCTGACGGCGGGGCAGAATGTCGTCGGCTCGCTGACCTTCGCCAAGGCCGGCAAGGTGGCCGTCACCTTCGCCGTCGCGGGCATCGGCGCGACGCACGCGCCCTAGCGCCGTCCGCGCCAGATCCCGAGGCCCTGCTCCTGCGCCGTCTCCTGCGCGGCGGCGAGGTCGGCCGGCGCGTCCGCGGCCGCCTCGGCGCCGCCGTTCGACAGGATCGTCGTCGCGAGGTCGTCGCCGTCGACGCTGCAGCGATAGGCGCCGCCGCTGGCGGGCGTGCAGTCGACCTCGCGGCGGCGCAGATAGCGGGCAAGCTCGCGGGCCGCGCGGCCGCCCATCGGCGCGACGCCCTGGAGCCGCACCTGCTGGCCCTCGAGGCCGAGCGTCGCGGTGTCGACGACCTCGGCCGTGCCGCTCAGGGCGCCTTTCGGATCGGAGCCGGGATCGGCATCCTGATCGTCCTTCGGCGTCAGCCCGGCGACGACGCCGCGCGCGGCATCGTTCAGCGCGCCGCCGATGATCTGACCGATGTCCGGTGCCCGCGCGGGCGGCGTCGCTGACGCCTGCGCCGGGACGCGCGGCTTGCGGTGCGGCTTGCTCGTGCCCTGCGCCGCCAGCGCGACGTCGCGCCAGATCTTGACCGGGATGTCGCCGCCGGTCACGCCGTCCATCGGCGAATTGTCGTCGTTGCCGACCCAGACGCCGATCGTGACGTCCGGCGTCGAGCCGATGAACCAGGCATCGCGAAAGTCCTGCGTCGTGCCGGTCTTGCCGCCCGTCGGCACCGCGAGGCGGGCGCCGCGCCCGGTGCCTTCGCGCACCACGTCGGCGAGCAGCTCGCGCATCTCGAGCTTTGCCTGCGACGGCTCCGAGGCCTCGCCGTAGTGCGACGGCCGATTGAACAGGATCTTGCCGTGGCTGGCGATGCGCTGGATGAGATAGGGGTCGAGCGTCTCCTCGTCCGACGCGACCGTCGCGAAGGCGCGCGTCATCTCCATCAAATTGACGTTGGCGGTGCCCAGCGCGAGGCTCGGCACGTCGGGCAGCGGCGACGCCACGCCGAGATCGTGCGCGGTCTTGATCACCGTCTTGATGCCGACGTCCTGGCCGAGCCGGGCCGCCACGGTGTTCACCGATTTCGCGAAGGCGAGCGAGAGCGGCATGCGCCCCTCGTAGCGCTCCTCGAAATCGTGCGGCTGCCAGGCGTTGGCGCCGCTGCCGATGGTCACGGGCGCATCGTCGACGATGGTCGAGGGCGTCATGCCGTTCTTCAGCGCGGCGAGGTAGACGAAGAGCTTGAACAGCGAGCCCGGCTGGCGTTGCGCCGTGGTCGCCCGGTTGTACGAGCTCGTCGCGTAGTCGCGGCCGCCGACCATGGCGAGGATGGCGCCGTTCCGCCCGATCGCCACCAGGGCGGCCTGCGTCGCGTGCTTGCGCGCGCCCTCGCCGTCGAGATGGGTGCGGATCGCCGTCTCCGCGGCGGCCTGCAGGCGCGCGTCGATCGTCGTGCCGGCCGTGAGGTCCTGGGCGCCACCGCCGACCAGCGTCTTGATGTCGGCCTGCGCTTCGTCCGCGACATAGCCGGGGCCGGGCGGCAGGTCGGGCGCCACCTTCAGATCGGCGGGGTGCGCCACCGCCGCGTCGCCCTCGGCCTTGGTGATCGCGCCCGTCTCGACCATCGCATGAAGCACGACGCCGGCCCGCGCGCGCGCGCCGTCGAGGTTCTTCACCGGCGCCAGGGCCGACGGCGCGCGGACGAGGCCGGCGATCATCGCCGCCTGGGGCAGGGTGAGGGTGCGCGCGCTGGTGCCGAAGTAGCGCTCCGCCGCGGCGTCCGCGCCGTAGGCGCCGGCCCCGAAATAGGCGCTGTCGAGGTAGCGCGCGAGGATCTGTTGCTTGGTGAGGTGATGCTCGAGCCAGATGGCGACCAGCGCCTCCTGCACCTTGCGCCGCATCGTGCGGTCGTTCGAGAGCAGCATGAGCCGGGCGAGCTGCTGGGTGATGGTCGAGGCGCCCTGCGCGTGGCCGCCACGCATGTCGTGCACGAAGGCGCGCAGCATGCCGTGCAGGTCGACGGCGCCGTGCGAGTAGAAGCGGCGGTCCTCCACCGCGACGATCGCCTTGCGCAGGTTCGGCGAGATCTCGTCGTAGGTCAGCTGCTCGCCCTGTGCCGTGCCGCGGACGGCCAGCGTCGTGCCGTCGGCGGCGTCGACCGTCAGCGCGCCCGCCGCGTCGCTCGTCGTGCCGCCGTCGATCGGGATCTCGAAGGCGAAATAGACGATGCCGCCGAGCAGCAGGATGAGCAGGGCGGCGAGGGCGTAGGTCGTGCCGCGGAGAAGGATGTGCCAGCGCGGAACGGCCATGCGCTGCGGCAGCAGGGGGCGCGCGAGCCATTCGGCCGAGGCCGCATAGGCCCTCGCCGCAGTCGCCCGGGCGAGCGTGGCATCGGCGGAGAGCCGGCGGCGCACGTCGGGCCCGGCGAGATGCTCGCGACGCCAGTCGCGCAGACGCTCGTAAAGCCGTCGCAGAAACGATGAGGCGTCGGCCACAGAATCCCGTTCACGCGTGATGCGGGGGTCTTATGCCACCAGCCTCCGGGCGCTGCTACTGCCTGCTGGGCGTAATGGTTTCCGCGGCCTCGTTGGCCTCGCTCGGCGCCGCAGGTGGCCTAGTGTGAGCGTCTTGCCTCGATGGGCCCGCGGCGCTCAGCCGCCCGCCTTCAGCCGCTTCGCCACCGTCAGAGCGAAATAGGTCAGCACCCCGTCGCAGCCCGCGCGCTTGAACGACAGCAGGCTCTCCATCATCGCCCGGTCGCCGTCGATCCAGCCGTTCTGCGCGGCGGCCATGATCATCGCGTACTCGCCGGACACCTGGTAGGCGAAGGTCGGCACCTCGAACTCCTCCTTCACGCGGCGGATGATGTCGAGGTAGGGCATGCCGGGCTTCACCATCACCATGTCGGCGCCTTCCTCGATGTCGAGGGCGACCTCGCGCATCGCCTCGTTCGAGTTGGCGGGGTCCATCTGGTAGGTGCGCTTGTCGCCCTTCAGCACGGCCTTGGTGCCGATCGCGTCGCGGAACGGGCCGTAGAACGCCGAGGCGTATTTCGCCGCGTAGCTCATGATCTGCACGTGCTCGAAGCCCTCAGCGTCGAGCGCCGCGCGGATCGCGCCGATGCGGCCGTCCATCATGTCGGAGGGCGAGATGATGTCGGCACCGGCGCGCGCCTGGTTGAGCGATTGCTCGCAGAGGAGGCGCACGGTCTCGTCGTTGACGATCTCGTCGCCGTCCATCACGCCGTCGTGGCCGTGGCTGGTGTAGGGGTCGAGCGCGGCATCGGTCATCAGCCCGAGATGCGGCACCTCGGCCCTGATCGCCCGCACGGCGCGACAGACGAGGTTGTCGGCATTCTGCGCCTCGGTGCCCTGCGGGTCCTTCACGCCGGCATCCGTCATCGGGAAGAAGCAGATCGCCGGGATGCGCGCCTCCGCCGCCTCGACCGCGGCGCGCACCGCCTGGTCGACCGACAGCCGCTCGACGCCGGGCATCGAGGGGACCGGCACGCGCTGGCCCTCGCCCTCGACGAGAAACAGCGGCCAGATGAGGTCGTCGGCGGTGACGACGTTCTCGCGCACGAGGCGCCGCGCCCAGTCGGTGCGCCGGTTGCGGCGGGGCCGGTGGATCAGGCCGAGCGAGTCGGTCTTCGGGGCGCGCAGGCCTGTGGTCATGGGGGTCTCCAACTGCCGCGAGGCACGCGCCGGTTCTAGCCGGGCGATCGCGCGAAGGCGAGCGGGTCGGGCGGCTGTTCCGAAAAGACGCAGCGGCAAGCGGCGCGGCGCTTGCCCCGACGAGCCAAATGTCTCCAGGGCCGGCCAGGATGAGCGAGGCGTTCCAAACAATCGTATCAGAGCGGCGCAGCGGCGCCGGGCCGGCCCGCGTGCGTCGCGCCGCCGAGGCCGCGTCCTTCGTCGTGCGCTGCCTCGTCGGCCTCCTGCATCTGCGCCGCCAGGCCGGCATCTTCGGCCTCGCCCGCGTCAAGGGCCGGCCGATCGTCTCCGGGCCGGGCGAGATCTCGATCGGGCGCCGTTTCGTCCAGGTGAACACCTTCATGCCGTGCGAGCTCGCCTGCGCCGCGGGCGCCAGGCTGAGGATCGGCAACGACGTCGAGGTCAATTACGGCGTGCTGATCTCGGCCCACCGCAGCGTGACGATCGGCGACAACGTGCTGATCGGCAACCTCTCCGTCATCTCGGATACCGCCTTCCCCGGCGCCGGCGACCGGCTCGCGGCGGACGACGATCCGGCCCTGCCGATCGAGATCGGCGACGACGTGTGGCTCGCCGCGCGGGTGACCGTGCTGCCGGGCGCGAAGATCGGGCGCGGCGCGGTGGTCGGCGCCGGCAGCGTTGTGCGCGGCACGATCCCGCCTGGCACGATCGCCATGGGCAATCCGGCGCGCCCGATCGCCCGCGTCGCGCCGGGCAAGGCGTGATGGACGCGCTGCGCCGCTGGCGGCGGATCGGGCGCCCGACCCAGGGGCGGGTCGCCGAGGGGCGGCCGGACATCCGCAACCGAGGCAGCCTCATCGTCGGCCGCGACGTGGCGATCGCCTCGCGCCCGGTCGATACGGACATCCTCGTCGGCCCCGGCGGCCGCCTCGCGATCGGCGACCGCGTGCGCATCGGGCATGGATCGAGCGTTCATGCGCATCTGTCGGTCGAGATCGGCGACGATGTGCTGATCGGCGCCTTCGTCGTGGTGATGGACACCGATCATCACGCGCCCGGCGACCGCGCGGGCACGGCGGCCACGGCGCCGATCGTCATCGCGGCCGGCGCCCGCATCGGCGCCCACGCGACCCTGCTGCGCGGCGCGCAGGTCGGGGCCGGGGCCTGGGTCGAGCCGGGCAGCGTGGTGGCGGGGATCGTTCCGGCAGGCGCCCGAGTGGCGGGCAACCCGGCGCGCTGAGGCCGGCGAAGGATGGTGGGCGCGACAGGGATTGAACCTGTGACCCCTCCCGTGTGAAGGGAGTGCTCTCCCGCTGAGCTACGCGCCCGCACCGCCGGCTTTATGCGTCGGTGCCGCGCGGGAAGTCAACGCGCGATGCGACGGTCTCCGTTCAGCCCCGACCCAGCGCGGCGACGGCGGCGTCGAGCTCGTCGAAATGGCCGATCACCGCATCCGGGCCGAGCGTCGCGATCGGCTCGGGGGCGTAGCCGAAGTCGACGGCGACGACCGGCACGCGCGCGTCGCGGGCGGTGAGGATGTCGGTCTCGGTGTCGCCCACCATGATCGCCGTCGCCGCGTCGCCGCCGGCCTTCTCGATCGTCCGGTGCAGGGTGGCGCCGTTCGGCTTCGAGACTGCGAACGTGTCCTGGCCGACGATGGCGCGGAAGCGCGCCGTCGCGTCGAGCTCGGCGATCAGCTTCTTTGCGGATTGCTCGAGCTTGTTGGTGCAGATGGCGAACGTGTGTCCCTTCGCCGCCAGCCGGTCGAGCGCCGCCTCGGCCCCGGGGTAGAACCGCGTCTTGACCGTCAGATGCTCGTTGTAATGGGCGAGGAAGGCGGCAAACAGCGTGTCGAGCCGGCCGTCGTCGAGCTCGCGGTCCTGCCCGGCGAAGCCGCGCCTGAGCATCGCCTTGCCGCCCCTGCCGACGTACTTGCGGCCGATCTCGAGCGGCACCGGCGCCAGCCCCTCGCGGTGCAGGATCACGTTGAGCGAATCGATGAGGTCGGGCGCGCTGTCGACGAGCGTGCCGTCGAGATCGAAGACGATGAGACCGGGTTTTGCCATCCTCCCGCATAGCTACGCGGTGGCGCCCTTACAAGGCCGCGTCCATCGGCCGAATTTCCTATCCCGCCCCGGCGCGGTGCCGTTTTGCTGCTCTCTTTCCCTGGCTATAGGGGCGGATGCCAGCGAACGCCCCACGCCCCGCCCGAGGACTGCCGATGCCCGTCGCCCGCTCGATCCTCACGGGCGCCCTCCTGACCGCCGCTTGCCTCGCGACGTCCGCGGCGCCGGCGCGGGCGGCCGACAATTACGACTTCCTGGCGGCGCCGCAGATCGACCTCAACCGCATCTTCCGCGTCGACAAGTCGACCGGCGAGGTCGGCGCCTGCCAGTTCGGGTTGAAGGAGGGCTCGCCGGTCGGCGTCACCCTGTGCTACCCGCCGGGGCAGGGGGCGGGCCCGCAGCCGACGAGCGACTACACGCTCGTCGCCTCGCGCCACGAGCACGAGGCGGGCGCCTGGCGCGTCGACCTGAGGACGGGCGCCATGTCGATCTGCTACGTGCTGGACGATGCCGTCGTCTGCACGCCGCCGGCGAAATAGGTGAAGCGCGCATTTCCTGCGCAAGCGCGGCGATGGTCTGCTAGAACGCCGCGCCGGAAGTGACCTCGAGGGAGCCTGAAGCAAGCCGCATGGCGACGCCGTCCGACAGCCCGTCCGACACGAAACTGGCCGGCAAGCGCGCCGCGGCGGCGCGCGCGCTCGAGCTGGTCGCGCCCGGCATGCGGCTGGGACTCGGGACGGGCTCGACCGCGCACGAGTTCGTGGCGCTGCTCGGCGAGCGCGTCGCCCAGGGCCTCGAGGTGGTTTGCGTGCCCACCTCCGAGCGGACGGCGGCGCAGGCGTCGAGCCTCGGCATCCGCACGACGACGCTCGACGAGCTGCCCGAGCTCGACCTGACGATCGACGGCGCCGACGAGTTCGACCCGGACCTGAACCTCATCAAGGGCGGCGGCGGCGCGCTGCTGCGCGAGAAGATCGTCGCCACCGCCTCGGCACGCATGATCGTCATCACCGATTCCTCGAAGCAGGTCGCCCATCTCGGCGGCTTCCCGCTGCCGATCGAGGTCAACCGCTTCGGCCTCGCGGCGACCCGCAACGCGATCGTCCGCGCGGCGGACTCCTGCGGCTGCCGCGGCGAGATCGTGCTGCGCCGGGCAGCAGGGGGCGGCGACTACGTGACCGACGGCGGCCACCTCATCCTCGATTGCCATTTCGGGCGCATCGACGACCCGGCGACGCTGGCCGCGCGGATCGGCGCCATCGCCGGCGTGGTCGAGCACGGCCTCTTCATCGGCATCGCGCGCGGCGTGATCTGTGCGGGCCCCGAAGGCGTCGAGGTCTTCGGCCGCCTGGGCGAGGCCTGATGACGCGCATCCTCTGGCGAAGCCGGGGCATCGGTCCCCTCCTCGCGGGCGCTCTGGCCTGGTTCAGCCTCGCGTCGGTCGCCATGGCCTGGCTCGCTCCGGCCCAGGCGCAGGCGCCGGCCCCCGCACCCGCCGCCGCCGGCGATCCGCCGCCGCAGGCCCCGGTGCCGACCGGCACGAACGGCGTCACGCTGCCGCCGCCGCCCGATGCCGCAAATCCGACCGCCGCGCACATCGCCCAGGCGCGCCGGCTGATCCTCGCCACGGGGATCTCGCGCTCGTTCGACGTGATGATCGCCGAGTTCATGGATCAGATCGGCAATTCGGTGACCCAGGAGCGCCCGGAACTGGTCCAGGACATGCACACCGTCCTCGACAAGCTGCGGCCCGAGTTCGACAAGCAGTCCGAGGAGATGGTCGACCAGTCGGCGCGCATCTACGCCTCGCTCCTGTCGGAGAAGGACATCGACACGATCCTCACCTTCTACAACACCGAGGCCGGCAAGCGGTACGTCGCGATGCAGCCTCTGTTCCTGAACCAGCTGCTCTCCGGCACGCAGGCCTGGCAGCAGAAGATCGCGATCAACATGATGGCGCGCGTCCGCGCCGAGATGAAGAAGAAGGGGCACAACCTCTGACCGAGGCCAGCGACTACGACGTCGACCTGTTCGTCATCGGCGCAGGGTCGGGCGGCACGCGCGCGGCGCGCATCGCCGCGCAGCACGGCGCCAGGGTGATGATCGCCGAGGAGTTCCGCGTCGGCGGCACCTGCGTCATCCGCGGCTGCGTGCCGAAGAAGCTGATGGTCTACGCGAGCCGCTTCGCCGACGCCTTCGAGGAGGCCGAGGGCTTCGGCTGGAGCGTGCCGAAGCCGACCTTCGACTGGCGCAAGCTCGTCGCCGCGAAGGAAAAGGAGATCACCCGGCTTTCGGGGATCTATGTGCAGAACCTCGAGAAGGCCGGCGTGAAGATCGTCGCCTCCCGCGCGCGCGTCGTCGATCCGCACACGATCGCGCTCGCCGACGGCGCCAAGGTGCGGGCGAAGGTCATCCTCGTCGCGACCGGCGGCCACCCGCACGCGCTCGCCCACACGCCCGGCCACGAGCTGATGATCTCGTCGAACGAGATCTTCGACCTTCCCGTCTTCCCGCAGCGCCTGCTCGTCATCGGCACCGGCTACATCGGGCTCGAGTTCGCCTCGGTCTTCGTCAGGCTCGGCGCGCAGGTGACGGTGATCGCGCGCACCAAGGTGATCCTGCGCGGGTTCGACGAGGACATGCGCGACGGGCTCGCGGAGCAGATGAAGAAGGCCGGCGTCCGTTTCGACCTCGACGTCGTGGTGACGAAGGTCGAGAAGACCGGCGACGGCCTGCTCGCCACGCTGAGCGACGGCAACGTCGTGGCCTGCGACGTCATCCTCAACGCCTCCGGCCGGCTCCCCAACACCGACGGCCTCGGCCTCGCCGAGATCGGCGTCGCTCTCGGCAAGAAGGGCGAGGTCTGCGTCGACGACACCTCGCGCTCGACCGTCCCCTCGATCTACGCGGTCGGCGACGTCACCGACCGGGTCGCGCTGACGCCGGTCGCCATCCGCGAGGGCCAGGCCTTCGCCGACAGCGTCTTCGGTCCGAACCGCGGGGTGGTCGACCATTCGACGATCGCCACCGCCGTGTTCACCACGCCGGAGATCGGCACCGTCGGTCTCACCGAGGAGGAGGCGCGCAAGGCCTATCCCGTGGTCGACATCTACATGGCCTCGTTCCGGCCGATGAAGGCGACCTTGTCGGGCCGCGAGGAGAAGACGGTGATGAAGATCGTCGTCGACTGCAAGAGCGATCGGGTGCTCGGCGTCCACATCCTCGGCGAGGACGCGGGCGAGCTGGCGCAGGTGCTCGGCATCGCGGTCAAGATGGGGGCCACGAAGGCCGACTTCGACGCCACGGTCGCGGTGCATCCGACGGCCGCGGAAGAGCTCGTCACCATGCGCACCCGCCAGCGTCGCCATCACCAGACGGTCGAGGAGGCCGGCGGCCCTGGCCTCGCGGGAGAGTGAGGGCGCCAGCTTCTCGCCGGGCATGACGGGCCGGCAGACCGCGCTCACCGTCCTCCGCGTGACGAGCGGCAATTTCCTCGAGATGTTCGACTTCTTCCTGTTCGGCTTCTACGCGAAGCCGATCGGTGACGCGTTCTTCCCGTCGCACGATCCTGTCTCGCGGCTGCTCCTCGCCTTCCTCACCTTCGGCGCGGCGTTCCTGATGCGGCCGCTCGGCGCCATCGTGCTCGGCGCCTACGTCGACAGGGTCGGGCGTCGGCGCGGCCTCGTCGTGACGCTGGCGATCATGGCGGTGGGCACGCTGACCATCGCCGCAACGCCCAGCTTCGCCACGCTCGCCGCCGTCGTCCCCTGGCTCGGCTACGCCGCGCCGCTGCTCGTGCTGTTCGGGCGGCTCGCGCAAGGCTTCTCCGCCGGCGTCGAGCTCGGCGGCGTCTCGGTCTATCTGGCCGAAATGGCGCCGCCCGGCCGGCGCGGCTTCCTCGTCGCCTTCCAGTCGGCGAGCCAGCAGGTGGCGGTCGTCGTCGCCGCCCTGATCGGCTTCGCGCTGCAGCGCAGCCTCGGTCCCGCGGCCATCGCCGCCTGGGGCTGGCGCCTGCCGTTCGCGCTCGGCTGCGCCATCATTCCACTGCTGTTCTGGATCCGCCGATCGCTCGCCGAGACGGCGGCATTCCGGGCACGGCGGCCGCCGAGACTGCGGGACGCCGTCGCCACCATCGTCGCGAGCTGGCGCATCGTCCTGCTCGGCACGCTGCTCGTCGTGATGACCACCGTCTCGTTCTACCTGATCACCGTCTACACGCCGACCTTCGGTCAGCACGAGCTGCATCTCGATCCCGGCGCGACGCTGCTGATCGCCTGCGCCGTCGGCGTGACCAATTTCTGCGTCCTGCCGGTCGCCGGTGCGCTGTCGGACCGGGTCGGGCGCCGGCCGCTGCTCGTCGCGGCCACGATCCTCATGCTGGCGACGGCCTATCCGGCGCTGGCCTGGCTCGCGGCGGCGCCCTCGGTCGGCAAGATGCTGGCGGTCGAGCTGTGGCTCGCTCTTCTCTACGCCAGCTATAACGGGGCGATGGTCGTCGCCCTGACGGAGGTCGTGCCGACGGCGGTGCGCACGGCCGGCTTCTCGCTCGCCTACAGCCTCGCCACGGCGCTCTTCGGCGGCATGACGCCGGCGGCCAGCCAATATCTGATCGAGCGCACCGGCGACAAGGCGGCGCCGGGCCTGTGGCTGACCGCGGCTGCAGCGCTCAGCCTCGGCGCGGCGCTCGCCCTCCCGCGGGCCGCCAGCCTCCCCGAGGAGACCGGCGCCGCCGTGGGCGGTTGAGGCCTACTTGTCGTCGAGCTTGTAGAAGACGACCAGCGACTGCTCGGCGTGGCCGGCGTAGGGCGCGACCTG
>CAZZZM010000027.1:17942-20569 GCA_964658465.1 uncultured Nakamurella sp.
GATCGGCGCGCCGGCGTGGAAATCCGCCTTCATGTGCTGGAGCTGCTGGTACTGCGCCTCGGTGATGCCCATCCGGCGGTCGTAGGGCAGGGGCTGGCCGGCCCTGTTGCCCGTCACCGCCTTCTTGAACCAGTCCATGTTGTTGGCCACGGCGGCCCGGAACTGGCGGTCGATCGCCTGGTCTTCCGGCGCTACCGAGAGCGTCATCACGTGGCCTTCGATCGTCCCCGATTTCGGCAGATAGGCGTCGAGCGGACCGTCGGCGCGCGCCGCGGCGGGGAGGGCGAGGAGGGCGACGAGGCTCGCGAAGGCAAGGGAACGGCAGACCATGGGGGGCTCCTGAGAGGCCGGCTGCGTGCCACGCGAGGGGCGGGGCCGCAACTTAACCTTCGTCCAGGCTCCGCCGCCGGCTCTGCTTGCCGCACCGGCCGCCGATGCGCATGTTGTGGCTAACGTCCCGTAGGAGTCCCGTCCCAGTGAAAGCCCTCATCGTCGTCGACATGCTCAACGACTTCGTCACCGGCGCGCTCGCCAACGAGGTCAGGGCCACGCGTGTCGTCCCGGCGATCCGGCGGCTGATCGACCATGCGCGGGCGGACCAGGACTGGCTCGTCGTCTACGCCTGCGACGCGCACCGCGCGGACGACCGCGAGGTCGCCCTGTGGGGCAAGCACGCAATGGCCGGCACCTGGGGGGCGCAGGTGATCGAGCCGCTGGCCCCCTTCGGGGCCGACCGCGAGCTCGTCATCTCGAAGCGCTTCTACGGCGCCTTCGAGGGCACGGAGCTGGACGAGCTGCTGTACGACTACGAGGTCGACGACGTCGTGCTCGTCGGCCAGCATCTCGACGTCGGGCTGCGCCACACCGCCTACGGCGCCTTCCTGTCCGACCTCGACATCCACGTGCCGGCCGACGCCGTCTGCGCGCGCGACACCATCGACCAGGAGGCGGCGCTCGCCTACCTGCGCGACATGTACGCCGCCAACCTCACCACCTCGACGGCGCTGATCGGCCGCCCGGTGCTGCGCACGGCGAGCTCCAACCCGTAGACGGCGTGTCTTGAGAGCTTGGGAGGCGAGGGCGCCCGTCATCTTGTCGCGCCGGAACGCGCTCGCCATATCCTGAGCGCCGCTTCCGCGCGGCATCACGAGGACCGGTCATGACCGACTTCCAGGCCACCCAGCGCCCCCGCCCCGTCTCGTTCTTCGCGAGCCCGGCCTTGCCGGCCGCCGCCTTCGCCGGCGTGCGGACCCGGCGCATGCTCGCCTTCGCCGTCGACTTCACGATCGTCTCGGTGATGGCGCTGCTGCTCACGGTCGGGCTGTTCGTCGCGACGCTTGGGCTGTCGGTCTTCGTCGCGCCGTCGCTGTGGCCGTTCGTGGCCTTCTTCTACAACGGCCTCACGGTGTCCGGCCGCGGCATGGGCACGCCCGGCATGCGGCTCTTCGATCTCGAGATGCGGCAGGTCGACGGCGCCCCGGTCGGCTTCGTCATCGCCGGCATCCACGGCGCGCTGCTCTACGCGAGCTGGCTGTTCCCGCCGGTGTTCCTGGTGACGCTTGTGACGCATGACAAGCGATGCCTGCACGACATTTTCGCCGGCGTCATCGTCGTGCGGCGGCCGTAGGCCTCGCCTACTTCGCAGCGCCCGTGCAGGGATCGAGCACCGAGCGGCTGATCAGCTTCGGCAGCGAGGCGGTCGGGGTGTAATCGACGTCGGGTCGGGTCGCGACGAGCGCGTCGCCGGTCTTCAGGGGCCCGGGCGCCTGGTGCGGGGCGGCGGCGAACTCGCCGATCGTCGACGGGTGCTTCGCCTTCACCATGTAGTCGAGCATGTCGGCCGACGCGACGAAGGCGACGGCGATGATCGAGACCGAAAGCGCGATGCCCTCGAAGGTGGTGCCCCGCTCGTCGCCCCAGAACCGCTGACCGATACGCATGCCTTCGACCTCGCCCGCTACGCCGCAGGTCGAACAATGCCCCGAAGAGGGTAAACAGGAGATTGAAGCGGCGGCGGTAAAGGCAGACAAGCGTGCCGTCTCGCGACACGGTGCGCGAGCGGAGGGCCCGATGACCGTCAACGAGGACATGATCCAATACTGGAACGAGGTCGCCGGCGCGAAATGGGTCGTCAACCAGGCGCGCCTCGACCGGCTGATGGCGCCGCTGAGCGCGGCGCTCCTCACCGCCGCGGCGCCGCAGCCCGGCGAGACCATCGTCGAGATCGGCTGCGGCTGCGGCGACCTCACCCTGCAGCTCGCGGCCCTCGCCGAAGGCGGCCAAGTGCTTGCCGTCGATGTCTCGCGGCCGATGCTGGACCACGCCAAATCGCGGCATGCCGCGACGACCGGCGATCTCGCGCGCGTCGAATGGGTCATGGCGGACGCCTCGACCTATGCGTTTCCCAGCGACGCGACGCTGCTCGTTTCCCGCTTCGGCGTGATGTTTTTCGACGACCGGCCGCGCGCCTTCGCCAATCTGCACGCGGCGCTGAGCTTCGGCGGCCGCTTCGCGATGATCTGCTGGCGGCCGCGCTCGCAGGTGGAGTGGATGCAGCTCCCGCTCGACTGGGTCGCGCAGGTCCTGCCGCCGCCGGAGGAGACGACCGGCGAACCGGGACCGTTCGG
>CAZZZM010000028.1:0-20512 GCA_964658465.1 uncultured Nakamurella sp.
CCGAGCGGCGGCCCCTGGGTTGCTTCGCTGCGCTCGCAATGACGGCGGCGGGTTGTGCGGGAGGGGGTGCGGCGCGATATGAGCGGCATGACTGACATCCTTGAGACCCGGACCCTCGAACTCGGCCTCGATACGTTCGGCGACGTCACCGCCGGTCCCGACGGCGCGGCGCTGCCGCCGGCGCAGGTGATCCGCGACGTCGTCGCGGAGGCGGTGCTGGCCGACGAGTTGGGGCTGTCCGCCTTCGGCGTCGGCGAGCATCATCGCGAGGATTTCGCCGTCTCGGCGCCGGAGATCGTGCTCGCCGCCATCGCCGCGCGCACGACGCGGATCAAGCTGGCCTCCGCCGTCACGGTGCTCAGCTCCGACGACCCGATCCGCGTCTTCCAGCGCTTCTCGACCCTCGATGCGGTGTCGAACGGGCGCGCCGAGGTCATCCTCGGGCGCGGCTCGTTCACCGAATCCTTCCCGCTGTTCGGCCACAAGCTCGACGAGTACGAGACGCTGGCGACGGAGAAGCTCGATCTCTTCGCGGCGGTGCGCTCGGGCGCGCCGGTCACCTGGCGCGGCAGCCATCGCGCGCCGCTGCGCGACCAGCGCGTCTACCCGCCGATCGAGCACGGCACGCTGAAGACCTGGCTCGGCGTCGGCGGCAGCCCGGAGTCGATCGTGCGCGCGGCGCGCTACGAGCTGCCGCTGATGCTGGCGATCATCGGCGGCGCGCCGGCGCGCTTCAAGCCGTATGTCGAGCTCTACGGCCGCGCCTGCGCCGAGCTCGGCCATGCGGCGCGCGAGATCGGCGTGCATTCGCCCGGCCACGTCGCCGCGACGGACGCCGAGGCGCGCGAAATCTTCTGGCCGGCCTACAGGGCGATGCACGATCGCATCGGCGCCGGGCGCGGCTGGCCGCCGCTGACGCGCGATGCCTTCGAGCGCGAGATCGCGCACGGCTCGCTCTACGTCGGCGCGCCGGAGACGGTGGCGCGCAAGATCGCGGCAACGGCGGCCGACCTCGGGCTCACGCGCTTCGCGCTGAAGTACAGCGCCGGGCCGCTGGCGCATGGCGACATGATGCGCTGCATCGAGCTCTACGCCAGCGAGGTGGCGCCGCGCGTGCAGGCGTTGCTGGCCGCCCGGCGGGCCGACGGCGACGCCACCGTCGAGCCGGCGCGCCGCGCAGGGTGACGTTCGCGGCTACTTCCCTGCCGCCGTCACCCGCCACACCTTGTCGCCGAGGTCGTCGGCGACGAGCAGCGCGCCCGTCTTGTCGACGGCGACGCCGACCGGGCGCCCGCGCGCGTGATCGCCGTTCGTGAGGAAGCCGGTCATGAAGTCCTGCGCCGGGCCGCTCGGCTTGCCGTCGGCGAAGGGCACGAAGGCGACCCGGTAGCCGTTGAGCGGCGTGCGGTCCCAGCTGCCGTGCTCGCCGATGAAGGCGCCCCCCTGGTAGGACGCCGGCAGCGCGGAGGCCGTGTAGAAGGTCAGCCCGAGCGGCGCGACATGCGAGCTCAGCGCATAGTCCGGCGGGATCGCCGTGGCGACCAGGTCGGGCCGCTGCGGCATCACGCGCGGATCGAGGTGCTGGCCGTAATAGCTGTAGGGCCAGCCGTAGAAGCCGCCGTCCTTCACCGAGGTGAGATAGTCCGGCACGAGATCGGGGCCGAGCTCGTCGCGCTCGTTGGCGACGGCCCAGAGCTTGCCGGTCTTCGGCTCGAACTCGAGGCCGGTCGGGTTGCGCACGCCGGTCGCGTATTCGCGCTTGGCGCCGGTGGCGGCGTCGATCTCCCAGATCGCGGCGCGGTCGAGCTCGGCGCCCAAGCCGTTCTCGGCGATGTTTGAGTTCGAACCGACGCCGACATAGAGCTTCTTGCCGTCCGGGCTGGCGACGAGGCTCTTCGTCCAGTGATGGTCGATCGGGCCCGCCGGCAGGTCGGTGACCTTGGTGCCGGGCTCGGTGATGCTCGTCTCGCCCGCCTTGTAGGGGAAGCGGAGCAGCGCATCGGTGTCGGCGACGTAGAGATCGTTGCCGACCAGCGCGACGCCGAACGGCGAGGTGAGATGGTCGAGGAACGTGGTCTTCGTCCTGGCGACGCCGTCGGGGCCGATGTCGCGCAGCAGCGTGATGCGGTTGGCGCCCGGCGCGCCGGAATCGGCGAAGTGCATGACGATGCCCATGACCAGATCCTTCGGCCGGTTGATCGGCGGCTTGGGACCCTTGGTCTCGACGACGAGGATGTCGCCGTTCGGCAGGACGTAGATGAAGCGCGGGTTCTTCAGGTCGCTGGCCAGGGCCTTGACCTGCAGGCCCGCCGGCACGGTCGGCGTGGCGTCGCCCCAGTCGACATGCGTCGCGATGTGCATCGGCGGCAGCAGGTATTCGTTCGGCGGCGGCAGGTAGGGATCGGCGCCGATCTGGCGGCTCGGATCGCCGGCCGCCTCGTCGCAGGCGGCGAGGCCGAGCGCGGCGGCGGCGACGAGCGCGAACCGCGACGCGTTGTGCAAGACGCGCATCACGCCACCCCTCCCGCTGCAACCTGTCGGACCGTGGCACGGCCGCCGGCTACGCTCGTCGCGAGCAGAACGAGGACGGTGAGCGCGGAGAGGATCAGCCCCTGCGGCACGACCGCCGTGTAGCCGTCGCGGCTGTGCACGAAGACGTTGACGAGCGCCAAGGCGAAGGCGACGAGATGGCCGATCACCCGCACGGCCGGCGTGCCGAGACCGCGCACCTTGAAGCTGCGCGCGAAGTCGACGATGCCCGCGACGATCGCCAATCCGGCGCCGACGAGGCCCAGCGTCAGCAGCCAGACGGAGAACGTCTCCCACAGGTACGACGCCGTCTTCCAATAGGCGAGATCGGTGAACAGGGTGAGCACGAAGCAGATGACGGGGAAGGTCGACAGCGTCGCATACAAAGGGCGCCCGACCGTGCGGTATGGGCGCCGTGACTCCTGCTCGTACATTTCATGCTCCGAAGGGCTGCGGTCGCATTCCGCACCGCGCTAACCTTGTCGGAGAGGGCCGGTTCCGCGGCCGCGTCCGCCGAGGCTGCCGGAGGCGCGCGGTTTCGGCCGGCGTCGGTGGAGCTCAGCCCGGACACACCGCGGCGTTGCGCGGCGCGGTTGCCGGGCGCGCGGTGCCCGTCTCCACGCGCGGCGCCGGCGGGCCGGCGACCGTCACCATGCGCTCGAGCATCCAGGCGGAGGCCTCGCGCGTCGTGAGGTTGTGGTCGGAGCCGGGCATGATCGCGACGCTGACGTTGGCGTGCTTGAGATCGCGACCCTCCGGGCCGTAGTAATGCGCGAGTTCGGCGACCCCGGGATCCCCGGCGGAGAACAGCAGCGCGACGCGCGTGCCATGGCCGGCGAGGGCCTCGAAGCGCTGCGCGACGCGCGCCGCCATCGAGCCGGCGGCGAGGCGCTTCCGCACGGCGATCGGCACCCTGGCGAGGGCGTTCCGCGCCGCGCGCTTGGAGAGAAAGCGCAGCGCCGGGACGATGCGATGGCGGCTGCGGATCAGCTTGCGCAGCGCGCCGCGGCTCCTGATGTCGCCGACGTAATCGTTCATCGAGCGCAGGCCGTAGCGGATGACGTCGTCGGGGTTTTCGCGCGGGTTCCAGACGATGCGCTGCGCGTTGACGGCGACGATCTCGGTGATGCGCTTGTCCGCCGCGGCGGCGCAGATCGCCATGTAGGCGCCGCTGCACACGCCGGCGAGCGCGATGCGGGCATGGCCGCGCGCCGCCATCAGATCGACCGCCGCGGCGATGTCGGGCAGCAGCAGGTCGGAATAGATGAGGTCGACGGGCCGGCCCGGCTCGTCGCGGCTCTCGCCCAGGCCGGCGACGTCGAAGCGCAGGCTCGTGATCCCGGCCTCGGCGAGGCCGCGCGCCTGCTCGACCGACACGCGGCGCCAGCCGATGTGCGCGTTGAGGCCGCGGTTGAGCAGGACGTAGGCGGCGGCGCCCGGTCGCGGCTGCGTGGGGCGGCACAGGATGCCGAACAGCGCGCCGTCCCGCCCGAAGCGGACCGGCTCCTCGCGGAACGACGGGCCGACGAGCGCCGTCGGGAAGGCTGGCGGCGGCGGCACGAGCGGCGACACCACGGTGGGGTGCAGCGCGCGCAGCGACGCCGTCACGACATCGGCCGGGACCGGCAGAGGCTGGATCGCCGTCGCGTCGGAGACCATCAGGTGATAGGGCGCGACCTGCTCCATCGCGACCTTCGCCCCGAGCCGGCCGAACTGGCCGACGAGGTCGGCGGCGGCCTTGCGGTCGCCCTGGTCGTAGACGACCACGGAGCGCACCGGGAGGTCGGGGATGCGGGTCAGGTCGAGCGCGGTGATCTCCTCGACGAGGCGTCGCGACAGGGTGAAGCCGACGACGGTGAGGCCTTCGTCGGCCGCCCGGTCCGGCTTGATGCCGATACGTTCGGCGACCATCGTCGCGGTGGCCGTCAGCTCGCGGATATAGGCCCGGCCCCTCACGACCGGGGTGACGAGCTGCAGCCCCACGACGTCGGAGCGGGTGCGCGCGGCGGTCGCGGCGATCGTCGCCCCGAGCGACTGGCCGAGGAAGACGAAGCGGCGGACACCGCTGTGCTTGCGCAGCATCTCGGCGGCGTCGTTGACGGCGCCGATCCAGTCGGCGAGCACGATGCCGCTGGCGGCATCGCCGAGCGAGTCGCCGGTGCCGGGATAGTCGAAGCGGATGCAGGGGAAGCCGGCCTTGGCGATCGACTCGGCCAGCAGGCGCCACGCCTTGCGCATCGCCAGGTCTTCGTAGCCCCAGGGCGAGCACAGCACCACGCCGATCGTGCCGCCGGCCGGATGGTAGAAGCCGCTGCACCGTTTGAAGACGCACGGTACGCCGTAGTGCAGCCCATCCGGCGCCGGTATCGGCGCGGGCTGGTCCTGGGCGGCGGAAACAACGTGCATCGTCACAAAGCCCCTACGCTGACGCGCGGCCGCCCGACCGCAGACCGCGCCCTGGTATGCACGAGCTTTCTTGAGAAAGACTTGCGGTTGTCGTGAAATTCGTTCAGCCGGCGAGCGCGTAGGCGTCGTCTTCCGCCTCGACGCGGTTGAGGACGATGCCGGCGAAGCTCGGCTTGTCGGCGACGGCATCGACGACCGAGATGAATTCCTCGCGCAGGAGCTGGTCCCAGGAGGCGATCACGGCGAGCCCGTCGGCGGCCGCCGACAGCGCCAGCGGGTCCATGCCCTCGGCGACCGCCGGCGCGTGGACGAGGATCAGGTCGAAACGGGCGCGCGCCTCCGCGAGGAAGCCGCGCAGCTGCTTGGCCGACGTCTTGGCATCGAGGGTGCGGGCCCCGACCGGGAGCACCGCGAAGCGCGGCATCGCGGCGACGGCCTTGTTGGCGGTGATCTCGCCGCGCAGCACCTCCGCGAGGCCGGGCCGTCCGTCGAGGCCGAGCTGCCGCGTGAGCGCGCGCCGCGCGGCATCCGCATCGATCAGCAGCACCCGACGCCCGGCGGCGCCGGCCGCCGCGGCAAGACAGACGACGAGGCTCGCGGCGCCCGCGTCGGGACCCAGCGCGGCGAGCGCCATGGTGCGGCCGGCGCCGGTCTCCGGCGCGATGCGCGCCGCGAGGTCGGCGATCGCACGCGCGAAGGGGGAGCCGGGGTGCGTGTCCATGTAGTCGAGCGCGTCGTCGAGGCCGTCGCCCGCCCCGCCGCGCCGCCCGGCGATCGCCGGCACGCGACCGAGGATGAAGGCATCGGCGCGCGCGGCCGCCCGCACGGGGGTCGCGCCGCGCAGCTTGTCGAGCAGCATCGCCAGCCCGAGCCCGAGGAGCAGGCCGACGACGAAGGCGACGGCGACGATGATCCTGGTCTTCGGGAACGCCGGCTTCGTCGGCTCGAGCGCCGGCGAGATGACGCGGGCGTCGGTCTCCTCGAAGCTCGACTGCTCCTGGGTCAGCTTGGCGCGGTTGAGGAAGTTCTCGAACAGCGCCCTGTTGGCGAGGTTGATCCGCTCGAGCTCGCGCAGCTTGACGCCGACGTCGTCGTCGCCGCCCGATGTCGCGCTCAAGGCGCTGATCGACTGGCGCAGCGAAGCCTCGCGGGCCTTGGCGACCTCGTAGTCGTTCTTCGCCGTCGAGACGAGCCGCGCCATCTCGGCGGCGATCGCGCGATCGAGGCCGGCGCGCTGCGCCTTGATCTGCGCCATCGCCGGAAACGCCGGCCCGTACATCGCGGCGAGGTCGGCGGCGCGGCGCGTCAGCTCGGCCTGTTGGGTCCGCAACTGATTGATGACCGGCGACCGGATGATCTCGGGCAGCGAATCGAGGCTCGTGCCGCTCGCCCTGAATTCCCGCGCCTGCTGATAGGCGGCAAGCCGCCCGGCGGTGTCGGCGCTCGCCTGGGCGAGCTTCTCGTTGAGGTTCTGCAGCTGCTGCTGGCCGACCGTCGTCGAGCGGTCGTCGGTGACGGGCGTCAGCCCGTGCGCCTTGCGATAGTCGGCCACGGCCTGCTCCGACTCGTGCACCTGCTGGCGCAGGCTGCCGAGCCGATCCTGGAAGAAGTCCGCGGCCTGCTGCAGGGCGTGCGAGTGGACCTCGACCTGATCCTCGACATAGACCTGCGCGATCGCGTCGGCGAGGCGGGTGGCTTTCGCGGCGGTCCGCGCCGACACCGAGATCGACAGCACGTAGCTCTTCTGCACGCGCTGGACGTCGATCCTGTCGAACAGGCGGGAGATGACGGGGACGAGCTTCGGATCGATGCCGTCGAAGCTCGGCCCGTCGATGTTCACGGGCTTCGCCGGACGGAACAGACCGACGATGCGATCGAGCAGCCCCGGCTTGGCCGGCGAGGCGAATTCGGGATCCTCGGTGAGATGCTCCTTGTCGATGACCTTGGCGAGCAGGCGCGTCGACAGGAGGATCGGGATCTGGCTGTCGACCACCGAGGAGTCGAGGCTCGAATCCTGATTGCCGGCATCGCCGAACACGTGCTGGCGGCGCGGATCGAGCAGCACCTGCGACGTCGCCTTGTAGCTTGGCGTCAGCGAGAGGCAGATGCCGGCCGCGAGGATGGCGCAGGTGAACGCCGTCGCGACGATGAACCGCCAGCGGCGCTTCAGGAAGCGCTTGATCTCGTTGAGATCGAGACGGTCGAGGTCGTCTCTCTGGTCGATTGACTGCACGCGACGCGTCTCACTCGGCTGACAGATCGGCCGAGCGGCCGATGCCGTGGCGTCCCAAACGGGGGCCACCCGGCCGAAAGACTAGGAAAACAACCTTAATTATTTATCCGTCGCCGCCTGCAACACGTCCCGCCGTGCCGGCGTGCGCCGACGCCCGAGCCAGCGGCGCACCGGCTTGTCGTAGCCGACATGCGCGACCCAGCAGAGCGCGGCGAGACCGACGGCGAAGGCGAGCGTCCGCGGCGGCGAAATCGTCGACAGATCGAGATGCAAGCGCTCCTCGAAGCGCAGATAGAGGCCGATGAAGCCAACGTGCAGCGAATAGAGCACGTAGGAATAGACGCCAGCGAGGGTGCAGAGGCCGCGCGCCGCACGCGACGGCTCGGTCGAGAGCGCCGCGCGGACGATCGCCGGCACGACGAGCGCGACGAAGACGATGTCGAACACGGGCCGCGCCCAGGCGACGCCGAGCCGCGTCGGATCGAGCGCGAGCAACGCCGGCACGAGCACGACGAGGCTCCACCACGGCACGCGCGGCAGGCGCGACGGCACCTCGCGGAGCTTGAAGAGCAGGACGCCGAAGCCGAAGCCGTAGATGACGCGCGGCAGCCCGCCGAGCGCATTGTCCCAATTGTAGCCGACGTTGAGCGAGCCGTTGGTGAAGGCGACGAGGCTCAGGCAGAGCAGCGACGCGGCGAGCAGATAGAGGAGATTGCGGACGTTCCAGACGCGATGCGTCGCCGCCCACGCGACGTTGACGAGGATTTCGAGCGCCAGCGACCACGACACGAAATTGAGCGGGTAGAAGCTCTTCTGCGCGAAGGCCACGGCGTGCGAGGGCAGCATCAGCAGCGCCGGCGGCAACGCCGCCAGCATGCTCTGGTGCAGGCGATCGGGGTGGCCGCCGGCCACGACGGCGAGCGCCGGCAGCACGCCGAGGATCGTGCCGAGCAGGAACAGCGGATAGAGACGGCGAAGGCGCAGCGCGACGAACGCGCCGAGGCCGAGCCCCCGGTCGAGGTCGGCCTCGTAGCGGTAGGCGATGACGAAGCCGCTCATCGCGAAGAAGAGATCGACCGCGAGATAGCCTTCGGCCGGCGGCGCGACGCCGAAGAAGAACCCGGCATGGAAGAACAGCACCACCAGCGCCGCGACGCCGCGCAGAGCGTCGAGCGTATGGAACGTCCGCAGCCGCGCCAACACATGGGGGGCGTCGGAGGTCCGCGCGTCGAGACCGTGCGCCACGGTCATGCCGTCGACCGCGCTCATGACCGCCTCTCGTAGGCGGCGATCGACTTGATGTACATGAAGGAGGGGTTCGAGACCTTGTCGATCGGCCAGCCGGAGCCGAGCGCGAGGTTGGCGAGGATGTACATCGGCTGGCGGAACTCTGGCCGGGTCGGCGTGCGCCAGACCTGCCTGCGGTTGAAGTAGAACGTCACCCAGTCGTGGTCGATGCGCACGCCGTAGCGGTTGAAGCGCGTCACCGCCGCGTCCTTGGGGATCTCGACGATCTTGCCGTCGCCGAACTTGCGGTCGTCGTCCGACCAGACATGCACGTTGGCGTGATACGAGCTCGGCGCATTGCCGTAATATTCGAAGGCGTCGATCTCGGCGCGCGGCTGCGGCGTCACGCCGACGAGCCAGAACGCCGGCCAGGTGCCGGTGCCGCCCGGCAGCTTGGTCTCGATCTCGAAGTAGCCGTACTTCTGCGCGAAGCCCTCGCCGCCCAGCCCGTCGTGGTCGCGCGACGAGATGAGGCCCGACTGCCAGCGCCCGTCGGGCAGCTTGCGCGCCTCGATCCGCATCGTCCCGTCGGACGTCGTGAACGGAAACCCCGGCCGCGGATCGACGAAGGTCGCGTCGCCGAAGTCGCCGTGCCACGGCGTGTGGGCGATCCAGCGCGAGTCCGGCCCCCACGCCGACACGTCGAGATTGTCGAAGCCCTCGAAGAAGGTGCGACGATAGTTTGCGATGTCGAGCGTCGTCTCGTCGGCCGGCGCGGAGGCGTCGGCGATCGGCGGTGCGATCGGTGTGGCGGCGTCGCTCGAGACCTGCCAGGCGAGCGCGGCGGCGCCGAGCCCGAGACAGGCGAGCAGTGCGACAGTGGAACGCTTGTGAGCCATTATGCGACCTTTGCCGGTGGTATCGCACGAGGCAGCATCGCTCGTGCCGCAGGCCGCGGACGCGCCGCCGCCACGGCGGCGCATGGTTTGATGGTTAACAAAATCTTACCGCGATGCGGGCGCCGCGCGACGGGCGCCCATCAAGCGATGGGGCGGCGGAGATCGCGCTCGAACAAGTCGCTCGGAACGGCGCAAGTGCAATGTCGCAGCGGAAACTAGATTTGAGCGTGGCCTTTACCGCGCGCTTACGACTTCGCGAGGCTTTCGATTGCCGATCGCTCGTTTTGCTGGTGTCTCCTTCGTCGATCGGCCCGGCACGCACCCCGCGGTAACACTTGCGTGGTTTGCTGCGGGCGGAGGTGGGCAGGATGCGTGTTGCGATCGTTCATTACTGGCTCGTCGGCATGCGCGGCGGCGAGAAGGTGCTGGAGGAGATGTGCCGGCTCTACCCGGACGCCGACATCTTCACGCACGTGCACGATCCCGCGCGCACCAGTGCGCTGATCAACAGCCATCGCATCCAGACGACCTTCATCTCGCGCCTGCCGTTCGCCCGCAAGCTCTACCAGAAGTACCTTCCGCTGATGCCGGCCGCGCTCGAGGAGCTCGACCTCACCGGCTACGACCTCGTGCTGTCGTCGGAATCGGGCCCGGCGAAGGGCGTCATCACGCATCCGAACGCCGTGCACGTCTGCTATTGCCACTCGCCGATGCGCTACCTGTGGGACCAATACAGCGTCTACCGCGGCAACGCCTCGCGCTTCACGCGCCTCTTCATGTCGCTGATGATGCCGCCGCTGCGACTGTGGGACGTCGCCTCGGCGGCGCGCGTCGACCATTTCATCGCCAACTCCACCTTCATCGCGCGTCGCATCGCCAAGGCCTATCGCCGCGAGGCCGAGGTGGTCTTCCCGCCGGTCGATCTCGACGCCTTCGAGATCGCGCCGGAGCCGGCGCGCGACTTCTACTTCTACATCGGCCAGCTGGTCCCCTATAAGCGGGTCGACCTCGCGGTCGCCGCCTGCACGCGGCTCGGCCGCAGGCTCGTCGTCATCGGCAGCGGAACGGAGGCGGAGCGGCTGCGCGCGATGGCCGGCCCGACGATCGAGTTCCGCGGTTGGGCCTCGCACGAGGACCTCGCCTATTGCTACCGCAACTGCCGCGCGCTGCTGTTCCCCGGCGAGGAGGATTTCGGCATCGTGCCGCTCGAGGCGATGGCCTCGGGGCGCCCGGTCATCGCCTTCGGCTCCGGCGGCGCGCTCGACACCGTGGTCGAAGGCGTCACCGGCACCTTCTTCCAGCGCCAGACCGAGGACGCGCTCGCCGCGGCGATCGAGCGGTTCGAGGCGATGGAGGACACGTTCGCGCCGGAGACGATCCGCAGCCACGCCCGCGGCTTCGGCCGCGACGTCTTCCGCCGCCGCCTGAAGAGCGCCATCGACGGCGCGATCGAGCGCACCCTCGATCGCCGCCCCGCGTCGGCGCCGTTCGCCGAGGCCGCCGAATGACGGCGCCGGCGAGATGGTCGATCAACGGCCGCTTCCTGACCCAGCCGCAGACCGGCGTGCAGCGCTACGCCGGCGAGATGACGCGCGAGATGGACGCCTGGCTCGGTCGCGACGAGGAGGTCGCGCGCCACCTCGCCGTCGACATCTGCCTGCCCGCCGATTGCACCGCCGAGCCCGGCCTCACCCACATCGCGACGCGCCGCAGCGCGCGCGGGCGCGGCCATCGCTGGGAGCAGCTCGTGCTGCCGGCGATGGCGCCGGGCGGCCTCCTCAGCTTCGCCAACCTCGGGCCGATCGCGCACGGACGCCAGATCGTCTGCATGCACGACGCCAACACCTTCCTCGCGCCGGCGAGCTACACGCGCGGCTTCCGCCTCGCCTATCGCGCCGCCTTCCCGCTGCTGGCGCGCCGCGCCCAGGCGGTCACCACCGTCTCCGGCTTCTCGGCCGAGATGCTGCGCAAGTTCGGCGTCACCAGACGCCGGTCGGCGCGGGTGATCCACAACGGCCACGAGCACGCGCTGCGCTGGGACCGCTCGGCGTCGCGCTTCGACGTGCCGGGGCATTTCAAGCGCCCGTTCGTCTTCGCGCTCGGCAGCCGCGCCAGGCACAAGCAGCTCGACCTGCTGCTCGGCCTCGCGCCGGCGCTCGATGCCCTGGGCCTCGATCTCGTCGTCTCCGGCGGGACCGCGTCGATCTTCGCCGAGGCCGCGCTGACGACGACCGTCAACGTCTTCCCGGTAGGCTTCGTCACCGACGACGATCTCGCCTCGCTGTTCGCGCAGGCCGTCTGCTTCGCCTTCCCGTCCCGCACCGAGGGCTTCGGCATCCCGCTGGTCGAGGCCATGGTGCACGGCGCGCCGATCGTCTCCTCGGACGCCGCGAGCATGCCGGAGGTCTGCGGCGACGCCGCGCTCTACGCCTCGCCCGACGATCCCGCCGGCTGGCTCGCGCAGATCACGCGGCTCGCGCAGGACGCCGCGCTGCGCGAGACGCTGCGCGCCAAAGGCAAGGCGCGCTATCCGCGCTTCTCCTGGCGCGAGGGCGCGCGCGCCTATCTCGAGCTGGCGCTCGCGCTGTCGCCGCGCACGGCCGAGCGCCGCACCGCCGGGACGCCGCTCGTCGGCGCCTCGTGACCGGGCGGAGGGCGGTCGCGTGATCCCCACAGTCTCGGGTGCGATCATCCTCGTGCTCGGCATCTGGTGCCAGTTCGGCAGCTACCGGCGCACCGTGCTCGCGATGTTCGGCCTCATCGTGCTCGCCTCGGCGTCGGCGGTCGACCTGCCGGCGCTCGGCGGCGCCTCGATCACGCCGGCGAACTTCTTCCTTCTCTTCTACCTGTTGCGCCTCGTCTCGATGCGCGACGGCGTGCGCCAGCTCACCGCCGAGATCGAGCCGCAACGGCCGCTGTTTCTGTTCTTCCTGCTCATCGTGTGGATCGTCGGCTCGGCGCTGCTGCTGCCTCGCCTGTTCGCGGGCGAGGTCAGCGTCTTCTCGCTGTCGCGCTCGCTCGACAACGACGGCGGCACGATGCTGCTGGCGCCGACGAGCGGCAACATCTCGCAGGCGGTCTACGCGATCGGCGGCTTCCTGGCGGCCTGCGCCACGGCGGCCTTCGCGCGCAAGCCCGGCGGCTACCGGACGATGCTGTCGGCGCTCGTGCTGGTCACCTCGCTCGACATCGCGTTCGCAATCGTCGACCTCGTGACCGGCGTGACCCACACCGGCTTCCTGCTCGATCCGATCCACACCGCGAGCTACGCCTTCCTCACCGACGACGAGCTCGGCGGCCTCAAGCGCATCTCCGGCAGCTTCAGCGAGGCCTCGGCCTTCGCGACCTTCTCGCTCTGCCTGCTCGGCACCAATTTCGCCCTGTTCGTCGCCAATGTCCGGCCGCGCTTCACCGGCACGGCCAGCGTGCTGCTGTTCCTGCTCATCGGGCTCGCGACGTCGAGCGCCGGCTATGCCGGGCTCGCCGTCCTGCTCGCCGGCTTCCTCGCCTACGCGGCCGTCGCGGCGTTGCGCGGCAAGCGCCGCGCGCCAATGCTGGCGCTGTTCGTCGTCGGCGGCGGCATCGTCGTCGTCGGGCTGGTCTTCCTGCTGCTGCCGCCGGTGGCGCATGTCGCGCAGACGGTGATCGACGAGAGCCTGCTCGCCAAGGGGCAGACCGACTCGGCGATCGAGCGCGGGTCGTGGAACACGCAGGCGTGGCAGGTCTTCCTCGACACGCACGGGCTCGGCGCCGGCATCGGCACGACGCGCGGCTCGAACTACTTTCTCGTTCTGCTGTCGAACCTCGGCGCCATCGGCTTCGGCCTGTTCGTGCTGCTGATGCTGCGGGTGAACCTGTCGGCCCTGTCGGCACGGCTGCAGGACGACGAGCGGGCGATCGTCTGGGCCGCCCGCGTCGGCACGCTGGTGACGCTGGTGCCGTCGATCCTCGTCGGCACGGTCTACGATCTCGGGACGCTGTTCTACGCGCTGCTCGGCATCGCCGCCTCTGGCGCCGCCGTCGCGCCGCGGCGCTCGACCGTGGCGGCCGCGACGCCGGTCGACCGGCCCGTCACGCCACCCCGAGCTTCTTCTGCAAGCTGGTCGAGGACGTCGTATACTGGAAGGTGAGCCGCTTCTCCGGATAGACGTAGCGGTGGATGCGCTGGGCGGCGAGCGCGCCCTCGTGGAAGCCGGAGAGGATCAGCTTCAGCTTGCCGGGATAGGAATTGATGTCGCCGATGGCGAAGATGCCCGGCGTCGAGGTCTCGAACTTCTCCGTGTCGACCGTCACCAGGTTCTCGTTCAGCCCCAGGCCCCAGTCGGCGATCGGCCCGAGCTTCATCGTGAGCCCGAAGAACGGGATCATCCGGTCGCAGGCGACGCGCTGCTCGCCCGACGCCGTCTTGACGTCGATCGCCTCGAGCGCGCCGTCCGCCCCGTGCAGCCCGGAGACCTGGCCGATGGCGAGGTCCATCGCGCCCTGCGCCACCAGCGCCCGCATCGCGTTGACCGAATGCGGCGCGCCGCGGAAGTCGTCGCGGCGGTGGACGAGCGTCAGCCGCTTGGCGATCGGTTGCAGGTTCAAGGTCCAGTCGAGCGCCGAATCGCCGCCGCCGACGATGACGACGTTCCTGTCGCGGAACGCCTCCATGCGGCGCACGGCGTAGTGCACCGACGTGCCCTCGTAGGCCTCGATGCCGGCGATCGGCGGCTTCTTCGGCTGGAACGAGCCGCCGCCGGCCGCCACGACGATCGCCTTGCAGGCGATCTCCTTGCCGAAGCCGGTGCGGATGCGGAAGGACGGCGCCTCGGCATCGCCGAGGCTCTCGATCGCCTCGACCATCTCGCCGAGGTGGAAGGTCGGCTTGAACGGCTCGATCTGCTCCATCAGCTTGTCGACCAGCCCCTGCCCCGTGACGCTCGGGTAGCCGGGGATGTCGTAGATCGGCTTCTCCGGATAGAGCTCGGCGCACTGGCCGCCGGCCTTCGGCAGGATGTCGATGAGGTGGCAGCGGATGTCGAGCAGGCCGAGCTCGAAGACCGCGAACATCCCGACCGGGCCCGCGCCGACGATGACGACGTCGGTCTCGATGACCGCATCGCTCTCCCGCGCCTCGTGCGTCATGGGCCGCTCCCTCGGTTGGCCGCGGCTCAGCCCTGGCGGGCCGGCGTCGTCACGCGCAGCCCGTCGAGCGCCGGCGTGATCTTGATCTGGCAGGAGAGACGCGAGGTCGGCTTCACCTCGTAGGCGAAGTCGAGCATGTCCTCCTCCATCCCCGAGGGCTTGCCGACCTTGGCGAAGAACGCCTCGTCGACATAGACGTGGCAGGTCGCGCAGGCGCAGGCGCCGCCGCATTCGGCGACGATCTCGGGAACGTTGTTCTGGATCGCCGTCTCCATCAGCGTCGCGCCGTCCTTGCCTTCGACGGTACGCGCCGTGCCCTTGGAATCGGTGAAGGTGATGGAGGCCATGTGGATCCCGTTCCTCGCGAAGCCCGGGTACCCGGGGTCGTGCGCGTCGTGCCGCGGAGCCGGTGTTTTAGAGAAGCGGCGCCACGATGGATAGGGGGCCGGAGCGGCGCCGCCTAGATCAGTTGCGTCTCGATTGCCGCATCCAGCTCGGCGAAGGTCGCGGCGAGATCGGCATGGATCGCCGGGCGCGCGTCCACCTCGGCCGTCTCGTAGGTTTCGGCGATCGCGGCGGCGGCCCAGGCGCCGATCCCGCGCGCCGAGCCCTTGAGGAGATGGGCGGCGTCGCGTTGCGCGGCCGGCGCCAGGGTCGGCAGGGTCGGCACGACGCGCCGGGCCTGTTCCAGGAACAGGGTCAGGACCTCGCGCGCCAGCCCGGCATCGTCGAAGGTCTGCTTCGCCAGAAACGCCAGATCGAGCGGGGCCGCGACGGCCGTTAAGGCCGGCTCAGCTTCCGCATCGGCGTTAACGACGTTTGGCAAAGCGCTGATCCGATTGGTTTCATTCCCCGGCGCCACCCTGTAGGGTGGATTTGGTTAATAGTCTGTGTTTTGCGATCGGGCGGCAGGGCGGTGCTGCCAGGGTCGGTTTCGAGCGAGGCGCGTGATGGCCAATCCCAACAAGGCGCAGGATCCTGCGGCGGCAGCCCTGTCGGCGATCGAGGAGGCGCTGAACCTCACCGATCTGATGCCGAGCGAGACCGCGCCCGATCCTGACGGCGAGAAGCCGGACGCCGCGCCGCGCGGCGCGCGGGCCGACCTCGAAGCGCCGGAGACGCGCCACCCGCTACTGTCGCCGGACGTGACGGGCCGCCGCAACGAGCCGCGCATCCCGCGGCTGCCCTCGGCCGACGCCTCGAAGCTCTTCGGCGACACGCTGCGCGATGTTGAGACGGCGAACGAGCCGCGGCTCGACGTCGCCGCGAACGCGCCGATCCCCCAGGAGGCGCGGAGCGGCCGCGACCGCATCGAGCCGCCGGCCTCCGACGAGCGCCTGTCGCGGGCGCGGCCGGCCGCCGCCGCCAACGACGACAAGGAGAGCGTCGGCGCCATCCTGCGCACCATGCAGGTCAAGCCGAGCCGCACGCCGATGGTCATCGCCGGCGTCGCCGCGGTCGCCTGGATCGCCGTCTGCGCCCTCTATCTCTACGCCGATCGCGCCGAGCTCGCCGGCGCCGCCGTGCTGCAGCCGAAGACCGCGCTCGTCGCGCTGGCGATCGTCGGCCCGCTGCTGTTCTTCTTCATGACCGCCGCGCTGACCCGCCGCACGCAGGAAGTGCGCATGACGGCGCGCAGCATGATGCAGGTGGCCGTGCGCCTGGCCGAGCCGGAGGCGATCGCCACCGAGCAGATGGTCACCCTCTCGCAGGCGATCCGCCGCGAGATCGCGTCGATGGGCGACGGCATCGAGCGCGCCCTGGCCCGCGCCGGCGAACTCGAGACGCTGGTGCGCTCGGAGGTGTCGAACATCGAGCGCTCGTTCGGCGAGAACGAGCGCCGCGTCCGCTCGCTCATCGAGGAGCTGTCGTCGGAGCGCGAGGCGATCGTCGCCAATGCCGAGAAGGTGCGCGGCGCCATCTCCGGCGCGCACGAGGGCCTGTCGCGCGATCTCGACGGCGTCGCCGAACGGCTCGCCGCCACGCTCGACGAGGCCGGCCAGCGCGTCACCGGCTCGCTCGGCGCGAAGGGCGACGAGATCCGCACCGCGCTCGTCGCCGCCGGCGACAATTGCACCCAGAGCATCGGCTCCTCCGGGCACGAGATGATCGAGCGCCTGCGCGAGGCGACCGAGAACGTCACCAGCGCCATCGGCTCGCACACCGACGGCATCGAGACCAAGATCGCGTCGGCCGGCGAAGCGCTGCTCGCCGACCTCGGGCTGCGCGCGGACGACATCGTCCACCGCCTCGATTCGACCGGCACCCGCATCTCCGACGAGATCGTCTCGCGCGGCGACACGCTCGCGGTGCGCCTCGCCGAGACCGGCGACCGGCTGCACGAGATCGTCGGCGTCCACGGCGACGCCCTGCACCAGAACATCTCCGACGCGGGCGAGCGCACCGCCGCGCTCATCGCCGAGCAGTCGCAGGCCGCCGCCGCCGCCTTCGACGCCTCGCACGCCAATCTCGCCGCCCTGCTTGACGATACGCAGGGCCGCGTCGCCTCGCGGCTCGATGAGCACGGGGATGCGCTGCATCAGCGTTTCGCCACGACGGCGGAGGAGATCGCCACCGCGCTCGGCTCGCATACCGACGCGCTCCACGAAAAGCTCGCCGCCTCCGCCGCCGAGACGACGGGCGCCCTCGACGCGCACGGCGAATCGATGAACGAGCGTCTCGCCGCTGGCGCCGCCGCGACGATGGCGCTGATGGCGGCGCATACCGACCAGCTGCACGAGCGGCTCGGCGAGGCGCACGATCTGCTCACCACGCATCACGCCGAGTTCCACGAGCGTCTCGGGGCGACCGCCACGGAGGCGGCGGCGACGCTGGCCGCGCACGGCGCCGAGCAAGAGCAGCGCTTGGCCGCCGCGAGCGAGCAGCTGAACGCCCATCACGCCGACCTGCGCGATCGGCTCGACGGCGCCGTCGGCGACACGCTGGCGGCCCTGGCCGAGCACACCGACGGCTACAGCCAGCGCCTCGCCGCCGCCAACGACCAGCTCACCAGCCATCACGCCGACCTGCGCGAGCGCCTCGACGGCGCCGTCAACGACACGCTGGCGGTCCTGGCCGAGCACACCGACGGCTACAGCCAGCGCCTCGCCACGGCCAACGATCAGCTCACCAGCCATCACGCCGACCTGCGCGAGCGCCTCGCCACCGTCGCGGCTGAGACGATGGCCGCCATGGCCGCGCATACCGACAGCTACCAGGAGCGGCTCGCCGCGGCCAACGACGACCTCGCGGCGCATCACGCCGACATGCACGAGCGGCTCGCCGCGAGCGCCGACGAGTCGACGCAGATCCTCGCCGGCCACCACGAAGCGCTGCAGGAGCGCGTCGCCGAGGCGACCGCCGCGACGATGGCGCTGATGGCCTCCCATACCGACCAGCTCAACGAGCGGCTCGCCGAAGCCCATGCGGCGATGGGGACGCACAGCGCCGAGATGCACGACCGTCTCGCCGACACGACGCAGAAGACGATCGCCGCGATCGAGGAGCACGCCGGCGAGATCGACCGCCGCGCGACGGCCCTCACCGACCGGCTCGACGGCACCACCGGCCAGACGCTGGCGGCGCTCGAGTCGCATCGCGACGAGATGCACGAGCGCCTGCAGTCGGCCTCGGCCGAGATCGCCGACGCCATCGTCGGCCACGTCGACTCGCTGCAAGGCCGCCTCGCCGAGACGACGAGCCAGACGCTCGCCGCGCTCGACGAGCACGCGCATGCGATGCACGAACGCCTCGACACGACGGCGCAGGACGCCGTCGGCAACCTCGCCGGCCACCTCGACGGCATGCACGAGCAGCTCGCCTCCAACGCGGAGGCCACCGCCGCCGCGCTCGGCCAGCACGCCGAGGCGCTGCAGGAAGGCTTCGTCGCCAACACGCGCGACGCGATCGCCAGCCTCGCCGAGCAGGTCGACGCGCTCAACGCCCGCTTCGCCGAGATCGCCGGCGAGTCCATCGCCGCGATCGCGATGCACGGCGACCGCATCAGCGAGAGCCTGGCCGGCAAGGTGGCCGCGTTCCAGGACGTCTTCCTCACGCAGGGCAGCGAGGCCTCCGACAGGCTCGGCGCGCATGCCGAACGCTTCAACGCGACCTTCGCCGACCGCATCAACGCGATCGAGAATACGTTCGCGATCCACGGCACCGGCATCAACGACCGCATCGGCGAGCATCTCGTCGAGGCCGGCGCGATCCTCGAAGGGCATATCGGCGGCCTCGAGGAACGCGCACTGGCGCGGGCGGAAGGCATCTCGCAATCGCTCGAAGCGCTGATCTCGCGCATCGAGAGCGGGCTCGCGACGCGCGCCGCCTCGATCAACGAGCAGCTCGCCGCGCGCACGCTCGAGATCGCCCGCACGCTCTCCGACGGCGGCCGCCAGGCGGCCGACCATATCGACGGCAAGGCCGCCGACATCGCCGGCGTCCTCGCCGAGCGTTCGACGGCGATCGGCGAGCAGCTCGACCTGCATATCGCCCGCCTCAACGATCGCGTGGTCGGGCCGCTGTCGATGGTCTCGGCCGCGCTCGACGAGAAGGGCCGCAGCCTCACCTCCGGCCTGATCGACCGCGCCGCGGCGATCGACACGCTGCTGAGCGACCACGGCCAGCGGCTGAACGCGACGCTGGATCGCGAGACGACGGAACTGCGCCAGGTCGTGGCGCGCGCCGTCGACGAGCTCGACTCAGTGATGACCGGGCGCGCCGGCGACGTCGGCGCGGCGCTCGCCGAACGCGTCGCCGAGATCGCGACGGTGCTCGACGGACGCCTTTCGGCCATCGAATCGCTGCTCGGCGAGCGCGGCAACGCCCTCAACGCCAGCCTCGAGGCGCGCTCGCACGAGTTCGAGACGCTGCTGGGCGACCACGGCGAACGGCTCGTGGCGACGCTCGGCGAACGCGGCAGCGCGGCCGCGGCCGAGCTCGCCGCCGCCGGCGGCCAGCTCGTCGAAACGATCGACGCCAGCGTCGCCCGCTCGCTGCAGGCGCTCTCCGATCGCCAGGGCGAGCTCGCCGGGGCGATCAACGGCTCGGCGGAAGCGCTGAAGGCCTCGATCGAGGGCGGCGTCGCGACCTCCGTCCTGTCGCTCGCGGCCGCCAACGACAAGGTGCGCGGCGATCTCACCGGCATCATCGAGCGCCTGACCGCGCAGAGCGCGATGCTGCAGGAGATGCTCGGCAGCGCGCACGGCAACCTGTCCGGCTTCGGCGAGGCAATGGAACGCCAGATCGCCGCCTTCGAGGGATCGCTCGGCCAGGTCTCCGGCCATATCGACCGGATCAACGAGAACGCCGGCCGCACGCTCGCCGATGCCGGCGGCGTGGCCGAGGCGCTCGCCGGCCACCACCGCACGATCGCCGAATCGTCGAGCCAGCTGGCGCAGACGCAGGGCGACCTCGACGAGCGGCTCGGCGCGCGCCAGGAGGCCCTCGCCGGCCTGCTCGCGGCGATCACCGCCAAGCACGAGGACTTCGAAGCCGTCATGCACTCGTTCACCGGGCTCATCGACGACAGCTTCAAGAAGGCGGAGGCGCGCGCCCGCGAGATCGGCACGTTCCTCGCCGAGAACTCGCAGGCCTCGACGGGGCTCATCGACCAGCAGTTCGCGACGATCCGCGACAACGCCGGCAAGGAGCGCGAGCGCACCGCCGCCGCCTTGCGGGCCGCCTACGACCAGGCGACGCGCGAGATCGAGCACGTGTTCGGCCAGTCGACGCAGCGCTTCGAGGAGGCCGCCGCCGCGATGCGCGGCCTGTCGCAATCGATCGAGGCCGAACTCTCCGCCACGCGCGAGGAGGTCCGTCGCAACGCGATCGAGCTGCCGCGCGAGACGAGCGAGCAGGCGGACGCCATGCGCCGTGTCGTCGGCGAGCAGATCAGGGCGCTGAGCGAGCTGACCGACATCATCACCCGCTCGGGGCGCTCGTTCGACGCCTCGCTGCCGAACCAGGCGGCGCAAGGATCCGCGCAGGCACCGGCCCAAGGAGCCCGCCCGCAGGTCGATGCCGACGCGCCGGCGCGACTTGAGGCGGCGCGCCGCGAGCAGGAGCGCCAGGACGAGGCCCGCCGCGAGCA
>CAZZZM010000029.1:0-8751 GCA_964658465.1 uncultured Nakamurella sp.
CGCCGTCATTGCGAGCCGCAGGCGAAGCAACCCAGGGGCGGCAGAGCGACAGGCCCGCAGATGGCGACCCGCGGCCCCTGGGTTGCTTCGCTTCGCTCGCAATGACGTGGCGAAATTGACGGCGGCTATTCGGCGGCCTGCGGCTCCAGCGTCGGCACCGGCACCTTGCGCTTCTTGGCGGCGAGGATCTGCGGCACGCATTGCTGGGGATCGTGGATGATCGTCACGCAATCCATGCACTGGAAGCATTCGGGATAATCGATCTTGCCGGTCGGCTCGATCGCCCCGTAGCGGCACTTCACCTTGCACAGCTGGCACGGGCTGCCGCATTCGGCGCGGCGCGGGATCCAGCTGAGGATGCGCACGCGCCCGACCAGCGCCAGGCTGGCGCCGAGCGGGCAGAGATAGCGGCAGAAGCCCTTGTAGACGAACAGGTTGAGGACCAACAATCCGACCGCGTAGACGACGAACGGCCAGGAGCGCACGAAATACAGCGTGATCGAGGTCTTGAACGGCTCGACCTCGACCAGCTTGTCGGCCGTCGGCGTCGAGATCGCCGCGGCGACGAGAATGCCGGCGAGCACGACGTACTTCAGGTTGCGCAGCGCGCGATCGACGCGCGGCGGCACGACGATCTGGCGCAACCCCAACTTCTTCGCCGGCCACGCGACGAGCTCCTGCAGCGCGCCGAACGGGCAGAGCCAGCCGCAGAAGGTGCCGCGTCCCCAGATCGCGAGCGAGACGAGGACGAAGCCCCACAGGAGGAGCGACGGCGGATCGTAGAGCAGGAAGTTGAAGTCGTGCGTCGAACGCAGCGCCCGCACGACGCCGACGATCGTGACGATCGACAGCTGCGCCTGCGCGTACCAGCCGATGAAGCCGAGCGTCAGCGCGAGATAGGCGAGGCGGAAGACCTCGAAGCGGCCGGCGGCGGCGACGAGGCCGCGCTGGCGCACCAGCACCGGCACGAGGGTCGCCAGCATCGCGGCGATCACCGCGAGCTCCCATTTGCGGGCCAGCCAGGAGTCGGTCCAGGCCGGGCCCTGCGTCGCCCTCGTCACGGTGAACAGGTCGGCCGGCAAGGCGTAGTCGATCGAGAAGTCGCGCGTCACCTTCACCGGATAGATCTGCCCGTGGTCGCGGGTGAAGCGCAGCACCATCGACCAGAGGTGGGTGGGGTCGAAGCCGGCATCCTGGTTGATCTTGAGGATCGTCCAGTCGCCGGCCGGCATGCCCGCCATGCCGTTCGAGCCGCGCTCGATCGCGAAGTCGCGCGCGGTCACCGGAAACCTGTTCTGGACGATCGAGATATTGTTGGGGATCGCACCGTAGACGAAGTCGTCGCCCATCGGCGACCACGGCCCGGCGGCGAGCACCATCACGGCATGGTCGCCCCGGGCGAGGCCGGTCATCAGATCGCGGTAGAGCTTCTCGCCGAGGATGTTGCGGCCGATGTCCGGCACGTCGACTTCGGCGACATAGGTGTCGCCGAACGTCGCCTCGGCCGCGCCGTCGCTCTGGTCGGCGACGGCGGTGCCAGCGAAGGCGCGGTCGACGGCGGCATTCGTCAGGTGCAGGTTCTTGACGTAGCCCTCGGCGATGAGCTGCTGCCAGGTCATCGGCGCGGCGGGCGTCTGCTTCGCCACCGCCGTGAGGCCGAGCGTGTCCGCGGCGCCGAAGCCGAGCTTCCTGCGCGCCACGTCCAGGGCCGAGGAGAGCAGCTCCTGATTGATGATGCGCGTCGACGCCGTCGCCATCGCCACGCCGTCGACGGTCGTCGCGGAGGAGGCGCCGCGCTGGCGCGCGTTGGGGCGCCCGACCGCGATCGTGTGGCGGGCGGACATGCCGACATATTGCTGCACGAAGTCGTTGAGCGGCCCCGGCCCGAGACCGTCGACGAAGACCGGCTCGTGCTGAGCGAGCACCTTCACGTCGATGAACGTGCCGTCCGGCGCCATCGCGATCAGGAGATTGGGCGGCGAGCCGCCGAAGCCGGGGATCGGCGCGAAATCGTTCGACTGGAAGACGTAGGCGATCGTGTCGTAGGAGCCGGCTTCCTGCTTGAGGATCGGCCAGATCGGCAGCTTGTCGTCCTCCTGCCCGACGACGAGCGGCGCCGGGAAGAATTTCTGGATCTCGTCGCGCGTCAGCGTCGAGGCGTGCGCCGCGCCGGCGAGGCCGAACAGCGGCGCGACGAGGCAGAGGATCAGCGCGAGAAGACCGATCCGCATCGTCATGGCGTGCCGGGCTGCGGCGGCCGCACGGCGACGCCCCACGGGAAACGACCGACCTTGATGGTGCGGATCGGCTTCTGGTTCGCGACCGTGATCACGGTGACGTCGCCGGAGACGCCGTTGGTCGTGAAGAGCAGGTCCTGCTCCGGCGAGAACGCCGTGTGCCAGACGCGCCGGCCGACGAGGATGTAGCCCTTCACCTCGTAGGTCCTGGCGTCGACGACGGCGACGTGATCGGCAGGCCCGAGCGCGATGAAGGCGAGCTTGCCGTCGGCGGTCAGGCTGATGCCGACCGGCTGGATCTTGTCGGCCGAGATCGACGGCAGCTTGAAGGAGATCGTGTGCAGCACCTTGTGGCTGGCGACGTCGATGATCGCGACGGTGCCCCCGACCTCCGACGACACCCACAGCAGCGAGCCGTCCTTGCTGAACTTCGCCTCGCGCGGGCGCTGGCCGACCGGCGTCGCGTCGTTCGACTGGAAGGTCTTCGGATCGATCCAATGGACCATGTTGGTCGTCTCGGAGGTCGTCACGGCGATGGCGCTGTCGGGCGAGACCGCCATGCCCTCCGGCTCGATGCCGACGTCGATCTGCCCCAGCACCTTGCGGGTCGCAAGATCGATGATCGTCGTCGCCGCGTTGTTCTCGTTGGCGATGTAGAGACGCTTGCCGTCGGGCGAGATGGCGAATTGCTCGGGATCCTCGCCGGACGGCAGGTCGTGCAGCAGCTTGCCGCTGTCGGGATCGATCTCCTCGACGGCGTCGGAATCGCTGGCGCAGACGTAGAGGATCTTGCCGTCCTTCGAGAAGACCACGCCGCGCGGGCGCTGCCCGACCTTGAAGGTGCGGGTCACCTGGAACGTCTTTGAATCGATCACCGAGATCGTGTTGTCGCGTTCGTTGGTGACGAAGACCTCGTAGGCGCGCGCCGGCAGCGACCCGGCGAGGAGGGCGGCGATCGCGGCCGCGAGAGTGAGCCGTGTCATGTCGGAGGTCAGCCTCGCCTGTGCTTGCATTGGCTCTCGGGCTCGTCGAGCCCGAGCGAGTCGAGATCGGTGCGCGGGTGCAGGAAGCCGTCGAGCGGCGCCGTCGCGACCACGGCGTCGGTCCACAGATCGAAGATCGGCTCGCGCAACTGGCCGTCCCAGGCGCGGAAGCTCAGCGAACGGCCCTTGAAGCCGCCGACCTCGAAGGCCGGCGACAGCAGCAGCGTCCGGATCGCGTCGGGATCGGCGCTCTTCAGCTGCACGGCGGCCTCGCCGACGGCGTGCGTCGCCATCCAGCCGGCATAATCGGTCGGTCGCATCGGGCGCCCGGCGAGCTTCTTGAAGCGGTTCTGCAATTGCACGGCGGCCCAGGCCTCGACCGGCCGGCCCCAGGCCGCCGGCGTCAGGCCCTGCGTGCCGACGACCGGGCGCGGCAGGTCGGTGTTGTAGGGAAGGCTGGTGCCGAACTCGTTCGCCTCGTCGGCGACCGCGACGACGTCGTGGTCGGGCCCGCGGGTCACCAGCGCGAACTCGCGCAGCGCCGTGTCGCGGATATCGCCGCCGTGCGCGTCGTAGCTCGTCTCGGCGACGATCCTGGCGCCGAACTTCTTCGCGCTCCGCCGCAGGGCGTCGGCATAGTCCCTGTCGGCGGGGTGCGGGCCGGAGACGAGCAGGATCTTCGACCAGCGCTTGAAGACCAGGAACTGCATCAGCGCGTCGGCCAGCATGGCGCGCGAGGCGCTGGTGTGCAGCACGTTGGCGCGGCAATCCGCGTCGCGCAGGCGCGTGTCGGTGGCGCCGAGATTGAGGATGGCCGCGTCGTGCGTCTGCGGCATGTCGGCGATGGCGAGCAGGTCGTCGGCCGGCGCGTTGACGGCAACGAAGCGCGGCCTCGCCTTGGCATCCCGGCCGAGCGCCGCGGCGACCGCCGCCTTGATATCGGCGCCCCGCGCGACGACGACGCTCTTCATCTCGATGGCGACGCCGACGAAGCGACCGGAGGCGTTGGAATCCTTGATGCCGAGCTCGGCGCCGGCCTTGCCGAGGTCTTCGGGAAACGGATCCTCGTTGTTGAGCGGCGGCAGATGGTCGGCCTTGCGCTCGACGTAGAGGATCTGGACGGGCGGCCCCTTCAGCGGCGGCACGGCGAAGGCCGGCTCGAGCCCCGAACAAAGAAGTGCCAGACCAAACAATAGACGTCCGACCGGCCGCTTGCGGACCATCCCACCACGCCGGATCGGACGCGAAAGCCCCGCGCCGTGCAGCCCGAATTTCAGAGGCCGCATCCTGGCCGTTCCTCCCCGCTCATCCAGCGTCCCCGCGCATGTCATGAGGCGCGACGAATTCTCATGCCTCGGCGCAAAGCGCAATCATCTGCGCAAACCTACCCCGAATGGCGGAGACGCTTTCCGGGGCGAAAATCCCGTCTGTACCAATCCTCGTCCGGTCGGCTAAAGCACCGCCGTCAGCGTCGGCACCTGCCGGGAAAAGGGGTTGGGAACATGAAGGTCTGGTTCATCGCGGCGGGTGTCGCCACCGCTCTCGGCGCGGTCGTCTCGACCGCCCCGGTCTTCGGCCATGGCAGCGTCACGCCGCAGGCCTTCGACACGCCCGGGCTGCCGGATCTCGGCACGACCTGGAAGGACACGAACCCCTTCCGCGACAACAAGGACACCGCGAAGGCCATCGAGATCGGCGCGCACGGCTACCTCGCCAATTGCGCGGCCTGCCACGGTCTCGAGATGGAGTCCGGCGGCATGGCGCCCGACCTCCATTACCTGCCGACCGGCGCCGAGGGCGACGAGCTCTTCAAGGACCGGGTGATCGACGGCGTCACGCGCAACGGCTCGATCAAGATGGAGAAGTATGCCGGCACCGTCTCGCAGACGGGCCTGTGGGCGATCCGCACCTACATCGAGTCGAAGCACCAGGAGAACTGATGCGCGCCTCCACGACACGTCGACCCTCCCATCGCGCGCCGTCGGACGGGGCGCGATTTTTTTGTGTCGGCATCGATTTCCTTTTTCGGACTCCGTGCTATAGGCGGCCGCAAATGGGAGGGTCTGGGGAGCGATGAGGGGCATTTTTGCAGGAGCCGCTGCGGTCGCGCTGTCGATGGGCGCCGCATTCGTCGGGCTGCCGGTCCACGCCGACGAGGCGCCGGCCAAGGTCGATACCGCCGGCCTTCCCGCGCTGAAGGACTGGCCCGCCAGGAGCCCCTACACGGGCAACAAGCAGGCGATCGCCATCGGCGCGCAGGCCTACAACGAGAATTGTGCCCGCTGCCACGGCCTCGAGATGATCTCCGGCGGCATCGCGCCCGACCTGCGCAAGGTCCCTGCCGACCAGGAAGGCGACGACCTCTTCACGACGCGCATGCACGAGGGCGCGCAGCGCAACGGCGTGACCATGATGCCGAAGTTCTACGGCCTGCTCCCCAACGAGGAGCTGTGGGCGATCCGCGCCTTCATGATCTCGAAGAACATCCCGGAATGAGCGCTCCCTCCCGCTCGTTTCCGAAGACCCTCGCCGCGATGCTGATCGCGGCGACCCTGACGGCCGGCCCGGTCGCGGCGCGCCCCCTCGACGAGGTGAAGGCCGCCGGCGTGCTGCGCGTCGCGCTCTACATCGACAACAAGCCCTTCTCGGACGCCGACAAGGACAACAAGCCGTTCGGCATCGACGTCGACATCGCCAACGAGATCGCCAAGCAGCTCAAGGTCAAGCCGCAGATCGTCCTCTACCAGGCGTCGGAAGACATGGGCGGCGATTTCCGCCTCAACCTTTGGAAGGGCGATCTGGCCGGGTCGCCGCTCTCCGACCTGATGCTGCAGGTGCCGAACGATCGCGTGCTGATGCTGCGCGACGACCAGGTCTTCTTCACCGCGCCCTACTTCATGCAGCACCTCGCCTTCGCCGCGCGCAAGGACAAGGTCGAAAAGCTCGAGACCTTGAACGACATCGGCACCAGCAAGGTCGCCGTCGAGGGCACGAGCGCCTCCGACCTCGCGCTGATGACGGCGGTCGGCGGGCGCTTCCGTCCCAACGCCACGCACTTCTCCAACTTCGAGAAGGCGGCCGAGGCGTTCAAGGCCAACGAGACGCCGATCCTCGCCGGCACCGAGGCGCAGATCGACAACGCGTTCTTCGAGCTCAAGATCTCCGAGGCGGACAACCCGATCCTCGTGCCCGAGATCATGGGGCCGGTGAAGAACCATTGGGAATTGGCCGGCGCCGTGCGGAGCAACTCGCGCGACCTCGGCTATGCCGTCGGCGACATCCTGACCGCGATGGTCAAGGACGGGCGCCTGAAGGCCATCTGCGACAAGTACGGGGTCAAGTACACGCCGCCGGACACACAGTAGCCGCCGCGTCGCTTCAGTCGCCCACAACACAAGTCTCAACCGGCCTTGGCCGGTTGCGATCGTTTTATGTGCGCCCGCAACAAGAAACGGCCGTACGCAATTAGTATAAGTCCAGAAAATCATCAGGTCTCCGCCGAAAAGCCTATTAAAAAAAACTTAGACAGTGCTAAAAGCGACGCGGCCGCGATCTGACACCGCTGCTGCTTGTTCAGTGACGCCCGCTCAGAAGAGCGGCGGTATAGGGGAGGATAGGATGGATTTCCGTAAACGTCTGCTGGTGGCGGCGGGGGCTGCGGCTCTCGTGACCGCGATGCAGCTTCCGGCTTTCGCCGAGGGCGGCGTTACGCAGGAGCAGCTCGACAACGGCGCCAAGTCGACCGACTCGGTGCTGATGAACGGCTTCGGCCCGAAGGATCAGCGCTTCAGCCCGCTGAAGACCATCAACAAGGACAACATCAAGGGCCTGATCCCGGCGTGGTCGTTCTCGTTCGGCGGTGAGAAGCAGCGCGGCCAGGAGAGCCAGGCGCTCATCAAGGACGGCGTGATCTACGTCACCGGCTCGTACTCGCGCGCCTATGCGATCAACGCGCACACCGGCGAGAAGATCTGGGAATACGATGCCCGCCTGCCGGAAGGCATCCTGCCGTGCTGCGATGTCGTCAATCGCGGCGGCATCCTGTGGAAGAACAAGTTCATCTTCGGCACGCTCGACGCCAAGCTCGTCGCGCTCGACGCCAAGACCGGCAAGGTCGTTTGGAAGAAGACGATCGACGACTTCAAGGCCGGCTACTCGTACACCGCCGCTCCGATGATCGTGAAGGGCAAGCTGATCACCGGCCTGTCCGGCGGCGAGTTCGGCGTGGTCGGCAAGGTCCAGGCCCGCGATCCCGACACGGGCGAGGAGATCTGGAGCCGCCCGGTCATCGAGGGCAACGTCGGCACGCTGAACGGCAAAGAGTCGACGATGACCGGCAAGGCCAACGAGACCTGGCCGGGCGACACCTACAAGTTCGGCTCCGGCGCCACCTGGCTCGGCGGCACCTACGATCCCGAGCTCAACCTGATCTACATCGGCACCGGCAACCCGGGCCCGTGGAACTCCTGGCTGCGTCCGGGCGACAACAAGTGGTCGGCCTCGCGCCTGGCGATCAACCCCGACAACGGCGAGATCGTCTGGGGCTTCCAGACCACCCCGCACGACGGTTGGGACTACGACGGCGTCAACGAGTTCGTGCCCTTCGACGCCACGGTCAACGGCAAGACGATGAAGCTCGGCGGCACCGCCGACCGTAACGGCTTCTTCTACGTGCTCGACCGCACCAACGGGAAGTTCATCGGCGCGCATCCGTTCGTCGAGAAGATCAACTGGGCGAAGGGCATCGACAAGGATGGCCGTCCCGAGTTCCTCGACGAGAACCGTCCGGGCGACCCGACCAACGACAAGAAGGGCAAGACCGTCCACGCGACGCCGGGCTTCCTCGGCGGCAAGAACTGGATGCCGGTCTCCTACGACCCGCAGACGAAGCTGTTCTACATCCCCTCGAACGAGTGGGGCATGGACATCTGGAACGAGCCCGTCACCTACAAGAAGGGCGCGGCCTATCTCGGCGCCGGCTTCACCATCGTCCCGACCTTCCAGGACCACATCGGTGCTCTGAAGGCCATGGATCCGATGACCGGCAAGATCGTCTGGCAGGTCAACAACAAGGCCCCGCTCTGGGGCGGCGTCCTCTCGACCGCCGGCGGCCTCGTGTTCTACGGCACGCCGGAAGGCTACCTGAAGGCCCTCGACGCCAAGACCGGCAACGAGGTCTGGAAGTTCCAGGTCGGCACCGGCGTCGTCTCGTCGCCGATCACCTGGACGCAGGACGGCGAGCAGTGGGTCGGCGTCGCGGCCGGCTGGGGCGGCGCGGTCCCGCTGTGGGGCGGCGAGGTCGCCAAGTCGACCGCCAACATCAACCAGGGCGGCTCGTTCTGGGCCTTCCATCTGCCGAAGAGCCTTGCCTCGCGCTGAGCGATCGCAAGTTCGACGCAAAACGAAAGCGGCCCCTTCGGGGGCCGCTTTTTTTATGCGCGTCGGCAGGCTCGCTGCGGCGCGCGGCGCTCAGAGCCGAAGGAGGCGGATCATCCGGTAGCCGCGGGCGATCGGCCCGAGCGCGATGCCGA
>CAZZZM010000029.1:8851-16887 GCA_964658465.1 uncultured Nakamurella sp.
GCGAGCAGGAGCAGGAAGCAGAAGGTGGCGAAGGGCCCCGCCGCCGACACGACGGACGCCCAGGCGGCGCTGCGCAGCAGACCCGTGCGGATATAGACCGCGCCGCCCGGCAGGCCGAAGCCGCCGAGGAAGAGATAGAGGATCGGCAGCACCAGCGACAGGACGGGATCGGTGTACTTCAAAGGATCGAGCGTCAGGTAGCCGGTGTCGGCGACCGCATGATCGCCGCCGAGATAGGCCGCGAGCGCATGGCCGAACTCGTGCAGGCAGAGGCTGACGATCCAGCCCGATGCGACCAGGGCGAGGACCGCGAGACGGCCGTCGAGCCAGCCGTGCCAGAGCGCGGCGCCCGTCCCGGTGAAGACGAGCGCCAGGATCAGGAAGTTGAGGCTCGGCTCGACCGGCGCGCGCAAGGCCTTATTTCACCTGGGCGATCCGCACGTCGCCCGAGCGCTTGAGCACGCTGAGCGTCACGTCCTTGCCGTCGTGATCGCGCCGGAAGCGCAGGTCCGCGCTCGAGGCGCCGAGCTGCAGGTCGCGCATCAGGACTTCCTCGAAGAACCCCGGCATGCGGGGATCGAGGAACGCGATCTCGTTGCGCGCGTGATCGAGCTTGAGGCCGAGACAGGCGGCGACCAGCGCGAACGGCGTCGCCGAGGCCCAGGCCTGCGGCGCGCAGGCGACGGGATAGGCGGTCGGTCCGCGGCGCGGCTTGCGCACGAACCCGCAGAACAGCTCCGGCAACCGGCGCAGCTCCTGATAGCCGGCGGCGTCGAACAGACCCTGGAAGACCTGCACCGCCTCGTCCTTCAGCCCGTAGCGGGCGAAGCCCATCACGATCAGCGCGTTGTCGTGCGGCCAGATCGAGCCGTTGTGGTAGCTCATCGGATTGTAGCGCGCCTCGCCGATCGGGATGGTGCGGATGCCCCAGCCGGAGAACGCCTCCGGGCTCATCAACCGGTCGGCGACGCTCTGCGCCACGGCGCGATCGGCGATGCCGGTGAACAGCGTGTGGCCGGCGTTCGACGAGCGCACCTTGCAGGGCTTCTTCTCGCCGTCGAGCGCCAGCGCGTAGGTGCCGATCTCCTCGACCCAGAACGCCGCGTGGAAGCGCGCCTTGAGCGCGGCCGCCTCGTCGAGGAGGTCTTCCGCACGCGCGCCCAATCCGAGTTCTCTGGCCAGCGCCGAGGCGGCCTCCTTGGCGGCAAAGAGGTAGCCCTGGACTTCGCACAGCGCGATCGGCCCCTTCGCGTCGCTGCCGTCGGCATGGAAGATCGAATCCTGCGAATCCTTCCAGCCCTGGTTGGCGAGGCCGGTCTCGGTCTCGCGGGCATATTCGAGGAAGCCGTCGCCGTCGCGATCGCCGTAGGTGTCGCACCAGGTGAGCGCCGCCTCGATGTTCGGCCAGATGTCGCGGATCGTGTCGAGGTCGCCGGTGCGCTCGAAGTACATGCCGGCCAGCATGATGAACAGCGGCGTCGCGTCGATGGTGCCGTAGTAATGGCCGAACGGCACCTCCTTGAGGTTCGCCATCTCGCCGTGCCGCGTCTCGTGCAGCACCTTGCCCGGCTGCGCGTCGGCCGCCGGATCGATCGTCTTCGCCTGCGTGGCGGAGAGGTAGCGCAACACGCCTTCCGCGATCCGCGGATCGAACCACAGCGTCATCATCGCGGTGATGATCCCGTCGCGTCCGAACACCGTCGAGAACCACGGGATGCCGGCGAACGGATAGAGGCCGTGCTCGGTGCGGGTGACGAGCATGTAGATGTCGGAGGCGGCGCGACAGGCGATGTCGTTGAACTGGATGTTCGTGCTGGTGACCGTCGCGATGCCCTTGCAGAGGTCCTTCAGGCCGCGACGGTTGCGGCGGTAGGCGCGCAGGAATTCGACCGGCTTTGCCGGCTTGCCTTCGGCGCAGGCGATGTCGGCGATGATCGAGCATTTCGCACCCGGCTCGAGCGCCACCGAGAAGACCGCGAGCCCGGTGTCGAGCCGCGCCGGCTGCGGCGAGAAGACGAGCGTGGTGTGCCGCGAGATCTCGTCGAGCCCGACGTAGGACATCGTCACGGTCGTCGCGTCGACGATCTCGGCGGTGCTGGTGCCGCGCGCCTTGCGACGCGTGCCGCGCACCTCGAACAGGTCGCGAAAATCGGCGCCGAAGCGGATCGCCACCTCGAAGCTGCGCGGGCGCGAATCGTAATTGCAGAAGCCGACGCGCTCGTAGCAGCCGCCGGCGTAGAGGAACTTGGTGCGATCGATCGCGATGGCGTCGGCCGGCATGCGCAGCTTGTCGCCGTCGCGGATCTCGGGGTTCGTCAGATCGACCGTGAGCGAGACGTTGTCGTCCTCCAGCACCGAGCCGAGGATCAGCGGATGCTTGCCCTCGAGGCTCATCGCGAAATGCGAGAGGTAGCGCGTGTCGCGCATGAACAGCCCCTCGGGCGAGTCGGGGAGCGTGCCCATGTCGCCGTTCGAGTCGAGCACGGCGAACATGTCGCCGTATTTCAACGTGCGGAGGGGGCGTTCGACGAGCGACGGCTGCGAATCGATGTAATGCGCGGCGTCCCTCTCGGGCGCGTCCTCGGTCGTGACGGCGGGGGAAGACGTCATGGGCACCCGATCGCTGGAGGCGGGAATCCCGCATGCGGCAACAATGTGCGGGGATGATGGCCGCCCCTGCAACCCGGATGCCGAAGACCGACGCGGGACGTCGCCGCGTCAGCTGGTCGCCGGCACCTGCGCCGTGGCTTGTCCGGTGGTCGTGGTTTGTCCGGTCGCCGTGGCTCGGGCGAAGGCGAGGCCGATCATCAAGAGGCAAGGCCCGGTCGGCGCCGCCGCGGCGGCCAGCGACGGCATGGCCGCGACGGTGCCGACGATGCGCCGCTCGTCGACATGCGACGCGCGCTCGACAAGGACGGCCGGCGTCGCCGGATCGATCCCGTGCGCGACAAGCTTGTCGACCAGCGCCGGCATCGTGCGCACGCCCATGTAGACGACGCTCGCCGCGTGCGGGTCGGCGAGCGCGCGCCAGTCGATGTCCTCCGGCAGCCGGCCATCCTTGGCATGGGCGGTGATGAACTGCAGGCGTCGGGCGACGCTGCGCTCGGTCAGCGAGGTCTGCAGCGAGGCCGCCGCCCCCAGCGCCGCGGTGACGCCCGGGACGACGGAGATCGGTACGCCGGCGGCGCGGCAGCCATCGATCTCCTCGGTGGCGCGACCGAAGATCATCGGGTCGCCGCCCTTGAGGCGGACGACGTGCTTTCCCTGGCGGGCGAGGTCGACCATCATCGCGGTGATCTCGTCCTGCTTGCAGGACGGCTTGTAGCCGCGCTTGCCGACGTCGACGCGGCGCGCCTCGCGCCGGGCCATGGCGACGACCTCCGGGGCGACGAGCTGGTCGTAGAGCACGACGTCGGCCCCCTGCAGCGCACGTAAGGCCTTCAGCGTGATGAGGTCCGGGTCGCCCGGCCCAGCGCCGACGAGCGTGACGCGGCCGATCCCTTGGCCGGTCGCCCTGCCCTCGCCAACGGCGGCGGCGAGAAAGGCGTCATAGTCGGCGTCCTTCGGCGCGCTGCCCTCGTCGACCAGCGCGGCATCGGAGAAGCCCTCCCAGAAGCGGCGGCGGGCGCCGAACGGCAGGTGCAGCGGCTCGAGCCGCTGGCGCCAGGCGCGGGCGGCCTCGGCCCACGCCTTGAGGCGCGGCGGCAGCAGCGTTTCGAGACGGGCGCGAATCGCCTGGCCGAACACCGGGGCCGCGCCATGCGTCGAGATGCCGACGACGAGCGGCGAGCGGTTGACGATGGCGCCGAACTGGAAGTCGCAGAAGGCCGGCCGGTCGATCGCGTTCATCGGCGCGCCCGCGGCCTTGGCGGCGGCCCGGAACGCGGCGGCTTCGCCGTCGTCCTCGGTGTCGACGAGCGCGATCGCGGCGCCGGCGAGGTCGGCCTCGACCCACGCGCGCTCGACGAGACGCAGCCTGGGACGCCCGGCGACGAGCGCACGCATCTCGTCGCACGGCGCGTCGGCGTAGACGTCGGTCGCGGCGCCGGCCGCATCGAGAAGCTCGGCCTTCCAGACGGCGCGCTCGGTGGCACCGGCGAGCACGGCCCGCTTCCCCTCGAGCGGGAAGAACACGGGCAGGACCGCCAGCGGGTCCATCCCCGGACCGGGCGCGGCACGGGCCGCCGCCACATCGATGCGTGGTTCGTTCATCAGGCCCTCGAGCTCGCTCGCAAACCCATGTGGTCGCTCGTCGTCAGTCTTGCCAACGCGTTGATCATAAAGCGCCTACGTCTTCAATTCGCGGGAACCGCACCGACCGCGACCGGTTGGACACGCCGACGGCAGCGCTTCGAGGACTAGACCATGCGGGACGACCAATGACCGTCCTTCTGCCGGAACGCCAGCGACGGGCGCCGACGACCGCGCCGGACCCGGCACAGACGCTCGACACGCTCGCCACCCTCGTCGTCCTCGTCCTGACCGTCGGCATTCTCTACTTCTCGCGCGAAATCCTCGTCCCGATCGCCATCGCGATCCTCTTAAGCTTCGTGCTGTCGCCGCTCGTCAAGGCGCTGCGCCGGCACGGCGTCCACAAGAAGGTCGCGGTCGGAATCGTCGTGCTGTCGACGTTCCTCGTCACGGTCGGCCTGGGCGCCGTCCTCGCCAAGCAAATTTCCGACCTCGCCGCCGAGGCGCCGCGCTACCAGGTCACCGTCGCCGCCAAGGCCGAGGGCCTGCGCGACTTCGCGACGCGCAATCCGGTCATCGGCAAGCTCAACGCGCTCATCGCCGGCCTCTCGCACATGGAGCCGACGCCGGCGCCCCCGCAGGACCAGCGTCAGGACGCGGCCAAGGCGCGCGGCGCCAAGCCGCAGAGCGCGGCGCAGGGCGTCGACGCCAAGCCGAAGCAGCCCCTGCCCGTCGAGATCGTCACGCCGCCGCCCGGCGTGCTGACGATCGTGCAGGAATACGCCGGCACCGCCGCGTCGCCGCTCGCCACGGCCGCCTTCGTCGCGATCTTCATCGTCTTCATCCTCATGCAGCGCGAGGACCTGCGCAACCGCTTCATCCGCCTCGTCGGCTCGAGCGACCTTCAGCGCACGACGACGGCGATGAGCGATGCCGCCGACCGGCTGTCGCGCTACCTCGTCGCGCAGATGCTGCTCAACGTCAGCTTCGGCGTGGTCGTCGGCTGCGCCCTGGCGCTGCTGGGCGTCCCAAGCGCGGTGATGTGGGGGATCATCGCGGCCATCATGCGCTTCATCCCCTACATCGGCGCGCTCGGCGCCGCCGTCGGGCCGATCCTGATGGCCGCCGTCGCCGGCGATGGCTGGTCGCTCGCCATCGAGACCGCGCTGCTGTTCGCCGGTCTCGAGTTCTTCGTCGGCCAGCTCATCGAGCCTCTCGTCTACGGCCACCGGACCGGCATCTCGCCGATCGCCGTCGTCGCCTCGGCGACCTTCTGGACCTGGCTGTGGGGGCCGGTCGGCCTCGTCCTCTCGACGCCGCTCACCGTCTGCCTCGTCGTCATGGGCCGGCACGTCGAACGGTTCGCCTTCCTCGACGTGCTGCTCGGCGACGAGCCCGCGCTGAGCCCGGTCGAGGTGTTCTACCAGCGCATGCTCGCCGGCGAATTGTCGGAGATCGAGGACCAGGCCGAGCTGTTCCTGCGCGACAGGCCGCTTCTCGACTATTTCGACGAGGTGGCGATGCCGACGCTGCTGCTGGCGCAGGCCGACGTGCGCCGCGGCGTCCTCGACGAAGACCGCCAGACGCGCATCCGCGATACGATGAAGGCGCTCGTCGAGGACCTCGCCGACGACGGGCCGCTCGAGGGCGACGAGGCGGCCGAAGCGGTTGTTGAAGCCGCCGAGGAGGCGCCGCCGACCGCCGCCGATGCAGCTCCGCCCGAGGCCGTCGACGAAGCCTGGACCGTAGACGGCGCGGTGCTCTGCCTCGCCGGCCGCACGCCGCTCGACGAGGCCGCCGCCATGCTTCTCGCGCTGCTGCTGCGGCGTCGCGGAATCGGCGTGCGCGTCGCCTCGGCCGAGACCCTCATCGAGCCCGAGGCGACCGCCCCGCGCTGGCCGGAGGCGAAGCTCGCCCTTGTCTCGTTCCTCGACGCCGACCTGCGGCTGGCGCAGGCGCGGTTCGCGATCCGCCGCCTTCGACGTCGCGCGCCCGACGTGCCGATCGCCGCCGCGTTCTTCATGAACGATGCGGACCCGGCGCGGACCAGCGAGCTTTGCGCCAACGTGCGTGCCGAGACCTGCGTCTCGAGCCTGGCGCAGGCGGTGACGCTCTGCCTCGAGCGTGCCGGCGTGCCGTGCGCGGGAGACGTGGCCACCGCCCCGTCCGAGGAGCCGGCGCTCGCGCTCAAGGACTGACGCCGCTACACAGGGCAGGCTCTAGACGGAGTTCGAGCCGCGGGGGTCGCTGCCCAGAGCCGCGCCCTGCTCCAGCCAATCGGCGTAGGCGTCGTCGCGCACGGGGGGCGGATCCTGCAAGGGTCGGCCGGGCGCCGCGGCGTTGCTCACACCCGACGCCCGTTTGACGCGTGGCTTTCGCTTCGTCCACGCCGGTCGTCGCGGCGCGTAGCCGACCGCCATCGCAAGAGCGAGCAGCCAGCCGACGATCGACCAGCCGAGCATCAGGTTGAGCGCGACGACGAGCAGCCAGCGTCGCCGTCCTTTCATGATCGCGATCACGCTCGGCGCCGCGTAGATCGCGGAGGCGGCAATAAAGGCGACGACGACGGCAACCTGAAGCATGTCTCACTCGGCGCCCGGCACGCGCGGCGGCCCGCCGCTCATGGCATCGGACCATGGGAGGAAGGAAGGCCTCGCGCCGCTCAGCCCTGAGGCCGGTGCTGCTCGCCGCCCGACGCCGCCTCGCCTTCGGCGACGATCTGCGCCTCGGCCTCTTTCCAAAACCTGAGCGAAGAGCCTTCCGGCTTGCCAGCGGCGACCCAGAGTTCGTAGGCGCGGTGGCGAATCTTCTGCTCGGTATCCTGATCCATTTCTCGACGCTTTCCGCTTGAGCTCACTTGATCGCCGATGCCCCGAGCCGAGTGAGGCACGGTCCAAAGCATAAACAACGCATCAAATATCCTGCCGTCCCTCGGTGGAACTCATCATATGTCGGCCCGATCGTACCGGCGGTCCCGGCTCGATCGTCGGCGAGACCTGCATCGGCGCCGAGTTCGTCGCGTCGCTCGAAGCTCCGGCCGACGGTCGGCACCGAACAGGCCAGCCCTGTAACATAATCCCTGCCGGCCGCGCACCATCCGTTCGAGCCGATCTTTGCCCGGCAATAAAGCGCGAGACTACGGATAAGTACGTAGGAAACGCTATTGTATTTAGACATACCTGTTTGCCCGTCGGCACGGCCTGGGCCGGCGGGAACCTATCGTCCGTCCTCGTATTCCGCCGGCACGTCTCGAACCAGTTACAGGAGGACACGAGATGACCTTGAGCGGTCGTAATATCGCGATTCTGATCGCACCCCGCGGCACCGAAGAACCGGAATTCGCGAAGCCCAAGGCGGCGGTCGAGAAGGCCGGCGCCAAAGTCACGGTGATCAGCCTCGAGGCCGGCAAGGCCGAGACCGTCAACAACGATCTCGATCCCGGCGAGACCTACACGGTGGACAAGGCCATCGGCCAGGTGTCGGCCAAGGACTTCGACGGGCTCGTCGTCCCCGGCGGCTGCGTCGGCGCCGACAAGCTGCGCGCCAGCAAGGAGGTCGTGTCCTTCGTCCGCGACTTCTTCGTGCAGCAGAAGCCGGTCGGCGTCATCTGCCACGGCCCGTGGACGCTCATCGAGGCCGACGTGCTGAAGGGACGGACGCTCACCTCGTTCCCGACCGTGCGCACCGACATCGAGAACGCCGGCGGCACCTGGGTCGACCAGGAGGTCGTCACCGACAAGGGGCTGGTCACCAGCCGCAATCCGAAGGATCTGCCCGCATTCTGCGCGAAGATCGTCGAGGAATTCGAAGAGGGCAAACACCCCGCCCAGGCGCGCAGCGTCTAA
>CAZZZM010000029.1:16987-19629 GCA_964658465.1 uncultured Nakamurella sp.
ACGGAACCGGCTGACGCGACCGCCGCCCCAATGGGCGATCCACAGGCCGCCCTCGCGATCCGTCGTCATCCCGTCGGGATAGCCCCACGCCTCGTCGAAGCGGAGAAACACCTGCTTGTGGGCGAGCGAACCGTCGTTGCGCATCTCGTAGCGGTGCACGGTCCGCCGGCCACTGTCGGAATGGTAGAGGATGCGGCCGTCCGGGCTGAAGGCCGGCCCGTTCGTCACGACGTGATCGTCGTCGTGGCGCGACCAGCTGCCGTCGGGGTCGAAACGATAGAGCGCGCCGGAGGCGATCTCGTTGCGGTCATCCTTCGTGCCAGCCCAGATGCGACCCCAGCGGTCGACCTTGGCGTCGTTGAGCCTGTTGTGCGGCCGGTCGGGCTCGGGGTCGCACACATGCGCGATGGCGAACGGCTCGAGCGTCAGTGTCGCGAAGCCGCTCTTCAGCCCGACGATGAAATCGTCGCGTCCCTCGCGTTCGAGGATCCAGCCGATCCGCTCCGGCACGCGCCAGCTCGTCACCGTGCCGTCGGCGAGATGAAGGCGGTGCAGCGCCTGCCCGATGATGTCGACCCAGAACACGGCATCGCGCGCGGGCGACCACATCAGCCCCTCGCCGAGGACGTCCCTCACCTCGCGCCCGACGATCCGATGCGACAATCGCTGCCTCCCGCCCGGCATCTCAAGCGAGGATGGCACGGGCCGGCTCGACAATCGAGCGCAGCTCGAAGAGATCCCGGCTAAGGGCTGCGCCCAACGCACCACCTTCGTCGGTCGACCCCGGCCTCTCGGCGAGGAAAACTCAAGGTTCCGAGCGACTTGCCATAGCTGGCCTAGAGCGGCCGGCCCGGGGCGGCGCGCGACCAGCAACATCTGCTTTCATCAATTCCCGGAAAATGGGTAAGGAAGCCGGCAGACGGATCGAGAGGAGAGAACGCGATGACAACCGAAGCCATGGCAGAGCAGATCTCGAAGGGGGCAGGCTTCGTCGCTGCGCTCGACCAGAGCGGCGGCTCCACCCCCGGGGCCCTCAAGGATTACGGCATACCGGAGAGCGAATATTCGGGCGATGCCGAGATGTACCGCCTCATGCACGAGATGCGCGTCCGCGTGATGAGCGCGCCGGCCTTCACGGGCGACAAGGTGCTCGGGTCCATCCTCTTCGAGCGGACGATGGACGGCGAAGCGGGTGGCAAGCCGGTGCCGACCTTCCTCTGGGAAGACCGCAAGGTCGTCCCCTTCCTCAAGGTCGACAAGGGCAAGGAGACCGAGGCGGACGGCGTCGAGCTGATGAAGCCCATCCCGGGGCTGGACGAGCTGCTGGCGCGCGCCGCCAAGCTCGGCGTCTACGGCACCAAGATGCGCTCGGTCATCAGGCTGGCCTCGAAGACCGGCATTGCCGCCATCGTCGCGCAGCAGTTCGAGGTCGGACAGCAGATCATCAAGCACGGCCTCATGCCGATCATCGAGCCCGAGGTGCTGGTCAAGAGCCCTGAGAAGGCGGAGGCGGAAGACATCCTGCTGAAGGAGCTGGAGGCCGCCCTCGAGCGTCTGCCGGCTGGACAGAAGGTGATGCTCAAGCTGACGATCCCGACCAAGCCCGACCTCTACAAGGCGCTGACCGAGCACGAGAAGGTCGCGCGGCTGGTCGCGCTGTCGGGCGGCTACAGCCAGGCCGAAGCCTGCGAGAGGCTCTCGCACAACCACGGGATGATCGCGAGCTTCTCCAGGGCCCTGCTCGAAGGCCTGCGCAAGCAGCAGAGCGACGAGGAGTTCGACGCCAAGATCGCCGCTTCGATCGACAAGATCTATACGGCGTCGACGCACAAGGCGTAGCGACGACGGGCCGGTCGAGGCGATGGAACGAGAGGCGGTGCCCCGAGGCGCCGCCTCTTTTCGTTTGCCGCCCATCCATACGGCCCTATTGCGAAGCGACAAGGGGTCCGCAGCACCCGCCGGCGTCCAATGCCATCCTCTGCCGATCGAACGGAGCCACCATGTCCCGCCACCAGGAATTCAGCGTGCGCCAGTCGATCGTCGAGGCGGCGCGGCAGATGAATGCGCTCGGGCTCACCTCGGGCACGTCGGGCAACATCTCGGTGCGCTGGGAGGACGGGCTGCTGCTGACGCCCTCCGGCGTGCCCTACGATCAGATGAACGGCGGCGACATCGTCCATCTGAAGATGAGCGGCGACTGCGACCATCCGCTGAGGCCGTCGTCGGAATGGCGCTTCCATCGCGACATCATGAAGAGCCGCAAGGACGTCAACGCCATCGTCCACGCGCATCCGACCTATTGCACGGCCTTCGCGATGTGCCGGAAGGACGTGCCGGCCGTCCATTACATGATCGCGGCGGCGGGCGGTCCGACGGTCCGCTGCGGCGACTACGCGACCTTCGGCACCGAGGAACTGTCGAAGCACGCGATCGCGGCGCTGAAGGATCGCATGTGCTGCCTGCTCGCCAACCACGGGATGATCGCCACCGGCATCGACCTCGGCAAGGCGATGTGGCTCGCCGTCGAGCTCGAGACGCTGTGCCGGCAATATGCGGTGGCGCTGCAGATCGGCGAGCCGCACGTGCTGCCGGACGACGAGATCGCCCGCACGATCGAGAAGTTCAAGGACTACGGCCCGCGT
>CAZZZM010000030.1:0-4195 GCA_964658465.1 uncultured Nakamurella sp.
CACGCGCTCGCGCAGCACCCGCTCGCCGGTGGCGACGGCGGCGAGTGCCCGCGTGGTCGGGATGCCGAGCGCGGCCATCGCCTCTGAGACGAGATATTCGCGCAGCACCGGCCCCAGCGCCGCGCGGCCGTCGCCCATCCGCGAATAGGGCGTCGGGCCGGCGCCCTTGAGCTGGATGTCGCGGCGCCGCCCGTCGCGATCGACCACTTCGCCGAGCAGCACCGCCCGCCCGTCGCCGAGCTGCGGCGTGAAATTGCCGAACTGGTGGCCGGCATAGGCGGTGGCGATGGGCTCGGCGCCCTCCGGCACGGCGACGCCGGCGAGCATGGCGACGCCGGCCTCGCTCGCAAGCCAGTCGGCATCGAGGCCGAGCTCGTCGGCCAGCGGCCGATTGAGCTTCAGCAGACCGGGCGCCGCCACCGGGGTCGGCGGCAGCCGGGCAAAAAAGCGGTCGGGCAGGCGAGCGTAGGAATTGTCGAAGGGGATCAGCATGCCGCAGACATGGGGTGCGAGGCGGCTCATGCCCACCGCACGCCCGCGTCAGTTGGTTGCAATGCCCGAGCTCGAATGAAACTCTTAAGCCCCAACGAACGAACGGACGTCATGGATCGTCGTCATTTCCTCGGCCTCGCCGGCGCCGCTGCCGCCACCGGACTCCTGCCGCGACCGGCGAGCGCAGCGCCGCCCAAGGCGCGAAACATCGTGCTGGCGCACGGGCTCTTCGCCGACGGCTCGTGCTGGTCGAAGGTCATCGCGCGGCTGCAGGCGAAAGGTCTGCACGCGACTGCGGTGCAGAACCCGCTGACGACGCTGGGAGAGGCCGTCGCCGCAACGCAACGGGTGCTCGCCATGCAGGACGGCGCCACCGTGCTCGTCGGCCATTCCTTCTCCGGCATGCTCGTCACCGAGGCCGGCATCGATCCGAAAGTCACGGCACTCGTCTATGTCGCCGCCCGCGCCCCCGACGCCGGCGAGGACTTTTCCGCGCTCGCCGCGCGTTTCCCGAAGCCGCCGGCGTCGGCGGGCGTCGTGTTCACCGACGAATGGGGCCAGCTCGCCGAACAGGCGTTCCTGAAGGATTTCGCCAACGGCGTTCCAGAGGACGAGGCGCGCGTGCTCTTCGCCGTGCAGGAGCCGTTCAAGAAAACCCTCGTGTCCGAAAAGACCTCGCACGCCGCCTGGCACACGAAGCCGAGCTTCTATGCCGTCTCGAAGGAGGATCGCACGATAAATCCCGACCTCCAGCGCTTCCTGGCCAAGCGGATGGGCGCGACGACCATCGAGGTCGACGCCGGCCACCTGTCGATGATCTCGCACCCCGACGCGATCGCCGGCCTCATCCTGCAGGCGGCTGGACAGGCGTGACGCCCGTTTGACGCTGTCGCGCGGATCGCCCAAAGAAGTCGCAGCCACTTCGTTGCCGCAGCCGATGCCGAAATCTCCCTCCACCGCGATCCTGGTCGTCGCAGCCGGTCGCGGCCTGCGGGTCGGCGGCGCGCTGCCGAAGCAATATCTCGCCCTAGCCGGGCGTCCGTTGCTCGCGCATACGCTGGGGCGGCTGCTCGACGCCGACGCCGGCGCTCGGGTTCTCGTGGTGGTCCACCCCGATGACCGCGCGCTCTACGAGGCCAGCACGGCCGACCTGCCCGACCGCGAGCGCCTGCTGCCGCCGGTGCCGGGCGGCGCCTCTCGCCAGGAGAGCGTCGCGGCCGGCCTCGCCGCGCTCGCCGCCCTGCCGGCGCCGCCCGATCTCGTGCTGATCCACGACGGCGCCCGTCCCTTTCCGAGCTCCGGATTGATCGCCCGCGCCATCGCCGCCGCCGCGCAGAACGGCGCCGCGGTGCCGGGGCTTGCCGTCACCGACACGATCAAGGAGGTCGACGGCGCCGCCTGCATCGTCGCAACGCCGCGGCGGGAGGTGCTTCGCGCCGTGCAGACGCCGCAGGCCTTCCGCTTCGCGCTGATCCATGCCGCGCATCAGGCCGCGGCCGCGGCGGGTGCGAAGGATTTGACGGATGACGCGGCAATCGCAGAATGGGCGGGGCACGCGGTTCACGTGTTCGAAGGAGATGCTGGGAACATGAAGGTCACGAGCCCCGAGGACGTCGCGGTCGCCGAGGCGCGGCTGCTGCGTGACTGTCCCGACGTGCGCATGGGCCAGGGCTACGACGTGCACGCCTTCGGCCCCGGCGACCACGTCTGGCTTGGCGGCCTGAAGGTCGCGCACACGAAGGGATTGGTCGGGCATTCTGATGCCGACGTGCTGAGCCACGCGATCACCGACGCGCTCTACGGCGCGATCGGCGACGGCGACATCGGCTCGCACTTCCCGCCGTCGGACCCAAAGTGGAAGGGCGCCGATTCCTCGATCTTCCTCGCCGCCGCGGCGGAGGCCGTCCGCGCGCGCGGCGGCATGATCGCGCACATCGACGCGACGATCGTCTGCGAGACGCCGAAGGTCGGGCCGCACCGCGACGCAATCCGTGCTTCGATCGCCGAGGTAGTGAAGCTGCCGCTCGACCGCGTAGCGGTGAAGGCGACGACCTCCGAGCGGCTCGGCTTCACCGGGCGCGAGGAGGGCATCGCCACGCTCGCCATCGCCACCGTCCGCCTCCCGGTGGCGTCATGATCGGCCCGGACGTCGTCGTCGCCGCGGCCGGCGTGCTCAAGCTCTACAAGGAGTGCGGGCTGACGATCGCCACCGCCGAATCCTGCACCGGCGGCCTGGTCTCCGCCGCGCTGACGTCGGTCTCCGGCTCGAGCGCCGTGGTGGATAGGGGCTTCGTCACCTACACGAACGCGGCCAAGACCCAATCGCTCGGCGTGCCGACGTCGCTGCTCAACGCGCACGGCGCCGTCTCGGCCGAGGTCGCCAAGGCGATGGCCGAAGGCGCGCTGCACATGTCGAACGCCGACGTCGCCGTCGCCGTCACCGGCATCGCCGGCCCCGGCGGCGCCACCGACGACAAGCCGGTCGGCCTCGTCTATTTCGCCTGCGCGCGCGAGCACATGCGCACGCTGACGGTGGAGAAGCGCTTCGGCCCGAGGGGACGCGACGGCATCCGCGAGGAGTCCGTGATGGTCGCGCTCGACCTGCTGCGGCAGGCGGCGGGGTAGCTAAAGCTTCTACGCCAACCGCCCTGCCGTCGGGGCCGGCCGGCCGTAGATCGTGTTGGCGCGCTTCTCGAAGGCATCGGCGAAGCGCCGGAACGCCTGGTCGAACATCGAGCCCATCACGAGCCCGAGCATCCGGCTCTTGAATTCGTACTCGATGTGGAAGTCGACGTGCGACGACCCCTCCCCGGCGTCACGGAACGCCCAGGAGTTCTTCAGGTAGCGGAACGGCCCGTCGATGTACTCGACGAGGATGTGCTTCTTCGCCCGGTCGCAGGCGACGCGCGTCTTGAAGGTCTCGCGGATCGCCTTGTAGCCGACCTGCATCTCGGCGACGAAGATCTGCGTGTCGCCCTCCTGCGTGCGGCGCAGCACGCGCAGGCTCGTGCAGAGCGGCAGGAACTGCGGATAGGCCTCGACGTCGGAGACCAGGTCGAACATCTGCGTGGCGCTGTGCTTGACGCGTCGCGTCGTGTCGAAGGCGGGCATGGGCTCGTCTTAGCATGCGATGCGGGAGGCGGAAGACGCCAAGCTGCCGCGCTCACAGCCACGACGAGGCACGAGCCGCTCGTCCTGCCTCATGGCGAGCAGACTAGGTGGTGGCCGTGGCGGCGAGCTTGGCCTCGCGTGCGGCGCGCAGCCTGGCGAAATCCTCGCCGGCGTGATGCGACGAGCGAGTCAGCGGCGAGGCGGAGACGACCAGAAACCCTTTGGTCAGCGCGACGCTTTCCAGCCCCTTGAACTCGTCCGGCGGCACGAAGCGGATCACCGCGTGGTGCTTCTTCGTCGGCTGCAGGTACTGGCCGATCGTCAGGAAGTCGACGTCGGCCGAGCGCAGATCGTCCATCAGCTGGAGCACTTCGTTGCGCTCCTCGCCGAGCCCGACCATGATCCCCGACTTGGTGAAGATCGTCGGATCGAGTTCCTTTACCCGCTGCAGCAACCGCACCGAGTGGAAGTAGCGGGCGCCCGGCCGCACGGTGAGGTATTTCGACGGCACCGTCTCGAGATTGTGGTTGAAGACGTCGGGCTTGGCCGCGACCACCACCTCCAGCGCGCCCGGCTTGCGCAGAAAGTCCGG
>CAZZZM010000030.1:4295-19112 GCA_964658465.1 uncultured Nakamurella sp.
TAGACCGGCGAGCCCGGCGCGCGCACGCGGATCCAGTCCGGCTTCGCGGGCTGCGGCTGGTCCGGCTTTCGCGCTTTCTCCGGATGGCGGGGGCGCAGGGGTTCGTCGAGCAAAGTCAAAGTCGCTGGCCTCGGTTCGCCCTTCTCCCGCTTGCGGGAGAAGGCAGAGCTGCGCCCCACACTTAGGCGCTCGCGTCGCGCCTTGCACGGATATGTGGACGAGCCCGCCCCTCGCCGTCCACCCGCCTTCCAGCATGCTAGATAGCCGCCGGGGGCATGACATGAGCTTTGCGATCGACCTCGGCCTCGCGGCCGGGCAGCCGGCGACACTCGATCTCGTCGAGCTTCTGGCGACGCGGCTGCTCGTCCAGGGGAATTCCGGCTCCGGCAAGTCGCACCTGCTGCGCCGGCTGCTGGAGCAGAGCGCCGGCGTCGTGCAGCAGGCGATCATCGATCCCGAGGGCGACTACGTGTCGCTCGCCGAGCGCTACGGCCACATCGTGGTCGAGGCCGACGGCGACGATATCGCGCTGCAGCGCGTCGCCGCCCGCGTGCGCGAGCACCGCGCGTCCGTCGTGCTCTCGCTCGAAAACCTCGACGCCGACGCGCAGATGCGCGCCGCCGCCGCCTTCCTCGGCGGCCTGTTCGAGGCCGACCGCGCGCTCTGGTACCCGATGCTCGTCGTCGTCGACGAGGCGCAGCTTTTCGCACCCGCCGCGGCCGGCGAAGTGTCGGACGAGGCGCGGCGCCTGTCGCTCGGCGCGATGACCAACCTGATGTGCCGCGGCCGCAAACGCGGGCTTGCCGGCATCATCGCGACGCAGCGCCTCGCCAAGCTCGCCAAGAACGTCGCGGCGGAGGCTTCCAATTTCCTGATGGGCCGGACCTTCCTCGACATCGACATGGCGCGCGCCGCCGACCTGCTCGGGCTCGAGAAGCGCCAGGCGGAAATGTTCCGCGATCTGCCGCGCGGACAATTCATCGCGCTCGGTCCCGCCCTGTCGAAGCGCCCGCTGCCGATCGCCGTCGGTGCCACGGTGACGGAAAGCCGCAGCGTCCCGAACGCGCTGATGCCGCTCCCCGAGAGCGGCGACGACATGCGCGCGCTGATCCTCACCGCGCCGCCCGGCGGCGAGGCACCGGCGCCGCGACCCCGCCCGCGCCCCGTCGCGGTGCCGGACATGCTGGTGCAGCTTGCCAATTATCGATCGCCGGCGCGCGACGACCTGCCCGAGGCCGAGCCGATCGACCCGGTCGAGCGCGAAACGGCGTTGGCCCGCGTGCTCGACGCCGTCCTCGCCGACGCGGACGCGGGCGCCTGCACGCCGGCGACGCTGTACCAGGACTTCACCGTGCGTTGTCGCATTCAGCGCATCGGCGGCGAGGCGATGGGCCTGCCCGAGTTCAAGCGCCGCCTCGCGGTGGCGCGCGCCGGGGTCGGCGGCACGGCCACCGACGGGCCGGAATGGGAGCGCGCGCAGGCGATCGCAGCCAACCTGCCGGGCGACATCTCGGGGCTCTACCTGCTCGTTGCCCGTGCGGCGATCGACGGCGCGCCCTGTCCGTCCGACGCAACGCTCGCCGAGGCCTACGGCACCAGTTCGGCCGGCCGCGCGCGGCGCCTGCTCGCCTACCTCGAGGAACTGGGCGCGCTGGTGATCCGCCGCGACCTGCGCGGCGCACCGATCATCGCGGTACCCGAGCTCGGCGTCGAAACAGGCCCGGGCGAGCCCGACCTCGCCGCGACGCCGGCGCGGCGGCGGGGACGAGGGTAAGAAACGTAACTCTTGCAGCGGATCGACCCGCGCATCCACCCGTCCCGAGCGATGTGACGCGGCCTACTTGTGGATCACCTGCCCGTAGGCGTCGAGCACGCTCTCGTGCATCATCTCGCTCAGCGTCGGATGCGGGAACACCGTCCCCATCAGCTCTTCCTCCGTCGTCTCGAGGTTCATCGCGACGACGTAGCCCTGGATCAGCTCGGTCACCTCGGCGCCGACCATATGGGCGCCGAGCAGCTTGCCCGAGTCCGCGTCGAAGATCGTCTTGACCAGCCCGTCCGGCTCGCCGAGCGCGATCGCCTTGCCGTTGCCGATGAACGGGAAGCGGCCGACCTTGAGCTTCAGCCCCGCCGCCTTGGCCTTGTCCTCGGTCATTCCCACCGAGGCGACCTGCGGCTGGCAATAGGTGCAGCCGGGGATCATCGCCTTGTCCATCGGATGCGGGTGCTTGCCGGCGATCGCCTCGACGCAGATCGTGCCCTCGTGCTCGGCCTTGTGCGCCAGCATCGGCGGCCCGGCGACGTCGCCGATCGCGTAGAGGCCGGCCACGTTTGTGCGGCCGACGCCGTCGATCTTGATGCAGCCGCGCTCCATCGCGACACCGAGTTTCTCGAGCCCGATGCCTTCGACGTTGCCGACGACCCCGACCGCCGAGATCAGCCGCTCGGCCTTCAGGGTCTGCGTGCTGCCCTTGTCGTCCTCGATCGTCGCGGTGACGTCGTTGGCGCCCTTCTCGACCTTCGTCACCTTGGTCGAGGTGAGGATCTTGATGCCCTGCTTCTCGAAGCGCTTGCGCGCCAGCGCCGCGATCTCGGCGTCTTCGACGGGAAGGATCTGCGGCAGCACCTCGATCACCGTCACCTCGGCGCCCATCGTCTTGTAGAAGGAGGCGAATTCGATGCCGATCGCGCCCGAGCCCATCACGATCAGGCTCTTCGGGAACGGCTTCGGCACCATCGCCTCGAAATAGGTCCAGATCAGCTTGCCGTCGGGCTCGATCCCCGGCAGCACGCGCGGCCGCGCCCCGGTGGCGACGATGATATGCTCGGCCTTGTAGGTGCCGGGCGGCAGCGTGCCCTTCGGCGGCGGGTTCTGCGGTTGCATCACCGCCTTCTTCGTCGCCGCGACGACGACCTCGCCGACCTTGGGGATCGTGGCCTCGCCCCAGATCACATCGACCTTGTTCTTCTTGAGCAGGAAGCCGACGCCGCCGGCGAGCTGGCCCGAGACGCCGCGCGAGCGCGCCACCACGGCCGCCGGATCGAACCCGACGCGGCCCTCGATCGTAAGGCCGTAATCCTTCGGGTGCTGCAGGTAGTGCAGGATTTCGGCCGAGCGCAGCAGCGCCTTGGTCGGGATGCACCCCCAGTTGAGGCAGATGCCGCCGAGATGCTCGCGCTCGACGACCGCGGTCTTCAGCCCGAGCTGCGCCGCGCGGATCGCCGCGACATAGCCGCCGGGTCCACCGCCGATGACGATCACATCGTAAGCTTCAGCCATCGCGCGGCGTCTCCCGTGTATCGGCCGGCGCCGAGCGAGTACGGCGCCACGCCCCGGCTTACAAGCGCGCCCCGCCGGGTGGAACCCCGCGAGCGGTGCCTCTTCGGCAGAGCAGACCTGCGGGACGACTCAGCCGGGCAGCTTCAGCCGGTGCGTGACCGCATCCCAGATCGCCTGCTCGACCTCCTCGGGCGGCTGGCTCGCGTCGACGATCAGGCAGCGGTCCGGCTCCGCGGCGGCGATCGTCAGGAAGGCCTCGCGCAGGCCGTCGTGGAAGGCCAGCGCCTGTCGCTCGAAGCGATCCGCTGCGCCGTCACTGCCCCGTCTGGCGTTGGCGCGCGCGATGCCGACCTCGGCCGGCAGGTCGAGGATCAGCGTCAGGTCGGGCCGCGTCCCGGCAAGCGTCACGCGCTCCAGGTCGTCGAGGAAGCGCGGGTCGAGCGCGCCGAGCGCGCCCTGGTAGGCGCGGGTCGAGTCGTGAAAGCGGTCTGAGACGACCCAGGTCCCCCGCGCCAGCGCCGGCTTGATCCTCTGATCGAGGTGGTCGATGCGCGCGGCGGCAAACAGCAGCGCTTCCGCCCGCGGCCCCAGCGCTTCAAAGACGCCGCCAAGTAGTTTTTCGCGCAAAGCTTCGGCCATCGGCGAGCCGCCGGGCTCGCGCGTCGCGATCGCGGTGACGCCGGCCGCGGCGAGCCGCGCGACGAGCGCGCGGGCCTGTGTCGACTTGCCGCCGCCTTCGCCGCCTTCGATGGTAATGAAGGCGCCTCTCGGCGTCGCGGCGGTCCCTGGTTCGGTCACGAGTGCAGCACGTACTTCCTGAACAGGCTGCCCAGATAGCCGACCCCGACGTCGAGCGCACGTTTCGGCAGCGATCCGGTGCCGACCGACGCCGCCGTGCGCAGCGGCGCGCTGAGGATCTCGGCGTCGCCGCGATAGAGCTTCAGCGTGGCGATCTGCCGGCCCGCCTCCACCGGCGCCGGGAGCGGCCCCCAGTAGACGATCCTGGCGACAAGCTTCTCACCGGTCTCGCGCGGCACGAGGACGGCGATGTCGCGATCGGCGACGAGGCCGACGGACCCGGCGACCCCACCGTCAACATCGGCGTATCCGACCGTCTCGCCGGCTGCGAAGAGCTTGCGTCGCGAGAAGGCACGGAAGCCCCATTGCAGGATCTTGCGCGAGTCCTCGGCACGCTCCTTCGCCGATTTGGCGTCGTAGATCGCCAGGATCAGGCGCTGGTCGCCCTGGACCGCGGAACCGACGAGAGAGTAGCCGCTGTCGCCGATGTTGCCCGTCTTCAGCCCGTCGGCGCCGATGTCCATCCCCAGCAACGGGTTGCGGTTCGGCTGCTTGATCTTGTTCCAGAGAAAGTCGCGCTGGGCGTAGAGCTTGTAGAGATCGGGGAAGGCGGCGATCTGGTGTTGCGCCAGCAGGGCCATCTCGCGAGGGGTCACCTTCTGGTCGGGATTGGCGTCGCCCCAGGCGTCGGTGAAGGTCAGGTGCTCCAAGCCGAGCTCGCGCGCCCGGCGCGTCATCAGCGTCGCGAAAGCGCCTTGCGAGCCCGAGATGCCCTCGGCCAGCGCGATCGCCGCATCGTTCGCCGAATCGACGATCAGCCCCTGCAGCAGGTCGTTTACGGCGATGTCGGAGTTCAGCTTGGCGAACATCGTCGTGCCGCGCGAGGGCGCGCCGCCCTGCCGCCACGCCGTCTGGCTGATCCTGAACATCTGGTCCGGCTTGAGCTTGCCGTCCTTAAGCATCTCGAAGACGATCTCGGCGGTCATGATCTTCGCGGTCGAGGCCGGATCGGCGAGCGCGTCGGCGCCTCGCTCGAACAGGACGGTCCCCGTCTCGGCATCGAGGAGGATCGCGTGGGCGACGTTGACCTGGGGCGCCGTCTCGGCCGCCGTCGAGGGCACCGGGGCAACAAGCCCGGCGACCAAAGATGCCAGAAGGACGAGACGGACCACGCGCATCGCACACTCCTCGCCGCACCCTCCCGCGCTCACGATGGCGCGACCGGCGGCGAACCCGGATCACTCTCGGATCAAAGTCGCGGACGTGTCTATTCGTCCTGATCGTGCAGCGGGCGCAGCGAGGCGACGCGATGACGCGGATGGATCTCGCTGTCGGCGCCGGGGATCGTGCCGAGGTCGAACGACCGCGATGGTGCAACCATCGCATGGCGACGGCTTGGCGGAAGCGGCGCTTCAGCGTCGCGATCGTATCGCGACTGCGACATCAGCTCGCGGATCGGCAGGTGCAGCGCCTCGCGAGTGCCGCGCACGGGCTCGACCTCGGCTGCGGCGTAGCGACGGCTGGCGCGCTCGACGATTTGCGGACGTTCTTCATGCACGCGGCCGTAGCGCTGATAGGCCGCCTCCACCGCCGCGGGGCGATCCACGTAACGATGTGCGGGCGGCAGCGGCGCGTCGGCGAGGCGGAAGCGCGCCGCGGGGGCGGGCATCGCATCACCGTCGCGGTCGTCGTATCGGCGACGCGGCGCGTAGGGCTCGGCGGCGGCGATACGGCGCGCGGGACGCACATCGTCGGGTTCGGCGTAGCGGCGTTGCGGCAGGTAGGGCTCGACTGCGGCGACGCGGCGCGCGGGCGGCTCTTCCGCGACCATGGTCGGCTCGCCCTGATCGCCCGGCCAGCGGGCGGGTCCGTTGGTGCTGAGCGTCGCCAGCAGCTTGGCGTCGTCGGAGCCCGCGAGGCTCGCGCGGCCGACATATTCGACCTTCACGCGAGCGGTACCGTAGCGCTTGAAGTCCAGCGTCTCGGCGACGCGACGCGAGACGTCCATCACGCGGTTGGACGCATAGGGGCCGCGATCGTTGACGCGAACGATCATCGAGGAGCCGTTGCGCAGGTTGGTGACGCGGGCGTAGCTCGGCAGCGGCATGGTCGGATGGGCGGCGGTGAAGCCGTCGCGATCGTAGATCTCGCCGTTGGCGGTGAGACGGCCATGGAAGGCGTCGCCGTACCAGGAGGCGTTGCCCACCTGCACGATGCGGCGCTCGCTCGGATAATAGGTCTGCCCGGCGACGGTGTACGGCTTGCCGACGAGATATTGACCGCCGCCGTGCGGGACCGGCTGCCCGTCGGCGATCACGCGGCGGCTCGCACGGCCGTACATGCTCTCCGGAAAATATTCCTTCCCGTGCGACGCCGCGGCGATCTGCTGCGGGCTCTGGGCGCAGCCACCGAAGCCGAGTGTCGCCAGGAGACAGGCGCCGGCCGCGATGCGGCCGGGACGCGGCAGGCGCACGTGCGCTGTCAGCCGCAGGAAGCACGACGAATAGGCGAAAGCCCGGCCAAAAAACACGGCGACACCTGGTACGCGCGGATCGCCAACGACACGCGATCCCTCCATGGCCACGCTCGCATGCTTAGGCTTGCCAGAACCCTAATGCGTTGCGCTCGCGTCCGGAAAAACGCCGTCTTTCGAGCCTTTTACGAGTTTGATAACCATGCGGAGCGAACGCAGCCGCCGGGGCCGACGAACGCGGATGCCGGCTTCGCGACTCGCTGAGGTTACGCTGCGAACAATAGACAAGCGGCGACGCGCATGTGTAGCTGCGTGTCAGCGACGGTCGCCCGTCGCGGCCAGGAGATCGGATTGAGCGAGGACAGCGTCACTCAGGTCCCAAGCGTCTTCTCCTCGAAGGAGCGCGCGGCGCTCGTCGCGCGGGCGCTGAGCGATGCCGCGCGGCGCGCTCGCTTTTCGACGAAAAGTCGCCGCGGAAAGTCCGGCGCGACCTACAAGGCGCGACGCAGCGAGCGGCTCGCGCGGCTGTTGAAGATCGCGACGTTCATCGCGTTGGTCGCCATCCCGACCCTGATCGCAACCGCGTATTTCGGCTTCATCGCTGCCGACCAATTCTCGTCCGAGGCTCGGTTCACGGTACGCGGCGGCCTGCCGCCGGGTCTCGAAAGCACGGGCTCTCTCAATTCCGAACCGGTCGGCCTGATCATCCAGGACACCCAGGTGATCATGAACTACCTGCAGAGCCGGGCGCTTGTCGACGAGCTCGACAAGTCGATCGGCCTCGCCAAGATGTACCAGGATCCGAGCGTGGATTATTTCTCGCGCCTCGGGAAGAACAAGCCGATCGAGAAGATCGTCAAATACTGGACCCACCACATCGACCTGAAGGTCGAGATGCCCGCCGGCATCGTCGTCATGAACGTGCGGGCCTTCACGCCGCAAGACGCGACGAAGATCGCCGAAGCCGCCCTCTCTTCGAGCGAGATGCTCGTCAACAGGTTGAACGATCAGATGCGGGACGACGCGCTCGCGCTGGCCCGCAAGGAACGGGAGCGCGCGCAGACGCGGTTGGCGGAGTCGCGCGCGGAGCTCGAGAAGGCGCGCAACCAGGAGGGCCTCCTCAGCGCGAAAGATGCGTCGCAGGGGCTCAACGACCTCATGACCCAGGTCCGCGGCCAGTTGCTGAAGTCGCAGCAGAGCTATGATTCAATGCGGCGTTACGTGAACGTCGGCTCGCCGCAGCTGAAGAACCTGCAGACCAGGATCGATGCCGCGAAGAAGCAGGTCGCGCAATTGCAGGCGCAGATGACCAGCATGAAGTCCCCTGGCGAGGGCGAACAGAAGCCGCTGTCGGGCTCGATGTCCCGCCTCGACTACGCGATGCTCAACAACGAGATCGCCGAGAAGATCTACGCCGGAGCGCTGGCGGCGTTCGAGCACGCGACCATCGCGAGCGAAACGAAGCTGATGTACATCACCACCTTCGTGAAGCCCGTCGAGGCGCAGGAGGCCAAGTATCCGCGTCGCGGGCTCGACATCTCGCTCGTCGCCGGCGGCGGTCTCGTCCTGTGGGCCGCGGCGCTTGGAATCATCTCCCTCATGCGCAGGGGCCTCGTATGACGGACATCCGTGATCGCGAGCCGCTGTCGGCCACACGCGAGGCGAACGAGCTCGTTCCGGAACGGCGCAGCCTCGTGTCCCGCGCGCTGTCGCCCATTCGCCGAGCCGCCGGTCGCGAGGTCGCGCTGGCGCCGCGGACCGAGGTGGACCTTCGCGATCTCACCACCGAGGCGCAGCCGAAACGCAGCTTCAACATCGTCGGGTGGAGCCTCGCGCTCTTCGTCCTTCTGCCGTTCCTGACGAGTGCGGTCTATCTTTTCGCCTTCGCGAGCGACCAGTATGTCGCCGAGACCCGCTTCATGGTGCGTCAGACCGAACCGCTTCTCGGTTCGGGCATGGACGGGATCAACGTCGGCGGCAGCGACAGCAAGAAGGCGGAAGAAGGGTCCGGTGGCGCCGCCGTCCCTGGCATGACGGGCGCGATCAGGCTCGGCGGCGAGGACGCCGAGATCGTCGCCAGCTACATCCACAGCCGCGCCATCATCGACGACATATCGCGCAGGCTCGACATCCGCGCGATCTACCAGCGGCCGGAGGCGGATTTCTGGGCGCGATTGCCGCGCGACGCCACGATCGAGGACCTCACCAAATACTGGAAACAGATGGTGCTGGTGAACATCGAATCGACGTCCGGAATCCTGACCGTGAAGGTCGTCGCCTTCCGGCGCGAGGATGCGCTGCAGCTCGCGCAGGCGATCATCAAGTCGAGCGAAACCCTGGTCAATCAGCTTTCGCTCAAGGTCCGCACCGACATGATGCAGACGGCCGAGGACGAGATGCGGCGCTCCGAGGGCGAGGTCCGCTCCGCGCTGACCAATCTCACGAGCTTCCGCAATTCGAGCCGTGTGCTGGACCCGCAGCAGAGCGCCGAATCCAGCGGCAAGCTGTTGATCGAGCTCATGGCGGACAAGATCGAAGCCGAAGGGCAGGTCTTCGTCGCCGAACGGGTGCAGGGACCCAACGCTCCGGGCATGACGACGCTGCGCGACAAGCTCGCCAGCATCAACAACCACATCGACCAGATCAAGAACGAGATGGCGGGCTCGAAAACGATCTCGAGCAACATGGCCGCGACGGTCGCGGAGTTCGAGACGCTCGAACTGAAGAAGCAGTTCGCCGAGACGATGTACAAGTTCGCCAGCAACGGGGTCGAGCGCGCGCGCATCGCGTCGGAGCGTCAGCAGGTCTACCTCGAGGTCTTCCAGCCGCCGTCGTTGCCGCAGGACTTCACCTATCCGGAACGCTGGGCCGATCTCCTTCTCATCTTCTTCGCCTTCCTGATGATGTGGATCTGCGGCGCCACGATCACCGCGTCGGTCATTGACCATCGTCTCTAGGCCGGAACGCCGATGTCAGCCGTCCGGCTCGAGTGCGAGCGCGACGTCGAGCGGCGCGACGGGCGCTTCGAGGCACTCGGCGTCGAGCCGTGGCTCGCCGTCACGGGCCTCGATTTCGGTCGTCTCGCGGGGCGCTTCGTCGAGTTCGCCTATCGTTCGAGCTTCTGGGATGAGCCGGTCCGGCCGATCCTGCGCTTCCATCGGCGCGACGGCGGTTTCGTCGAGCACATCGCCGCGGGTCCGGTGGTCGGCGCGGCGGTGTGGGTCGGCCGCGTGCCCAGCGGGGCCGTCGGCCTGTCGATCAGCCCGACGAACCGGCTGGGTCCCTTCGACTTCGTGATCGAGCGGGTGCGCCGGCGCTGGTGGCCGGCGCTTCTGGCGGAGGGCCTGCGCCGCAACCCGAGGTCGACTCGCAGCGCCATTCTGACCCGGCTCATCGGCTGGGGGCCTGAATCCGACAACAATCTCGCCTGGGCGATCGGGGCGACGCCGCTCGCGCGGGCCGCGACGTGGCATCGCCGGCGTGCGCGGACACCCGACCTCACCGGCCTTGATCGGCCACGCTTCGACTGGCGCGAAGCGCCCGCCGTCGTGGTGCTCGTGCGGGCCGATGGCGCCGACGATGTCGCCGTCGCGCGCACCTGCGCCAGCCTCGAAGCGCAATTCTTCACGGGCTGGCGCGCGGTTCTCGTCGGCACCCCGTTTCGTTCCGCCGACCCGCGCATCGCGACGGTTGCAGCGTTTCCAGCCGAAGACGACCCTCTTTCACTCGTCGGCACGATCACCGCCGGCGAGGCACTTCCACCGACGGCGCTGGCCTGCCTCGTCGAACAAGCACAGCGCCGACCACGCGCGCGCCTGTTCTACGGCGATGCTGTCGTGGCGGGATCGGCGTGCCCGATGCTGCTGCCGGGCTGGAGCCCGCGCCTGCAGGCGGCACGCCCGTATCTGCGCAGCCCCATCTTCGTGCGCAATGCGGGCGCGCCCGCGGCCGACATTCGCGCGGCGCTGGCGTCGCCGGGCGCCTTGAGCGCTCGCGTCGCGGACTCGCTCGCGCCTTACGACGTCGTGCCGCTGCGCCGCGTCATGGTGGAGACCCCGTTCGCGTCGCCGGGTATCGAGCCCATCGCCGCCGCGCCCGTCGCGCCGCGCCGGGTGCGCGCGTCGGTGATCATCCCGACGAAGGACCACCCTGCCCTGCTCGCCCGCGCCGTTGGCGCAATCCGCGCGCGGACACCGGGCGACGTCGAGATCGTCGTCGTCGACAACGCCAGCACCACCGACGCGGCGCGCCGCCATCTGGCGTCGCTGCGCGACGAACCCGGCACCGTCGTCGTCGACTATCCCGGCGCCTTCAACTTCTCGGCGATCTGCAACGAGGCCGCGGCGCGCTCACGCGGCGACATCCTCGTCTTCCTCAACGACGACACGGAGGTGCTGACGGACGACTGGCTCGACCGGCTCTGCGCGCACGCCACCGACCCCGCGATCGGCGCCGTCGGCGCCCGGCTCACCTATCCCGACGGGCGGCTGCAGCATGTCGGCGTGCTGCTCGGCATGGGCGGCAGCGCAGGCCATTTTGGGGCGCCGGCGCCCGGCGACGACCCCGGCTGGTCGAGCCGCAACCTCGCCGTCCACGAGGTCTCCGCGGTCACCGGCGCCTGCCTCGCAGTCGCGCGCGAAAAATTCGAGGCGGTCGGCGGTTTCGATGCCGCGCATCTGCCGATCGAGCTCTCCGACATCGACCTCTGCCTCAAGCTCAACGCGCGCGGCTGGCAGACGATCGTCGACCCGGCCGTGCACATCCTCCATGAGGAGTCGGCCTCGCGCGGCGGCGCCACGCTGCGCCGGCTCGCCGTGCACGACGACGAGCGCGCGATCTTTCTCGAGCGCTGGCGCCACGTCCTGCGCGACGACCCGTTTTTCCATCCGGGCCTGAGCCTGTACAGCTGGCGCGAGGCGCTGGGGTAAGTTTCATGCAGATCGCGACCTGGAACATCAACTCGGTGCGCACGCGCCTCGACAACCTGCTGCGCTACCTGCGCGAGGTGTCGCCGGACGTCCTCTGCCTGCAGGAAATCAAGTGCACCGAGGAGCAGTTCCCGCGTCTCGAGATCGAGGCCGAGGGGTACAATCTGGCGATCCACGGGCAGAAGAGCTGGAACGGCGTCGCCGTACTGTCGAAGCGTCCGATGGAAGTCCAGGCCGGCCTGCCCGGCGACGAGACCGACGTGCAGTCGCGCTACATTGAAGCCCTGGTGACGACGGACGCGGCGCCGGTGCGGATCTGCTGCCTCTATCTGCCCAACGGCAACCCGCCGGACACCGAGAAATATACCTACAAGCTCGCGTGGATGGACCGGCTGCACGCCCGCGCGCGCGCCCTGCTGGCGCTCGAGGAGCCGATGGTGATGCTCGGCGACTTCAACGTGATCCCAATGCCGCGCGACGTCTACGACCCCGACGCCTGGGTCGGCGACGCGCTCTACCGGCCGGAGACGCGCGCCAGGTTCCGTGCGCTGCTCAACCTCGGGCTCACCGACGCGCTGCGCGCCACGACCGACGCGGCGGGGCTCTACACCTTCTGGGACTACCAGGCCGGCGCGTGGCAGCGGAACAAGGGCATCTGCATCGACCACGTCCTGCTGTCGCCGCAGGCGGCGGATCGGCTCGAGACCGTGACGATCGACAAGGCGCGCCGCGCCGAGGACAAGCCGTCCGACCACGTGCCGGTGCGGGTGCAACTGGCGATGTAGCGCTTCCTTTTCGAGCGAAGAGCGCGTCGATCACAGAGCGGCGATCAGCGCCTTCGCCGCGGCGGGGTTGCGGTGCTTGGCACCGGAGATCATGAACGCGAAAACGTCGCGCGGCATCGCCTTCGGGGCCGGCGCGAGCAGCGGCAGGCCTTCGGCCGGTCGCCCGGCGGCGAGCTCGTGGCAGTGTTTTGCCCATGTCGCGGTCTCGCCGGCCTCGTAGCCCGTCTCGATATCGCGCGTCGTCTGCAGCCGCAGATAGCAGAAGTCGGCGGTCGGATCGGCGATCAGCGGATAGTCGTCGGAGATCGCGAGACAGATCGCGATGTTGTGCTTGCGCGCGATCTCGACGAGCGCCGGCGTGACGAAGGTTTGGTGCCGAACTTCCAGGACGTGTCGCAGGCGGACGCCGTCGCGCTCGTGCGGCAGGCTCGCGCAGAAGGTCTCGATCTCGTCGGCGTCGAATTTCTTCGTCCCGGCCAGCTGCCACAGGATCGGCCCGAGCTTGGCGCCCAGCTTGGTCATCCCGCTCGCCAGGAAGCGCTCGACCGACTCGGCGCCGTCGGCGAGGTTCTTGCGGTTGACGGTGAAGCGGTTGGCCTTGACCGCGAAGACGAAGTCGTCGGGCGTCTCGGCGGCCCACTTCTGGTAGGTCGTCGGGCTCTGGGTGCGATAGAAGGTGGCGTTGATCTCGATCGCCGTCACCTGCCGGCTGGCGAAATGGAGCTCCTTCGTCTTGGCCAGCTTGTCGGGATAAAAGGTCTCGCGCCAGGGTTCGAAACTCCAACCGCCGATGCCGACCCTGATCGTGCCCGTCTTCGCCATGTGCTTTCGATCATGTCCCATTTCGGGGCGCTTCGGTTAACGGGCCGCGACACGCGAGTGCGTGTCCGCATCGAAGATATCCGTCTCGCCGCGCGCGACCCACGAGGTCTAGCATGAACGCCAGCGCAACCCCACACGACACGCGATTCGTCGGCGATTCGTTCCGTACCGGTGCCGAAGCTTAAGGCGGCCAAACGCTTCGGCAGCGCACCGGGATACGGATCGTGCACCGGATCGTGCCGGTTTGAAGCGCAACCATTAACGGGAAACTGCCGCGCGCCCCCCTTTCGGACGCGCGTCCGCTGCCGCTTGCGGTGTCGCCCCGGTCGCAGACGCATCATCTGGTACGAACGAAGCCGCAACCGGCGGCCTCGCCCGATTCGTCGACGATTCGTTCGGGCCGCGTCCGGATTCCTAACGCCCGGGCTTTTGACGGCGGCGTCGAGCCTCTAAGGTCGCTGTTCCGCGAGAAGAGGAAGCTCTCCCTTTGAAAGTCAAAGCAGCCGTCGCCCGCTCGCGCCACGCGCCGCTCGCCATCGAGGGCCTGGACCTCGACGAGCCGCGCGCCGACGAAGTGCTGGTACGCCTCGTCGCGTGCGGCGTCGCGCGGGCCGATCTCAAGGCGATCGCCGGCGACCTTCCGATGGCGCTTCCCTTCGTGCCCGGCACCGAAGGCACCGGCATCGTCGAGAAGACCGGCGCGGAGGTCACCCATGTCGCGACGGGCGATGCTGTCATCGTCAGCGCGGCATCGTGCGGTGTCTGCGCGGCCTGCATCGCCGGGCGGCCGCGCGCCTGCACGCAATTCGCCGCGCTGAACCTCGGCGGGCGTCGGCTCGACGGCTCGGCGCCCTTCCTGGTCGAGGAGCGTGCCGACGAGCCTCCGCACGATGCGGTCGAAGTCAACGGCTTCTTCTTCGGCCAGTCCTCCTTTGCGACCCACGCGCTCTGCCGCGCCGCCTCGGCGATCAAGCTGCCGGTCGACGCCCCGCTCGAGATCCTCGCCGGATTGGGCAGCGAGCTGTTGATCGGCGCCGGCGTGATCGCGCAGGGCTTTCGCTTCGAGGCCGAGGACACGCTCGTCGTCACCGGGGCCGACGCGATCGGCCTCGTCGCGATCATGGTCGCGCGCGCAAGGGGCGCCGGCACGATCTTCGTCGCCGAGCCGGACGAGGCGCGGCGCACGCTCGCGACCGAGCTCGGCGCCACCGTCGTCGTGCACGACACCGACGACCTCGCCTCGGCGGTGAGGAGCATGACAGGCGCCGGCGCGCGCTTCGCGCTCGACACGACGGCCACGGACGCGGCGCGACAAGCCTGCCGCGACAGCCTCATCGAAGGCGGCATCTGCGCTCTGGTCGATCCGCCGCAAGGCACGACGGTGGATTACGACGACCAGGTCGCCGACGGCGCGACGCTCGTCATTTCCGCCGACGGCCACGCCGACCCGCAGGTGCTGATTCCCGAGCTGGTCGCGCTGCAGGCGCAGGGACGGCTGCCGATCGACAAGCTGCTGAGCTTCTTCCCCTTCGAGCTGGTCAACGATGCCCTCGACGCGTTTTGTGTCGGGCGGGTGATCAAGCCCGTCTTGCGCTTCCCGCTCGGATCGTTCGGCGATCTCGACCGCGCCAAGGCCGAAGGGGCCGCGTCGGAAGTGCTGGATGCGGCGCCGGAGCCGGAGGGGGAGAAGGTGACCGACCCGCAGCCGGTCGAGGAGGACGAGAAGGAACG
>CAZZZM010000031.1:0-3173 GCA_964658465.1 uncultured Nakamurella sp.
CCACCTTCTCCCGCAGGCGGGAGAAGGAAAAGCGTGATCTCCCTCTTCGTCGCCCTGCTCCTGCCCCTGCCCATGCCCCTGCCCGCGCAGGCCGAGCCGCCGCCGCCGATCCTCGGCCAGGGCGCCCGCAACCTGCCCGTCATCGCCCGCCACGGCATGGTGGTCGCGCAGGAGGGGACCGCCGCCCGCGTCGGGCTCGAGATCCTGAAGAAGGGCGGCAACGCCGTCGATGCGGCGGTGGCGACGGCCTTCGCGCTCGCCGTCACCCTGCCCCGCGCCGGAAACCTCGGCGGCGGCGGCTTCATGCTCGTGCATCTGGCCAAGGCGGGAAAGACCGTCGCGATCGACTACCGCGAGACGGCGCCCGCCGCGACCCGATCGGACGTCTTTCTCGACGCCGCAGGCAACGCGGTGGCGCGGCTGTCGCGCGACACCGGCCTCGCCGTCGGCACGCCGGGCACCGTCGCCGGCCTCGCGCTGGCGCTCGACGCGTACGGCTCGCACAAGTTCACGCTCGCCGACCTCGCCGCGCCGGCGGAAAAGCTCGCCCGCGACGGCATCCCCGTCGAGGAGGACCTTGCCGACTCGCTCGCCAAGGCGACGCGCCTGAAGGCGTGGCCGTCGTCGGCGGCGATCTTCCTGCATCCGGACGGCACGCCGCTCGGCCACGGCGACGTGCTGCGCCAGCCCGACCTCGCCGCCACGCTGGCGACGGTCGGCCGCGAGGGGCCGAAAGGCTTCTACGAAGGCCCCGTCGCGCAAAAGATCGTCGCCGCCGTGAAGGCGGCGGGCGGCGCGATGACGATGGACGATCTCGCCGGCTATCGCGCGATCGAGCGCACGCCGCTCCAGGGGACGTATCGCGGGCATACGATCGTCTCGATGCCGCCGCCGTCGTCGGGCGGCGTGCATGTCATCGAGCTTCTCAACATCCTCGAAGACCTGCCCCTCGCCGCGCAGGGCGCGCTGTCGGCGAAGACCATCCACGACATGGCGGAGGCGGAAAAGCTCGCTTATGCCGACCGCGCCGAATATCTCGCCGATCCCGCCTTCGTCGACGTCCCGGTGAAGGGACTGATCTCGAAGGCCTACGCCGCCAAGCTCCGCGCCCTCATCCCGCCCGACCGCGCCAGGCCGGCGGGCGAGATCGCCGCCGTCGACCCCGCGCCCTACGAGAGCGAGCAGACTACGCATTTCTCGGTGGTCGATGCCGACGGCAATGCCGTCGCCAACACCTACACGCTCAACCTTTCCTTCGGCGTCGGCCTCGTCGCCGACGGTACCGGCGTGCTGCTCAACGACGAGCTCGACGATTTCGCCGCCAAGCCCGGCGCGCCCAACGCGTTCGGGCTGACCGGCGGCAAGGCCAACGCGCCAGGCCCACGCAAACGCCCGCTCTCCTCGATGACGCCGACGATGATGTTTCGGGACGGCAAGCTGGAGCTCGTCACCGGCTCGCCCGGCGGCTCGACGATCATCACCACCGTGCTGCAGCTCATCCTCGATCGGGTCGACTTCAAGCTCAACATCGCCGCCGCGACCGAGATGCCGCGCGTGCACGACCAGTTGCTGCCCGACAAGCTGTTCATCGAGCCGGGACTGTCCCCCGACACGCAGCGCCTGCTGCGAGACATGGGCTACGAGCTGTCGCCGCGCGACGCCTGGGGCTCGGCCTCCTCGATCGCCATCGCCGACGGCCTGCTCGCTGGCGCCGCCGACCCGCGCCAGCGCGGCACGCTAGCGGTGGGGTACTGATGCGGCCGCCGCATTTCGCGTGACCTCGCGGGGATGCCTCCGTACAGCTCGCGGATGCTCCGCACTCCCGTCGCCGCGTGACCACCCTCCGCCTCCTCCTCGCGTGGGGCGCCGTCGGCGTCGCCATCCTGGTGCCGGCGCTGTTCGCCGGCCTGCCGCCGCTGCTGGAAGTCCCACTCTTCGCGGTGCTTCTCGCGATCATGCTGTGGTCGGCCTTCGGCGTCACCGAGGAGGCGGAGCATCTCGCGGAGATCCTCGGCGAGCCCTACGGCACGCTGGTCCTCACGCTCGCCATCGTGCTCATCGAGGTGGCGCTGATCGCCGCCGTCATGCTCGGCGGCCAGGGCCAGCACCACGCCGCGTCGACGCTCGGGCGCGACACGATGTTCGCGGTCGTGATGAGCGTGATGAACGGCATCGTCGGGCTCGGCCTGCTTGTCGGCGGCCTGCGCCACGGCGCGCAGCGCTACAACATGCAGGGGGCCTCCGCCTATCTCGCGACGATCATCCCGCTGTCGGTCATCGCCTTCATCCTGCCCTCCTTCACCCGCTCGACGCCTGGCGGCACGCTCACCTACGGCCAGGAGATCGCCTTCTCGGTCTTCTGCCTTGCACTCTATGCGACCTTCCTCGTCGTGCAGACGGCGCGCCACACCGGCTTCTTCCTGCAGCCGCCCGGCGAGGCCGACACGGACCCGGCCTTCGCGGAAGCCGGTCCCCCGCGGGAAGGCCGCGGTGCGACGGCGCGCCATGTCACGCTGCTCGTCGCCTCGATCCTGCCGATCGTGCTCTTGTCGAAGAAGCTCGCTGTGCTGCTCGACCGCGGGCTCGCCGCCGCCGGCTTGCCGGAGGCGCTGGGCGGACTCGTCATCGCGCTCATCGTGCTGGCACCCGAAGGCATCACGGCGCTGCGCGCGGTTTCTGCCAACCAGCTGCAGCGCGGGATCAACCTATGCCTCGGCGCCGCCGCCTCGACGATCGGCCTCACCGTGCCGGCCATCGTCGCCGTCAGCGTGATCACCGGCGGCGACATCGTGCTCGGCCTGCCGCCGGCCGAGATGGTGCTGCTGGCGCTGACCCTCGTGCTGGCGACGCTGACGTTCTCGGGGGCCCGCACGACGATCCTGGAGGGCGCGATGCACCTGGTGGTGTTCTTCGTCTACGTGACGCTGATCTTCCAGCCATGATGTCCGCGAGCCCAAGCCCCTCCGGTACTTGACCCTGGCAGGCGTTGCGGCTCAGCTTCGGCCGCCGCGATCGGCGCGGCGCTCGGGACCTGCCGCACCATGATCCTCAAGAATTCGCTCCTCGCTCTCGCCGCCGTCGTCGCGCTCGCGCTGCCGGCGCACGCCCAGGCCCCCGCCCCGGCGATGAAGTCGTCGCCCGAAGGCGTCAGCCCCGGGCCGAGCCCCACGAGT
>CAZZZM010000031.1:3183-18340 GCA_964658465.1 uncultured Nakamurella sp.
CCTCGATGATGAAATCCTCGCCGTCGATGTCGAAGGCCGCGCCGAAGGCGGCGCCGCTCGATCTCAACTCGGCGTCGGAGGACAAGCTGAAGGCGCTGAAGGGGGTCGGCGATGCGCGCGCCAAGAAGATCATCGCCGGCCGCCCGTGGAAGGGCAAGGACGACCTCGTCGCCAAGGGCATCCTGCCGCAGAAGACCTACGACGGCATCAAGGACAAGATCATCGCCAAGCAGAAGTAGCGTCGCGCTCCCTTCCCTCCGCCCTCGGGTGACGGAAGCGCCTGCGGCTCACGCCTCGGCGTGCGCGGCCAGCACCGCGAGCACGGCGTCGCCGTAGCTCGCGATCTTGGCCGGGCCGATCCCGTGCAGACGGCCGAGATCGACCGCGTCGCGCGGGCGGCCGGCGGCGATGGCGCGCAGCGTGCGGTCGCTGAAGACGACGTAGGGCGGCACTTTCTGCGCCCGCGCGATCTCGAGCCGCCAGGCCTTCAGTCGGGCGAAGAGCCGGGCGTCGTCGGTGGTCAGCGCGGTCTCGTCGCCGCCCGACGCCGGCATCTCCCCGCGTGGCGTCGGCCCGTCGCCGCCGGCGACGCCGGCCAGCGCGGCACGTGCGGCGCGCCCCTTGCGGGTCGACGGCTCGGCTGCGACGAGGTCGAGCGCGGCGTCGCCCTTCAGAACCGCGCGGCCGCTTTCGGTGACCATCCAGCGGCCGCCGTCCTCTTCGTCCTGGACGATCAACCCGGCCGCCTGGATCTGCCGGAACACGCTGCGCCATTCGGCGGATGTGAACTCGCCGCCGACGCCGAAGGTCGGCAGGTCGTCGTGGCCGTGGCGCGAGATCGCCTCCGTCGCGTTGCCGATCAGGAGGTTGGCGAGGTGGCCGGGGTAGAAGCGCCCCGCCGTGCGCAGGACTGCCGACATCGCCTTCTGCGCGGCGACTTTGCCGTCGAACATCGCATGCGCGCCGTCGCACATGTCGCAGAAGCCGCAGGCCGGTCCCTCCTCGCCGAAGGCGGCGAGCAGGGTCTGGCGGCGGCAGCGCGGCGTCTCGCAGAGCGCCAGCAGCGCCGACAGGCGCCGGCGCTCGACGGCTTTGTGCGCCGGGCCGGCATCGGACAGGGCGATCTGGCGCTCGCGCAGCCGCACATCCCCCTCGCCCCACAGCATCAACGTGTCGGAGCGCTGCCCGTCGCGGCCGGCGCGGCCGATCTCCTGGTAATAGCCCTCGACCGAGCCCGGCAGGTCGGCATGGCAGACGAAGCGCACGTCCGGCTTGTCGATGCCCATGCCGAAGGCGATGGTCGCCACCACGACCACGCCCTTGCCGCGCAGGAATTCGTCCTGGTGGGCGTGGCGCAGGTGCGGCTCCATGCCGGCGTGGTAGGGCAGCGCCCACACGCCGTCCTTGGCGAGCCTGTCGGCGAGCTTCTCCACCCCCTTGCGCGAGGCGGCGTAGATGATGCCCGCCTGCCCCTTGCGCGGCTTCAGGAAGGCGCGGATCTGCGCGAGCGCGTCGCCCTTGCGGGCGATGGCGAGGTGCAGGTTGGGCCGGTCGAACGAGCGCACGAAGCGGCGCGGCGCGCGGCGGAACAGCTTCGCGACGATCTCCTCGCGCGTCGCGTGGTCGGCCGAAGCGGTGACGGCGAGGATGGCCGGATCGCCGAGCGCATCGGCGGCGGCGCGCAGCTCCATGTATTCCGGTCGGAAGTCGTGCCCCCATTGCGAGACGCAATGCGCCTCGTCGATGGCCAGCCGGTCACACCCGGCGTCGCGGAGCAGGCCGATGGTGCCGGGGCGCAGCAGGCGTTCTGGCGACACGTAGAGCAGCCGCAAAGCGCGCCGTCGCAGCGCGGCTTCGACGTCGGCCGCCTCGGCCCCGGTGTTGCCAGAGTGAAGGCCGCCCGCCGCGACGCCCCTCGCCTGCAGCGCGCCGACCTGGTCGCGCATCAGCGCGATCAGCGGCGAGACGACGACGGTGAGGCGGCGACCGACGACGGCCGGGAGCTGGTAGCAGAGCGACTTGCCAGCGCCGGTCGGCATCACGGCCAGCACGTCCTCGCCGGCGAGGACGGCCGCCACCACCTCGGCCTGCCCGGGCTTGAGGTCGACGAAGCCGAAGACGCGATGCAGCGCGTCGAGCGCGTCCTGCGGCAGCTCCTCCATGCTCACGCCGCCAAGCCGGCAACGAGCTTCGACGCCGTGGACGCCTCGCGGTGGCGGGCCTCGAGATCGATGAGCCAGCGCTTGGCCGCGAGCCCCCCGGCGAAGCCGTGCAGGCCTCCGCCGGCGCCGACGAGCCGATGGCAGGGCACGACGATCGAAAGCGGGTTGCGGCCGTTGGCGGCCCCCACCGCGCGACCCGCCGCCGGGCGGCCGAGCTGCGCGGCGGCCTCGCCGTAGGTGCGCGTGCACCCGTAGGGGATGGTAACGAGCGCCCGCCAGACGCTGCGCTGGAAGGGGGTGCCGCGAAGGTCGAGCGGCAGCGCAAAGCGGTCGAGCGCGCCGTCGAGATAGCGCGCAAGCTGCCGCCGCGCCTCGACGAGGATCGCGTTCGTCGGCGTCGTCGCGATGGCGTCGAGGGGCGCCAGCTGCACCCGGCTGCCGTCCTCGTGCTCCCAAAGCACCGCGACCAACCCCGCCGGGGAGGCGACGAGCGTCAAAGTCCCGACCGGCGACGGCATTGCCGTCCTGACCAGATTCATCGTCGTTTCCCGCGTAGACGCAACGTCAACTTATGCCGGTTAAGCTCGACATACACGGTTTCTCAAGGCTGCACGGCAAATGCTGGCCGCTGTAGCGGGAGGGAATTATGGACCAGCCTCCCACGTTCGGCATCGGTTCGCACATCGGGCGCATCTCATCGGTGCGCGGGTCTCGTGCAACGATCGATCTCGATCTGTCGCGCAGCGAGCGTATCACGGTCGGTGCGTTCCTCTCGATCGAGGCGGGCGGGGCCCGGCCGGTCGGCATGATCACCGAGATCGCGAGCGTGCCCGCCACCCAGGCGACCGCGCCGCGCGTGACGGCCTGCGTGGACCTCGTCGGCGAGATCGTCGCGGGCGGCGACGGCGCCGCCATGTTCCGCCGCGGCCTCGCCAGCTATCCCAACATCGGCGACGAGGCCTGCGTCCTCCCGCGCGACGGCATCGGCCTGATCTACGGCCGGCGCGCCGAACGGTCGATCTCGATCGGCCGGCTCTACAACGATCCCACGATCGAGGCGCATGTCGATGTCGATGCGCTCCTCAATCGGCATTTCGCGGTGCTCGGCTCCACCGGCGTCGGCAAGTCGAGCGGCGTCGCCGTCATGCTGCGCGAGATCCTCGGCGTACGGCCGGACCTGCGCATGTTCGTGCTCGACAGCCACAACGAATACGGCCGCTGCTTCGGCGACATGGCCAACGTCGTCAATCCGCGCGCGTCGAAGCTGCCGTTCTGGCTGTTCAATTTCGAGGAGGTGGTCGACGTCATCTACGGCGGGCGTCCCGGCCTCGACGAGGAATTGGAGATCCTCGCCGAGCTGATCCCGATCGCGAAGAGCCAGTACCTCCAATACAAGGTCGCCGACCGCCTCTCGCTGAAGCGGTTCGACCCGCGCTCGACCGGCTTCACCATCGACACGCCGGTGCCCTACATGCTGCAGGATCTCATCGCGCTCATCGACGAGCGCATGGGAAAGCTCGAGAACCGCTCGAGCCGGATGAATTACCACCGCCTCATCACCCGCATCGAGACGATCCGCAACGACCCGCGCTACGACTTCATGTTCGAGAACGCCAACGTCGGCGGCGACACGATGGCGGAGCTACTGAACCAGCTGTTCCGCATCGACATGCAGGGCAAGCCGATCACCGTGATGCAATTGGCCGGGCTTCCGGTCGAGGTGATGGACGCCGTCGTCTCGGTGCTGTGCCGTCTCGCCTTCGACTTCGGACTGTGGAGCGACGGCGCGATCCCGCTGCTCTTCGTCTGCGAGGAGGCGCATCGCTACGCCTCGATCGATCATTCGATCGGTTTCGCGCCGACGCGCCGGGCGATCTCGCGCATCGCCAAGGAGGGCCGCAAGTACGGCGTCTTCCTCGGCCTCGTCTCGCAGCGCCCCGCCGAGCTCGACCCGACGATCATCTCGCAATGCGCCACGCTGTTCGCGATGCGCATGGCCAACGAGCGCGACCAGGCGCTGCTGCGCTCGGCGGTGAGCGACGATACGGCCGACCTGCTCGATTTCATCCCGACGCTCGCGACGCGCGAGATCATCGGCATCGGCGAGGCGGTACCGCTGCCGACCCGCATGACCTTCCGGACGCTGCCCCAGCACCTGCTTCCGCACAGCGAAGCGATCGGCAGCTGGTCGCTGGAGCCGGAGAGACGCGTCGGGATCGAGTTCGTGCAGGAGGTCGTCGATCGCTGGCGGCGTGCGGCGACGGATCGCAAGCCGCGGCAGGAGGAGATGGTCGTTCCCGTGGCGGACGCCGGTGCCCTGCAGAGCGCGAGCGCACGGCTCGACCAGGCCAAGTACCAACTCCTGCGACGTTAGCCTATGACGCCGGAAGGGCGCGCCGCTAGTCCACCCGATCCGCGACGCGCCGACCCCGGACGCGACGCTCTCGTCGCGCGCGTCCTCGAGAAGCTGCCGCTCGGGCTGGCGATCCACGACCGCGCCGCGGGCACGAGCCTCTACGCCAACTCGACGGCCCTGGCCTTCGCTCAAACGGGCGAGGCCGACGAGACGCGTCCCTGCATGGAAGCGGGGCGCCACGTCGTCGAGCTCGACGGCCGCAGCTACGACGTCCTGACCCTCACCGACACCACCGAGCGCAACCGCGTCGAGGACGAGCTCGCCAAGCGCGCCTTCTTCGACGATCTCACCGGCCTGCCGAAGACGAACCTGATGCAGCAGACGGTGAACTCGATGATCGCCGAGGGCGCGCCGTCGTTCGCGCTGTCCTTCATCGACGTCGACAACTTCAAGTTCATCAACGACTATTACGGCCACGGCGTCGGCGACCAGTTGCTCGTCAAGATCGCCCGCCGCATCTCCGAGAACTCGCGCGGCACCGACCTCCTGGCGCGCGTCGGCGGCGACGAATTCGTTCTGCTGACGGCGCCGCTCGCGTCGGCCGACGAGATCGGACCCGAGGTCGAGCGCCTCTCGTCGCGCTTCCGCGAGCCGTTCTTCATCGACGGTTTCGAGATCTTCGCCTCGGCGTCGATCGGCGTCAGCTTCTACCCGGCGCACGGGCAGAGCTACGAGGTGCTCCGCGCCGCCGCCGACAGCGCGATGTACCGGGTGAAGGAATCCACCAAAGGCGGCATCCGGCTCTTCGACGCCAACCTCTCGGAGGCGGCGACGGCGCGCATGGAGGTCGAGCAGCGGCTGCGCTTGGCGATACGCGACCGCAGCTTCCTGTGCGCCTTCCAGCCCAAAGTCGACTTCCGTACCGACGAGATCGTCGGGCTGGAGGTGCTGCTGCGCTGGCGCGACGAGAACGGGATCATCCGCGCGCCGGGCGACTTCATCAAGCTGGCGATCGAGCTCGGCCTGATGGACGAGATCTCGATGATCCTGTTCGAGCAGGTGATCGGCCAGATCGACGAGATCAACGACGCCTTCGGCCCGAATGCGACGATCAGCCTGAACGTCGCGGCCAAGCAGGCGACCGACCTCGTCTTCATGAAGGCCCTGGTCGAGCGCCTGGCCTATACCGGCTATCCCGGCCGCTTCGTGCTCGAGCTGACCGAGGAGGCCTTTCTCTCGAAGGGCGAGTTCCAGAGCCACATCCTGCCGATGCTGCGCGAGCACGGGATCGGCGTCTCGATCGACGACTTCGGCGTCGGCTATTCCTCGCTGTCGATGCTGGCGGAGATCACCGCCGACGAGCTCAAGGTCGACCGCTCGTTCATCACCGGCATCCACGCCAAGCCGCGCAACCAGACGATCCTCAAGGTGATCGAGCTGCTCGGCAACGCCCTCAACCTGCGCATCGTCGTCGAGGGCGTCGAGACCTACGAGGAACTGGCCTACCTGCAGGCCGCGACGCGCATCAACGTCGCCCAGGGCTATTATTTCGCCAAGCCGATGTTCCTGACCGATCCGTCGCGCCCGAGCGTCGAGGCCGGCGCCCGCGGCGGGCGCAGCCAGCGCGGCACCGTGCGCGGAAGCCACGGGCGCTACTGAGCCATTGTTGGGCCGGCCGTCGTCGTCTTCGGACCGGCCATGCGCGGACCGGCGCATCGTCCAAAGAAAAAGGCACCGAGCGCGGCGGCGCTCGATGCCCTCGATTGGTTCGAGTGTCGGGTTTCAGGCCGCGACAGCCGCGAAGATCGCGTCGATCTTGGCCTTGAGCGTCGCCGCGTTGAACGGCTTGACGATGTAATGGCTGACCCCGGCGCGGCGCGCGGCGATGACGTTGTCGGTCTTCGACTCGGCGGTCACCATGATGAAGGGGATGTCCGACAATCCGCGTATCTCGCGCACCTTCTGAAGCAGCTGGAAGCCGGTCATCGGCTCCATGTTCCAGTCGGAGATGATGAGACCGTAGGACTTCTCGCGGATCTTGCGCAGCGCCTCCTCGCCGTTGGCGGCGTCGTCGACGTTCTCGTAGCCGATCTGCTTCAAGAGGTTGCGGATGATGCGCACCATCGTCTGGTAGTCGTCGACGACCAGAATCGGCATCGCAGTATGGGCAGTCATGGCCTGGCTCCCGTGGTCCATCGCCGGTAGCTTGCACGCCCGAGGATGCCGGATGCGCCCCCGTCGTTGCACGCATTAGAGCGCCGGCGCGCTTGCGAAATCCTTAAACGGATCGGTAAAATATCCGAGCAGCCGGGACGTAGCGTCACCCGTGCTGGCCGCGCTGCCGTTATGCTTGACGAGGGGTATCGACCATTGCAGGGTCGCGGCGCTCCGACGATCCGCCCCCCAACTCATCCTGGTCCGTTTTGGCCGACAACGTTCAAGCGCGGCGCTTCGTCGTCGCCGTCGATCCCGAGAGCCCGCCGGACGGCCTCGCGCATCCCGTGCTCGCGATCGGCAATTTCGATGGCGTCCACCGGGGCCACGCGGCAGTGATCGCGCGCGCCCGGGCACGTGCCGACGCGCTCGGCTGCCCCTGCGCGGCGGTCACGTTCGAGCCGCATCCAAGCGACTATTTCGACGGCGGCGGAACGATCTTCCGGCTGACCACGGCCGACGACAAGGCGCGCCTGCTCGAGAGCCTCGGCGTCGACGGCATGGTCCTGCTCACCTTCGACAAGGCGATGGCGACGATGCCGGCCGAGACGTTCGTCGAGGACATCCTCATGCGCCGGCTCGGTGCCCAGGCCGTCGTCGCCGGCTACGATTTCCACTTCGGCCGCGCCCGCGTCGGCACGCCGGCATTCCTCGAGGAGGCAGGGCGGCGCCACGGCTTCGATGTCGAGATCGTCCCCAAGGTCGAGTCGGACGGCGAGGGCCCGATCGTCGTTGCGTCGTCGACCGCCACGCGACAGGCGCTGGAGCAGGGCGACATCGCTCGCGCCACGTCGCTACTCGGCCATCCCTATGCGATCACCGGCACCGTGCGCGGCGGCCAGAAGCTCGGCCGCACGCTCGGCTTCCCGACCGCCAACCTCGTCGCCGACCCAAGCTGTCGCCTGCGCCACGGCATCTACGCGGTGCGCGCGACCGTCGACGGGCGCAGCTACGATGCCGTCGCCAGCTGGGGCCGCCGCCCGACCGTCGAGGTCGACGGGGCGCCTTTGCTCGAGGTGTTCCTCTTCGACTTCTCCGGCGACCTCTACGGACGGACGCTGCAGGTCGAGTTCGTCGCCTTCCTTCGCGGCGAGGCGAAGTTCGAGAGCATCGAGGCGATGACCGAGCAGATGCAGGCCGACGTCATCGATGCGAAGGCGGCGCTGGGTCACCCGATCGATGCGGGCGACCCTCGCTGATCGGACGCCGTGCCGGTCGTGCGATCGACTGTCCGGCCAAGATTGTCCGGCGAAAGCCGACGCAGACGCGGAGAGAGGACGCAGCCCTATTCGGCGCCGCCCAGCGTCGCGATCACCTTGTCGAGCTCGCCCCGCAGCCTGGCGATCTCGCGCTCGCTCATCTGCAGCTGGCGCACGATCTCGCAACGCACGCCGACCGCTTTCTCGCGCAAGGCCCTGCCCGCGTCGGTGAGCGAGATCTCGACCTCGCGCTCGTCCTGCGGCCGGCGGCGCCGTTGGATCAAACCGAACGTCTCCAGCCGCTTGAGGACGGGCGTCAGCGTGCCGGAGTCGAGGGACAGCCGCTCGCCGATCTCGCTCACCTTGCGCGCATCGGTCCGCCACAGCACCATCATGATCAGATATTGCGGATAGGTGAGCCCGAGGCCTTCGAGCAGCGGACGATAGGCCTTCTTGATCGCGTGCGCGGCCGCGTACAGGGCGAAGCAGAGCTGGTTGTCGAGATCCAGCGGATCGTCGAGCACGTCGTCGTCGGCCAGAACCTGATCCATCGCGTCACCATGCAACAGGCCGCACCGTCCGGCCCGGATGCGGCCACGCTACGGCGGCCGCCCCGCTGGAGTACGCGGAAAGATTAGTCTTTTCAATAAAGTTCGCGCTGAGCGGGCAGCCGGCCCGCAGGCTATCGCGGCAGGACGGTCTCGCCCATGAGCGCCTTGTCGACCGCATGGGCGGCCTGACGCCCCTCGCGGATCGCCCAGACGACCAGCGATTGGCCGCGCCGCATGTCGCCGCAGGCGAAGACCTTGGCGACGGACGAGGTGTAGGCCTTCTGATCGGCGACCACGTTGCCGCGCTTGTCGAGATCGACTCCGAGCCCTGCCAGGAGCCCTTCCTGCACCGGCGACACGAACCCCATCGCCAGCAGCACGAGATCGGCGCGCAGGTCGAAGCCGGAGCCTTCGACCTCATTCATCTTTCCGTCGACGCGGACGCAATGCAGCTTCTTGACGTTGCCCTCGGCGTCGCCGACGAACTCTTTGGTCAGCACCGCGAAGTCGCGGTTGGCGCCTTCCTCCTGCGAGGACGAGGTGCGCAGCTTGAGCGGCCAGTCCGGCCACGTCATCAGCTTGTTCTCCTTCACCGGCGGCTCGGGCATGATCTCGAGCTGCGTCACCGACAGCGCGCCCTGGCGGATCGAGGTGCCGATGCAGTCGGAGCCGGTGTCGCCGCCGCCGATGACGATGACGTGCTTGCCGGTGGCGAGAATCGGGTCGTTCGACTGGAACGCCTCCTGACTGACCCGGCGGTTCTGCTGCGGCAGGAAGTCCATGGCGAAATGCACGCCGTGCAGATCGCGGCCGGGCACCGGCAGGTCGCGCGGCTTCTCGGCGCCGCCGGCCAGCACCACGGCATCGTAGTTCGCGACGAGCCCGTCCGGGCTGACGTCGTTGCCGACGTGCACGTTGCAGTGGAACTTGACCCCCTCGGCTTCCATCTGGCCGATGCGCCGGTCGATGAGGTGCTTCTCCATCTTGAAGTCGGGGATGCCGTAGCGCAGCAGGCCGCCCGGCTTGGCGTGCTTCTCGTAGACGTGCACCTCGTGCCCGGCGCGCGCGAGCTGCTGCGCGCAGGCGAGCCCGGCCGGCCCGGAGCCGATGATCGCGATGGTCTTGCCGGTCTTGCGGCCGAACACCTCGGGCTTGACCCAGCCGTTGGCGAAGGCGCGGTCGACGATCGAGCATTCGATCGATTTGATCGTCACCGGCTGCTCGGTGAGGTTCAGCGTGCACGACGCCTCGCAGGGCGCCGGGCAGATGCGGCCGGTGAACTCGGGGAAATTGTTGGTCGAGTGGAGGTTGCGCGACGCCTCCTCCCACTGCCCGCGATAGACGAGGTCGTTGAAGTCCGGGATCTGGTTATTCACCGGACAGCCGTTGTGACAATAGGGAATGCCGCAGTCCATGCAGCGGGCGCCCTGGTCGCGCACCGCCTCCTCGGACAGCGGGATCATGAACTCCTTGTAGCCGCGGATCCGTTCGGCGGCCGGCAGATAGCGCCGGTCGCGCCGATCGATCTCGAGGAAGCCCGTGATCTTGCCCATACGTTCCCCTACCCGCCCTGCGCTTTCGTGGTTCTTGACGTCGGTGCCGTTCAGGCGCCGACGGTCTCGAGGATCTGTGCCTCGGTGGTGGCGAGCTTCTCCATGGCCTGACGGTACTCGACCGGCATCACCTTCTTGAACTTCGCCTGCGCGTTGCGCCAGTCGTCGAGCAGGCTCTGCGCGAGGCTCGAGCCGGTGTAGGCGACGTGCTTCTCGACGAGGTGCCGCAGCCGCGCCGCGTCGAACTTGGTGAGATCGCCGACGATCTTCAGCTTGCCCTGCGCGAACGCCTCGCGCGTCTGGTGGTACATCGCCTCCTGCTCGGCCTCGTCGTCGGCGATCGGCTCGAGCTCGACCATCGCCATGTTCGAGCGGCTCTCGAGCGTGCCGTCGGGGTCGTAGATGTAGGCGACGCCGCCCGACATGCCCGCCGCCACGTTGCGCCCGGTCTCGCCGAGCACGACGATGACGCCGCCGGTCATGTATTCGAGGCAATGGTCGCCGGTGCCTTCGACGACCGAGATGGCGCCGGAGTTGCGCACGCCGAACCGCTCGCCGGCGACGCCGCGGAAGTAGGTCTCGCCGTCGGTGGCGCCGTAGAGCGCCGTGTTGCCGACGATGATCGACTTCTCCGGCACGATCCCCGAGCCGGGATGCGGACGCACCACGAGGCGGCCGCCGGACAGGCCCTTGCCGACGTAATCGTTGGCCTCGCCCTCGAGCTCAAGCGTCACGCCCTTGGCGAGAAACGCCCCGAAGCTCTGGCCGGCGGTGCCGGTCAGCTTCACGACGATCGTGTCGTCGGGCAGCCCCACCTCGCCGTGGACGCGCGCGATGCGGCCGGAGAGCATGGCGCCCGTCGTGCGGTCGACGTTGACGATCTTCTCATCGATCACGACCTTCTCGCCGCGCTCGATCGCCGGTCCGCACTTCTCGATCAGGCGGCGGTCGAGCACCGCCTCGAGCTTGTGGTCCTGCGCGTCCGTGTGGAAGATCGGATCGGCGTCGATCGCCGTCGGCTTGGTGAAGAGCTTGGAGAAGTCGAGCCCCTTCGCCTTCCAGTGCTCGATCACCTTGGCGCGGTCGAGCATTTGCATCTGGCCGATCATCTCGTCGACGCGGCGGTAGCCCATTGCCGCCATCAGCTCGCGCACTTCCTCGGCGACGAAGAAGAAGAAGTTGATGACGTGCTCGGGCGTGCCGACGAAGCGCTTGCGCAGCACCGGGTCCTGCGTCGCGACGCCGACCGGGCAGGTGTTGAGGTGACACTTGCGCATCATGATGCAGCCCGCCGCGATCAGTGGCGCGGTCGCGAAGCCGAACTCGTCGGCGCCGAGCAGCGCGCCGATGATCACGTCGCGGCCAGTGCGCAGGCCGCCGTCGACCTGCACCGCGATGCGCGAGCGCAGGCGGTTCATCACCAGCGTCTGGTGCGTCTCGGCGAGGCCGATCTCCCACGGCGAACCGGCGTGCTTGATCGAGGTCAGCGGCGAGGCGCCGGTGCCGCCCTCGAAGCCTGAGATCGTCACGTGGTCGGCGCGGCCCTTCGAGACGCCGGCGGCGACGGTGCCCACGCCGACCTCGGAGACGAGCTTCACCGAGACCGCCGCCTCGGGGTTCACGTTCTTCAGGTCGTAGATGAGCTGCGCGAGATCCTCGATCGAGTAGATGTCGTGGTGCGGCGGCGGCGAGATGAGGCCGACGCCCGGCGTCGAATGGCGGACCTTGGCGATCACCGCATCGACCTTGTGGCCGGGCAGCTGGCCGCCTTCGCCGGGCTTGGCCCCCTGCGCCATCTTGATCTGCAGCATGTCGGCGTTGACGAGATATTCCGCCGTGACGCCGAAGCGCCCCGAGGCCACCTGCTTGATCGCCGAGCGCATCGAATCGCCGTTCGGCAGCGGCTTGAAGCGGTCGGATTCCTCGCCGCCCTCGCCGGTGTTCGACTTGCCGCCGATGCGGTTCATCGCGATCGCCAGCGTCGTATGCGCCTCGCGCGAGATCGAGCCGAAGCTCATCGCACCGGTCGCGAAGCGCTTGACGATGTCCTTGGCGGGCTCGACCTCGTCGAGCGGCACCGGCTGGCGCCCGTCCTCCTCCGCCGTGCGGATGCGGAACAGGCCGCGGATCGTCAGCAGCTGGTCGTCCTGCTCGTTCAGGAGCTTGGCGTATTGGCGATACTTGTCGAGCGCATTGGCGCCCGGCTCGTCGCGGACGGCGTGCTGCAGCAGCGACACCGACTGCGCCGTCCACGAATGCGCTTCGCCGCGCACGCGCACCTGGTAGTTGCCGCCGACGTCGAGCGCCGACTTGTAGACCGGGGAATCGCCGAACGCGTCGCGGTGGCGCGTCGCGCTCTCCTGCGCCACCTCGGCGAGGCCGACGCCGCCGATGCGGCTCGCGGTGCCGGTGAAATATTGCTTCACGAACTCGTCGGCGAGACCGACCGCGTCGAAGATCTGCGCGCCGCAATAGGACTGGTAGGTCGAGATGCCCATCTTGGACATGACCTTGAGCAGACCCTTGCCGATCGCCTTGATGTACTGCGCGATGGCCTTCGGCGCGTCGACCGCCTCCGGGAACGTCTTGCCCATCGAGGCCAGCGTCTCGAAGGCGAGATACGGGTTGATCGCCTCGGCGCCGTAGCCGGCGAGCAGCGCGAAATGGTGCACCTCGCGCGCCTCGCCCGTCTCGACGACGAGACCGACGGACGTGCGCAGTCCGGTGCGGATCAGGTGATGATGCACCGCCGCCGTCGCCAGCAGCGCCGGGATCGGGATGCGGTCGGCGCCGACGAGCCGATCGGACAGGATGATGATGTTGTAGCCGCCCGACACCGCCTGGTCGGCGCGCGTGCAGAGCCGGTCGAGCGCCGCCGCCATGCCCTCCGCGCCCGACTGCGAGGCGTAGGTCATGTCGAGCGTCTTGGTGTCGAAGGAATCCTCCATCGTGCCGATGGAGCGGATCTTCTCCAGGTCCTCGTTGGTGAGGATCGGCTGGCGGACCTCGAGGCGCTTCTTCTTCGAGTTGCCCTTGTGGTCGAGGATGTTCGGCCGCGGCCCGATGAACGACACGAGGCTCATCACGAGCTCCTCGCGGATCGGGTCGATCGGCGGGTTCGTCACCTGCGCGAAGTTCTGCTGGAAGTAGGTGTAGAGCAGCTTCGACTTCGACGACATCGCCGAGATCGGCGTGTCCGTGCCCATCGAGCCCGTCGCCTCGGCGCCGGTCACCGCCATCGGCGTCATCAGGAGGTTGAGGTCCTCCTGCGTGTAGCCGAACGCCTGCTGGCGATCGAGCAGCGAGACGTCACCACGCGTCACGCGCGCCTCGACGCTGTTCAGCTCCTCGAGCTGCAGCTGCGTGCGGTCGACCCACTTCTTGTAGGGATGGAGCGCGCAGAGCTCCTTCTTGATGTCGGCGTCCGAGATGATGCAGCCCTTCTCGAGGTCGACGAGCAGCATCTTGCCCGGCTGCAGGCGCCACTTCTGGACGATGTCCTCCTCGGGGATCGGCAGCACGCCGGCCTCGGAGGCCATCACGACGAGGCCGTCCTTGGTGACGAGGTAGCGCGCCGGGCGCAGGCCGTTGCGGTCGAGCGTCGCGCCGATCTGGCGCCCGTCGGTGAAGGCGACAGCGGCGGGGCCGTCCCACGGCTCCATCATCGAGGCGTGGTACTCGTAGAAGCGCTTGCGATCCTCGTCCATCAGCGGATTGCCGGCCCAGGCTTCCGGGATCAGCATCATCATCGCGTGGGTCAGCGAATAGCCGCCCATCACCAGGAACTCGAGCGCGTTGTCGAAACAGGCGGTGTCGGACTGGCCCTCGTAGGAGATCGGCCACAGCTTCTCGATGTCCTCGCCGAAGAGATCGGACGAGACCGAGGCCTGGCGCGCCGCCATCCAGTTGACGTTGCCGCGCAGCGTGTTGATCTCGCCGTTGTGCGCCACGTAGCGATAGGGGTGCGCGAGCTGCCACGACGGGAACGTGTTGGTCGAGAAGCGCTGGTGGACGAGCGCCAGCGCGGTCTTCATGTCCGGGTCGCGCAGATCGTCGAAATAATCGCCGAGCTGGCTGGCGAGCAGCAGCCCCTTGTAGACGATCGTCCGCGACGACATCGACACGTTGTAATAGCCGGCGAACCGCGAATCCTTGCAGGCGAAGACGGCGTTCGAGATCTGCTTGCGCAGGATGAACAGCCGGCGCTCGAACACGTCCTGGTCGGAATGGCTCGGGCCGCGGCCGATGAAGACCTGGCGGGTCGACGGCTCGGTCGGCTTGACGCTCTCGCCGAGCTTCGTCGAGTCGACGGGCACGTCGCGCCAGCCGAGCAGGCGGAAGCCCTCGGCGGCGATCGTCTCCTCGACGATGGCCTTGATGTCCCCTGCCGCGTCAGGGTCCTTCGGCACGAACATCACGCCGATCGCGTATTCGCCCTCGGCCGGCAGCCTGAAGCCGAGCTGTTCGGCCTTCGCGACGAAGAAGTCGTGCGGGATCTGCAGCAGCATGCCGCAGCCGTCGCCGGCCTTGGGGTCGGCTCCGGTCGCGCCGCGGTGATCGATGTTGAGAAGGATCTGCAGACCCTTCTCGACGATCTCGTGCGACTTCTCGTTGTGCATGTTGACGATGAAGCCGACGCCGCAGGAATCGTGCTCCTTCGCCGGGTCGTAGAGGCCTTGCGCCTCTGGGATGCCCGGATCGCGATAGACGATGTCGCGGCGCACGGCGGGGTCGAGCGGCGCCCGCGCCACGGGCGATGCCGCGAGCTTGCCGCGCGGTTCGGCGCGACCGTCGTCGTTGATCCAGCTGGCGATCGTATCTTGAGCCTTCATCCGTCCACCCCAACCCGGTCTGACGCGCGACGAGACCGAGGACGAAGATTGGTCAGCAATCCTGTCCTATCTCGGCGACATGTGGCAGAAACGGCTAGATCTTACAAGCGTGCGGATTGGCACGTGCAAGCCCGATGCCGATCAGATGCGAGCCGTGGGTCCGAGTCAACATATCGGCCCGGGCGGCGGTGTCGCGGGGTGCGCTGCACAAGCGGCTTGCGGCGTCCCTGCGCTTGGAGCGATAAGGGCGCATGGAACCCTTGAAGATCGTCGCCGGCGTCGAGAGCGAC
>CAZZZM010000032.1:0-1279 GCA_964658465.1 uncultured Nakamurella sp.
AGAAGCAGGCCGCCGAAGCCGAGGCGAAGGCGCGCGCGCTTGCCGCCGCCGAACAGGCGGCCAAGGTCCGCGCGGCGAACGACGCCCTCCAGAAGGTCAAGAGCGAGCAGGCCGCGCGGGTTGCGGCCGCCGCGGCGGCTCTCGAGGCGGCGAAGACCCGGCAAGCCGCGATCGACGCCAAAGCCAAGGCGGTCGCCGCGGTGCCGGCACCCACCTCGCCACCCGCAATGGCGCGGCCGCGACCCGCGATGTCGGCCGCCCCTGCCGCTCCGGCTCCCTCTCGGCACGTCGCACGCATCCGTCCCCCGGCGCGTGCGCCGCGGCGTCCGGTGATCGCACGATCCTTCGTCGTACCGCCGGCACAGCGGCGCCGGCTCTTCGCGGCAGGGCCGCGGCCGGTGACGACGGCCGCCGCATCCCCCGCGTCGCCAGCGATCGTCATGGTGCCGGTGCAGATCCCGGGGCTCGGCCTGAAGCGGCCGATCGCATGGCCGGTGTTCCCGGCCTACGTCCCGGCGTTCCGCAGCTTCGTCAACCATCCGATCGTGCCAGGCTTCACCACGACCCCCTGAGCGGGCGAGCGGGGGCGTGCCCGCGGCTAGAAGTGGTAGTTCACGCCGGCGCGGATCAGGTTGATGGTCGTGCCGGCGGTCAGCCCGTCGCGGGTGCCGGCGAAATAGCCTTGCTTGGCGAAGTCGGTGAAGAGGTATTCGGCCTTAACCGTGATGCGCGTCGTCACCGCGAACTCGGCGCCGGCACCGACCGCATAGCCATTTAGGTAATGGCTCTCGTTGAGGACATAGGAGGGGCGGCCCGTGAAGTCCGCGACCGAACCGTTCATGCTCGCGCCGGCATAGCCGCCGGTCACGTAGAACAGCGTGCGATCCCACACGTAGCCGAGGCGGGCGCGGGCGGTGCCGAGGCCGTGGATGTTGGCGCCGCTGTTGATGGTGCCGGCGCTCGACGGGCTCGAGATCGTGCCGAAGCCGATGTCCGCCTCGGCGCCGACGAGCAGCGTGCCCTGCTGGTAATTGTAGCCCACGGTGGCGCCGCCGAGACCGCCGACCGGGCCGCCGAAGCCTGCGGCGCCCCCGTAGGTCGAGATGGAGCCGAAGCCGAATTGGCCGTTCACGCCCGCGTACAGGCCGTTGAAAGTGAAAAGCGGCGCCGGGGCGTAGTAGGGCGCGGACGGGGCATAGCGAGAAGGAAGGTCGGCGGCGAGCGCCGGCGCGGCGACGGCGAGGCTCAGAGCCGAGACGGCGAGGGCGAGGCGGTTCAT
>CAZZZM010000032.1:1379-17326 GCA_964658465.1 uncultured Nakamurella sp.
CGCGAACGCCGTGAAAGGACAGAACGTGACTGCGCCGGATCGACCTGCCGACGAGAGGCGCCGCACTGCGCTGGTGACCGGCGCCGCGCGACGGATCGGCCTGCAGATCGCGACCCGCCTCGCCGCCGCGGGCTGGGACCTCGCCTTGCACGCCAGCGCGCGGTCGATCGCCCGCGCCGAAGCGGAAGCCGCGCGGCTCGCTGCGGAGCATGGGATCAAGGCGATCGCGCTCAAGGCCGACCTCGCCGAGGCTGACGAGAGCGCGGGGCTGGTCGACGCCGCGCGGGCTAGGCTCGGGCGCCTGCACCTCCTCGTCAACAACGCGGCGATCTTCGAGCCGGATGCGGCCGACGCGCTCGACCTCGAGCTGTTCGACCGGCAGATCGCGATCAACCTGCGCGCCCCCGTCATCCTGGCGAGCGCCTTCGCGGCGCAGGTCGTGGCCGGCGACGAGGCCTCGATCGTCAACATCATCGACCAGCGCGTGCTGCGGCCGACGCCGCAATATTTCTCCTACACGCTGGCGAAATCGGCGCTGTGGACGGCGACGCGGACGATGGCGCAGGCCTTCGCCGAGCGCGGCGTGCGGGTGAACGCGATCGGACCCGGCCCGGTGCTGCCGAACGCCACCGACGGCGGCGACGGCTTCTCGATCGAGGTGAAGGGGGTGCCGCTGCACCGCGCGGTAGAGCCGGACGAGATCGCCGCCGCCGTGCTCTATCTCGCCGACGCGCGCGCGGTGACCGGCCAGATGATCGCCGTCGATGCCGGCCAGCACCTCGGCTGGCGAACGCCGGACGTGGTGGAATAGCCGCCGTCAGGCGCGATGGTACGGGTGCCCGGCCAGGATCGTCACCGCGCGGTAGATCTGCTCGGCGGCCATGATGCGGACGAGCTGGTGCGGCCAGGTCATCGCGCCGAACGCGATGGTCGCGGCAGCGTCGCGGCGGAGGGCGGCATCGAGGCCATCGGGACCGCCGATGACGAGTGCGAGGAGCGGCGTCCCATCGTCGCGGCGGGCACCGACGAGTTTCGCCACGCCAGCGCTGTCCATCGCCGTGCCGGTTTCATCTAACGCGATCAGGGCAGCATCCGGCGGCAGCAGCGCGCGGATCGCCGCCGCCTCCTCGGCCTTGCGGTCCTCGGCGCGGCGCGCGCGTGATTCGGCGAGTTCGCGCATCTCGACGCCGAGGCCGATCGTGCGGCCGGCGGCAACGGCGCGCTCGAGGTAGCGCTCGGCGAGGGTGCGTTCGGGACCGGCCTTGAGCCGGCCGACGCAGACGAGCGCGATGCGCAACATCGCGGCCGTCAGACGTCTGGCGAGACAGCGCTCAGGCCGCGTTCGGCCGGTCGGCGCCCCACATCTTCTCGAGATTGTAGAACTCGCGCACCTCTGGGCGGAAGACATGGATGATCGCGTCGCCGGCGTCGATCAGCACCCAGTCGCCGTTGATCAGGCCCTCCGTTCGGGGAACCCCGAACCCGGCCGCCTTCAGCGCCTTCAGGACCCGATCGGCGATCGCGTTGACGTGGGTGTTGGAGCGCCCCGTCGTGATGATCATCGCGTCGGCGATCGAGGTCTTTCCGTGCAGATCGATCAAGGTCGTCGATTCGGCCTTGGCATCGTCGAGACACGCCATCACGGTCTGCACAAGCGAACCGTCTTCGGGCGCCAAGCCCGTCAACGGGGGAAGCTGCCGCACGGCCGCTTCGCTCAAAACCGGAGTGATCAGTTCTTCCGTCCTCGGTGCACCCGGTCATCGGACCGGTACCCCGCCAAGATGACCCAACTCCGTGACCTTTTCAATGCAACGTGAGATTGATCGCAGGCACTGTCTGCTCTCCCTCGCGGCAATTAATTGATTCTGTTGCCGTAAATCCTCCCCCTTTAGGATTTTACATACCCCGCGGCCAATCGGCTGCGGCAGTTGGCGCGAATGTTGTTAGCCTGTTGCGAATCGAGCCTTCTCCAGATCGGACCCGATGCCATGACAGCTCCCGTGGTCGAACGCCGCAAGCCCGAGCCTATGAAGAGCCGCATGGCGCCGACGGACAGCGAGGAATTGCGCGAGGCGATCCTCGCCAAGCTCATCTATTCGGTCGGCAAGGACATCAAGACGGCGAGCCCGCGCGACTGGTTCGTCGCCTTGGCACTGGCGACGCGCGACCGGATCGTCGACCGCTGGATGAGCGCAACGCGGCGCAGCCATAAGGCCGACGCCAAGCAGGTCTATTACCTCTCCGTCGAGTTTTTGATCGGCCGCCTTCTGATGGATGGGCTCAACAACCTCGGCCTCACCGAGCCGGCCCGCGAGGCCCTCGCGGCGCTGGACGTCGACCTCGACCAGATCCGCCAGGAGGAGCCCGACGCGGCGCTCGGCAACGGCGGCCTCGGCCGGCTCGCCGCCTGCTTCATGGAGAGCATGGCCTCCGTCGGCCTGCCGGCCTACGGCTACGGCATCCGCTACGAACACGGCCTGTTCCGGCAGATGATCTCGGAGGGCTGGCAGCACGAGGCGCCCGAGGATTGGCTGGCGCACGGCAACCCGTGGGAGTTCGAGCGGCCGGAGGTCACCTACCCCGTCCACTTCGGCGGCTTCGTCGAACAGGTCGGGGGCGACACCGAAGACGCGCCGCTGAAGAACGTCTGGCATCCGCGCGAGACGGTGAATGCCGTCGCCTACGACACGCCGATCATCGGCTGGCAGGGGCGCCACGCCAACACCCTGCGCCTGTGGTCCGCCCGCGCCGTCGACCCGATCGACCTCATCGGCTTCAACCGCGGCGATCACGTCGGCTCGTTCACCGCGCGCGCCCACGCCGAATCGATCTCGCGCGTCCTCTACCCCTCCGACGAGACGTCGTCGGGCCAGGCGCTGCGCCTGCGGCAGGAATATTTCTTCACCTCCGCCTCGCTTCAGGATCTCGTCCGCCGGCACCTGTCGATGCACGCGTCGCTCGACAATCTCGCCGAGCACGCGGCGATCCACATGAACGACACGCATCCGGCGATCGCCGTCGCCGAGCTGATGCGCCTCCTCGTCGACGAGCACGGGATGCTCTGGAACAAGGCCTGGAAGATCGCTCAGTCGACGCTGAACTACACCAACCATACGCTGCTGCCCGAGGCGCTCGAGGCGTGGCCGCTGGCCCTGATGAACGACCTGCTGCCGCGGCACATGCAGATCATCTTCCTCATCAACCACAAGCACCTGAAGCGGGTGCCCGAGGAGATGAAGAACGACGTCGCCAAGCTCGCCGCGGTGTCGCTGATCGAGGAGGGCGACGGCAAGCGCGTGCGCATGGGCCATCTCGCCTTCATCGGCTCGCGCCGCATCAACGGCGTGTCGGCGCTGCACACCGACCTGATGAAGCAGACGATCTTCTCGGACCTCGACGCGATCTATCCCGGCCGCATCGTCAACAAGACCAACGGCATCACCTTCCGCCGCTGGCTCATGGAGGCGAACCCGGAGCTGACGAAGCTGCTCGTCGAGACCCTGTCGCCGAAGGTGCTCGACGATCCGACGCAACTGACGGGCCTCGCCGCCTACGCCGACGACAAGGCGTTCCAGGACAAGATGAAGCGCGTGCGCAAGCGCAAGAAGGAGGCGCTCGCCGCGGTGATCCACGACCGCCTCGGCGTCAAGGTCTCGACCGACGCGCTGTTCGACGTGCAGATCAAGCGCATCCACGAATACAAGCGCCAGCTCCTGAACATCCTCTCCACCGCCGCGCTCTACCGCGAGCTGAAGCTCAACCCGTCGGCCGAATACGCGCCGCGGGTGAAGATCTTCGCCGGCAAGGCGGCCGCGAGCTACGCGCGCGCCAAGCTCATCATCAAGCTGGCCAACGACGTCGCCAACGTCGTCAACAACGACCCGGACATCGGCGACCGGCTGAAGGTTGCGTTCCTGCCGAACTACAACGTCTCGCTCGCCGAGGTGATCATCCCCGCCGCCGACCTCTCCGAGCAGATCTCGACGGCCGGCATGGAGGCGTCCGGCACCGGCAACATGAAGATGGCGCTGAACGGCGCGCTGACGATCGGCACGATGGACGGGGCCAACATCGAGATCTCGGAGGCCGTCGGGCTCGACAACATCTTCATCTTCGGCATGACGACGCCCGAGGTCGAGGCGCGACGCGAGCAGGGCTTCCGCGGCCGCGACGCGCTGATCAACTCCTATCGCCTGAAGGACGTGCTCGACGCGATCTACGACGGCCAGTTCTCGCCGGACGATCGCGCGCGCTATCATCCGCTCGTCGATGCCGTGCTCGGCTACGACACGTTCATGGTGGCGGCCGACTTCGAGTTCTACTTCAAGCGGCAGCGCGACGTCGACAATCTATGGGCCGATCCGGCGGGATGGGCGGCGGCGCGGACGAAGAACATCGCCGGCATGGGCTGGTTCTCGTCCGACCGCACGATCCGCGAATACGCCGACGAAATCTGGCAGGCGCCGACGCTGTAGGCGCCGACCGCGCCGCGGCGGTCTCGGCTCGAAAGACCGGCGGTCGGGGCGACGGCGAGACGGTGGAAACCATCTAGCCACGCATCCCTCCTGCGCATGACCGCCGCGCCCAACCCCGTGCTATGGGTGGGCCATCATGCTCCAGATGTCCGAGCCCGCGCCCTCCCGCCGCTTCGATCCCGCTCGGGACGCCGCGCGGCTGCTCGGCTGGACGGGCATGACGATCCTCATGGTCGGCGCGCCGCTCACCGGCGTCGTCTCGCGCCGCGCACTCTTCATCCTGCTGCCCATCGGCGCCTGCGTTTTGCTCGCGGCACTGCTCATCACCCTGTCGCGCGAGGGGCTCGGCTCGCTGCGCGACGCGTTGCGCCAGCCCATCGCGATCGCCGCGCTGATCCTCGTCGGCTGGATGGGGCTGTCGATCGTCTGGACGCCCTATCCTTGGGTCGCCGTGCCGCATTACGCGGCAACGCTCGTCATCGCCGCGCTCGCGACCCTGGTCGTCGCCTATCTGCCGGAACGGCGCGCGCGCCCCGCGCTCTACCTGCTGCCGGCCGGCGTCGCGATCACGTCGCTGTCGACCCTCGCGATGGCGTTTCTCGGCCCCGCCTCGTTTCGCGGCAGCAGCGAGTTCGACTCCTCGCTGCTCGAACATTCGGTGCTGACCATCGTCGTGCTCGTCTGGCCGGCGCTGGGCGCGCTCGCCGCCTTCGGCCGCTGGCTCCTCGCCGTGCTGCTGGCGATCCTCGTCGCGGATGTCGTCATGGTGACGCAGGCGCCGCTCGCGATGGCCGCCTTCATGCTCGGCGCCGTCGCCTTCGCGCTGACGGGCAAGACGCCGCGCCGGGTGGCGCTCGTCGTGGCCACGATCTTCGGCACCCTCGTCGCGATCGCCCCGCTGCTGCCGTTCGCCCTCGCGCCGCTCGCGGAGCGCATCGCGATCGTCGGCCGCAGCACCGTCGCGGCGATGCAGGACTGGCGGACCCTCGTCGCCTCCGATCCGATCCGGCTGATCACCGGGCACGGGCTCGACCTCGCGCGCTACGGCGCCGCCCTCGGCTTCCTGCCGCCGCACACGCCGCGCTCGATCCTGTTCGAGATCTGGTACGACCTCGGCGTCATCGGCGCGGCCGCCTTCGCGGCCGTCTTCGTGCTCGGGCTAATCGCCGCGGCACGGGCCGCGAGCTTCGTCGCGCCGGCGCTTCTCGCTGGCCTCGTCGCGACCCTGTCGATCGCGCTGTTCGGCGTCGCCACGGCCGAGCTATGGTTCGTCACGCTCGCCAGCCTGCAGGCGATCGCATTCGGCCTGCTCGCCCGCTCGAGCCGCGGCGACAGGCTGGCCGCGGCGGCGCTCGAGAACCTGCCCGATATCGCCGAAGCAAGCGTCTCGATCCCGGCGCCGTCCGCCCTCCGAGACTGACGCGAAACCCCTTGCCGGCTGAGCAATTCCAAGCCTAATCTCGGGCCCATGGTCGAGACGCTCATCACGATCCGCAATGCCCGCGAAGACGATGCCGAGGGCATCGCGGAGGTGCATGACGCGGCGTGGCGCGACGCCTATCGCGGCATCATCCCCGGCCGCGAGCTCGAGAAGATGATCGCGCGACGCGGGCCGCGCTGGTGGCATTCGGCGATCGTGCGCCGCTCCCGCCTCGTCGTGCTCGATTTCGACGAGACGATCGGCGGCTACGCCAGCTACGGACGCAACCGCGTCCCCTCAATGCCGTACGGCGCCGAGATCTTCGAGCTTTACATCGCGCCCGAATTCCAGGGCCTCGGCTTCGGTCGCCGGCTGTTCAACGTCGCCCGCAACGACCTTGTCGACCACGGCTACAAATCGCTCGTCGTCTGGGCCCTGGCGGAGAACGATCGCGCGATCGGCTTCTACAAGAGGCTCGGGGGCAAGTTCGTGCGCGAGGCGCAGGAGCGCTTCGGCTCCGAGATGCGCATGCGCGCGGCCTTCGCGTTCGAATAGCGGCCGGCCCCGCTCACGGCGCAGCGAAGGACTTGAACGCCTGCACGACGCGTTCGTAGACCTCGCGCTTGAACGGGATGATCAGCTCCGGCAGCGTCTCCATCCGCGCCCAGCGCCATTCGTCGAACTCGGGCTTGACGCCCCCGGCCGGCTTGAGGACGTCGATCTCGTCGTCCGCCCCCGTGAAGCGCAGCGCGAACCATTTCTGCCGCTGGCCCTGGTAGCGGCCGCGCCACGCCTTCTTGCTGGCGTCGACGGGCAGGTCGTAGGTGTACCAGTCGGGCGCCTCGGCGAGAGGCTCGACGGAGGTGACGTTGGTCTCCTCGGTCAATTCGCGCAGTGCGGCGCGATAGGGATCCTCGCCGGGATCGATGCCGCCCTGGGGCATCTGCCACAGGTAATGCGACCCGAGGTGATCGGAGCTGCGCTTGGCGCGACGACGCCCGATGAAGACGAGTCCCTCGGCGTTGATGAGCATGATGCCGACGCAGGGCCGGTAGTGTTCGAAACCACGCACCTAACGTCCCACCCGTCCACTCGCGCGCCGCCGGATCATTTGGCGACCGTCTTCGTCGCGCCGCGCGCGGCCAGCGCGGAGACCGGCACGAGATCGATGCCCCGCGCCGACAGCCCGGCAGCGAAGGCCGCGATCGCCGCGAGATGATCCGGCAGGCCGCTGGCCATGCCGATCGCGCTGCCGTTGCGCCTGGCGACGGCGACGAGGGCCTCGAGATTGGCATGGACGATGGCGGGGTCGGCGGTCGCGTCGAGGACGACGTCGGCGCGCAGCGCGGGCATGCCCTGGGCCAGGGCCAGGGCGGGGCCGAGGCTGCGCTTCGACGTGCCGTCGTCGAGATAGAAGAGGCCGCGCGCCCGGACGGCCTTCATGAGCTCGCCCATCACGTTGCGATCCGACGTGACCGGCGCGCCGAGCATGTTGACGACACCGTCATAGCCGTCGATCCGGCCGAACAGCCAGGCCATGTCGACGGCGACCGAAGGCGCCGACTCGCCGGGCTGCAGCGCATGCGGCCCCGGAAGCGGGGCGCCGGCGGCGTTCTGCATCGGCATCAGCAGCAGGATCTCGTGCCCCCGGTCCCGCGCCGCGGAAATCGCCGCGGGGACGGTCTCGCCGTAGGGCACGAACGCGAGGCTGACGGCCGACGGCAGCAGCTCGGTGGCGGTGCGGGTCCCGGCCGTCGAGAGGCCCATGCCGGAGACGAAGATCGCCACGCGGGGCCTCGCGGCAGCCGGCGCGGCGTCGGCGGGCGCGGCATCGCCAGGCGCAATGGAAGGCGGCGCGACGGATGGCGGCACGACGGCGGGAGCCGGCTCGCCGCCCGATGGCGCACCAGCGGAGCCGCGTTCGCGCTCGGCGAGCACCTTGGCGACGTCGATGATCAACGGAGCGCCAGCGCTGTTCTGCGGCGCAGGGCGAAGCGGCTGCGCCGTCGAGGCGGGCGCGCCGTTGACGACGTTCGGCGCGAGGGAGCCCGTCGTCACCGGGTCGAGCGGCACCACCGGCTTGGCCGCGGGGGCCGGAGGCTTGGCCTGCTGAGGGGGGATCGCGGCGACGACATAAGGCTCGCCGCCGTGCGGATCGGCCGTCCACAGCACGACGCCGAGGGCCGCCAGGACGCCCGCGCCGAGAACGACGCCGAGACCGAGCAGCACAGGCCGTGCCCGCCATGCCGGTCGCGCCAGACCGCCGGACGCGGCCGCGCCGCCCTTGGGCGGCGGCGTCTTTCCGAGCGGCGCATTGAGATCCATCGGGGCGATCCTCGTCCGTCCCGCCGTCCGCTCGCCTCTGTCGCGAATCAGCTCGTGCCGGCGGCACATTGAAGCATGCCGCCGATCTTATAGCTTGCAAGCCGAGGCGCGAAACGACGGCGGGACCTCTATCCCGCGTCGGCTCGGATCACGGCATCTTGGTCGAGGGCAGCTTCGACGGCGGTGCCTTGGCCGGGGTTCCACCCGTCGTCGGCGCGGCCGGGGTGGGCGCACCGGGCGGCAAGGTGGTCGTCGGGTTGCCCGCCGGCATCGGCGCCGCCGGCGTCGGATTCGACGGCGTGGCGTTGGCGGCGCGCTTGATGCCGCGCAGCAGGTCCTCGGCCGCGATCAGCTGGATATCCTTCGCGGGATCCGGCGGCACGTAGGCCGACGAGCCGTGGCCCTCCTCGCCCGTCTGGGTCAGGTGACCCTTCAGCGAGGCCTCGCCCTTGACCTCGTCCTTGCCGACGAATTCCTTCGGGATGTCCTCGTTGACGACGACGTCCGGCTCGATGCCGCGCGCCTGGATCGAGCGGCCCGACGGCGTGTAGTAGCGCGCCGTGGTGAGGCGGATCGCGCCGTTGCTGCCGCCGAGCGGGATGATCGTCTGCACCGAGCCCTTGCCGAACGAGCGCGTGCCCATGATCGTGCCGCGCTTGTGGTCTTGCAATGCGCCGGCGACGATCTCGGAGGCCGAGGCCGAGCCGCCGTTGATCAGCACGACGAGCGGCTTGCCGTGCGAGATGTCGCCCGGCCGCGCGTTGTAGCGCTGAGTCTCGTCGGCATTGCGGCCGCGCGTCGAGACGATCTCGCCCTTGTCGATGAAGGCGTTCGACACCGCGATCGACTGGTCGAGCAGGCCGCCGGGGTTGTTGCGCAGGTCGAGGATGTAGCCCTTGAACTTGTCCTGCGGGATCTGCTTGTCGAACTTGTCGATCGCCTCCTTCACGCCGTCGTAGGTCTGCTCGTTGAACTGCGTGATGCGGATGTAGCCGATGTCGCCGCCTTCGATCTTGTTGCGCACCGACTTGATGGTGATCACCGCGCGGGTGAGCTTGTAGTCCTTCGCTTCCTTCTTCGGACCGCGCAGGATCTTCAGGGTCACGGGGGTGTTCACGGCGCCGCGCATCTTGTCGACGGCCTGGTTGAGCGTCATGCCGGAGACGGGATCGCCGTCGATCGCGTCGATGATGTCGCCGGACAGGATGCCGGCCTTCGATGCCGGCGTGTCGTCGATCGGGGTGACGACCTTGATCTGGCCGTCGTCCTGGCTGACCTCGATGCCGAGGCCCCCGAATTCGCCGTGCGTCTGCACGTTCATCTCGCGGAAGCCCTTGGCGTCCATGTAGGACGAGTGCGGGTCGAGCGAGGTGAGCATGCCGTTGATCGCCGCCTCGACGAGCTTCTGATCGTCGGGCTTCTCGACGTAGTCGGTGCGGATCTTCTCGAAGACGTCGCCGAACAGGTTCAGGCTGCGATAGGTGTCGGATGCGGCCGCATTCGCGTGGCCGAGCACGTGCATCTGCGTGCCGACCGAGACGGACGCGGCACCGAGCGCCGCACCCAGGAACACAAGCGAGACTTTCCGCATCATCCGCGAACCTTTTGAAGCTCCGGTCTCGCCCACCATGGGCCCGGATCGATCGTCGCCCCGTCCTTACGAAACTCTACGTAGAGGAGAGGTTGTGCCGCACCGAGCGCCACGGCGGCGGCGGTCTTGGTCGAACCGTCTCCCATCGCGCCGATCGGCTCGCCGGCCAATACGAACTGCCCGGAGCCTACGTTGATCCGATCCATGCCGGCAAGCACTATGTAGTAGCCGTTGCCGACGTTGAGGATCAGCAGCTGGCCGAAAGACCGATAGGGGCCGGCGTAGGCGATCCAGCCGTCGGCCGGTGCGGCGACGGGCGCCGCGGCACGGGTCTCCAGCAGCATGCCTTTCTCGGTGCTGCCGAGACCGTCGTCGTCGCCGAAGCCCCGCAGCAGCGAGCCCGAAACCGGCATCGGCAACAGACCCTTGGTCTTGTCGAAGGCCACCGCCGGGGCGAGCCGCGCCGGGTCTCGGAACGGCTGCGCAGCGAGGCCGGCGTCCGGGGTAATCGCGGCAAGCTTCGCGTCGGATTGCCGCGCCGCCGCGGCGCCCTTGGCCGCCGCCGCGTCGTTTTGCTCCATGCGCGCGATCAGATCCTTGAGGGAGCCCGCCTCCTCGGCGAGACGCTTGGCCTTGCCGGCCTCGTCCGCCATCTCGCCCTGCGCCTTGCCGAGCGCGGCCTGCCGCGCCGCCACGAGCGCCGACAGGCGCTCGCGCTCAGCGGCGAGCGAGGCGACCTCGGCGTCGAGGGCACGGCGCTCCGCGTCCACCGCCTTGCGTGCATCGGTCAATGTGGTGAGATCGGCAACGAGACGATCGACCTCGGAGCGCATCGCCGGCAGGAGATCGCCGAGCAGCATCGAGGTGCGGATCGCCTTCAGCACGTCCTCGGGCGCGACGAGCAACGCCGGCGGCGGCTTTCGCCCCATGCGCTGGAGCGCGGCGAGCACCTCGGCGACGACGGCCTTGCGGCTGTCGAGCGTGCGCCGCGCCGCCGCCTCGCGCTCCGTCAGGGCATCGAGGCGCTTCTCGGTGTCGGCGATCCTGCCCTGCTGGTCGTTGACCTTGGCCGTCGTGTCGATCAGCGCGGCCGACAGCTTGGCATGGTCGGCCTCGATGCCGGCGATCTCGCTCGACAGCGCCGCACGCCGCGCCGCGCTGGCGTCGATCGTCCCCTGCAGCCCGCGCAGCTCGAACTGCTTCTGATCGAGCGCGTCGGATGCGGTGGGAGCCGGGTCGGCCCGCGCGGCCAGCAGCACGAAGCCCGGCGCGATGAGGGCCAGCGCCATCGCTACAGCCCTCGCCTGCCCGTCCCGCATCGCCTCTCTCCGCCGCATCGGCCAGAGACAGTTTGATCTTGTCGTTATGACGGCGCGGGTCTTCGAAGCGCGGCGTTCGAGCGGCGCGAATCATGCGCGCGTCGGTCGCGCCTTGCGAGCGATGCTTTTTGGCCACAGCTCGCCGCAATCGCACCGCGACGGCGCCGGGTGCCCCCTTGTTGCCGCTTGAAGCTTGTCTGTCGTCTCCGGGCCGCCCTACGGTAGCCCGTAGCGCGACTGGGGGGCCGGCTTTGCGACGTCTGGATCTACGCCAAGGGGCGAGACGACTGCGCAATCTCGTCGCGACGAGCCTGCTGTTCTCCCTCGCCACTTGGCTTGCCGCGCCGACCGCGACCCAGAACTGCGTCGCCGACGGCGAGACCCGCACGCTTCATCTCTACCACACGCACACGCTGGAGACGATCGACGCCACCTTCCGCATCGACGGCCACTACGATCCCGCGGTGCTGCAGCAGCTGAACCATTTCCTGCGCGACTGGCGCAACAACGACGAGATCAACATGGATCCGCGTCTGTTTGACGCGATCTGGGAAGCCTATCGCACCGCCGGCGCCACCGACCGCATCCAGATCTATTCGGCCTACCGCTCGCCCGAGACCAACGCGATGCTGCGTCGCCGCTCGAAGGCGGTCGCCGAGCACTCGCAGCATATGCTCGGCAAGGCGATGGACACCACCATGCCCGGCTTCCCGATGCATCGCATCCGCGAGGTGGCGATGCAGCTCCAGCACGGCGGTGTCGGCTGGTATCCGTCGGCGAACTTCGTGCACATCGACGTCGGCGGCGTGCGATCCTGGCCGCGCATGCCCTACGACCAGCTCGCTGCGCTGTTCCCCGACGGCAAGACGGTGCACATCGCTTCGAACGGGCAGACGCTGCCCGGCTACGACCAGGCCCGCCTCGAGCTCGCGCAGCGCGGCCAGACCGATCTGCCGCCGGCGCAGCAGGATTCGGGCGGCTTCTTCGCCTGGCTGTTCGGTGGCGGCAGCAGCGGCGCCGGCGCGGCGCGCGAGGACGAGGAAGACCGCCGCACGGCCGTGGCCAGCGCGGCGCCGGCCCCCGCGGCGCAGCCGCAGGTACAGGCCCAGCCGGCGCAGGCCGAAGCACCGCAACCGCAGCCACAACCTGCGACACAGGAGGCATCGGCCTCGCCCGCGATCGCCTACGCGCCGCAGGCGCAAGATCCGCGCGCGCCGGCAGAGGTACAGGCCGCCGCATCGGCCGCTCCCGGCCAGCCCGAGCCGCAGCAGGCGGCGGCCGTCGAGACCACCGCCCCGGAGGCGGACGCCGCGCCGATGCCGCTGCCGCCGCGGCGACCCGCCGAGTTCGTCGTCGCCGCGGACGTTCCGCTGCCGCCGGCGCGCCCGGTCTCGATCGCGACGAACGACGCGCCGGACCCCGTGCCGCCGCGTCGCCCCGACACCTTGGCGAGCCTCGAAGCACAGGACGGCGCTCCGGCCCTGCGGGCGGGCGCCCTTCCGGACCTCATCACCGGTGCCGTCTCGCAAAAGCCGAGGACGGCGCTCGCTTTCGCCGGCGAACCGGTCGTCGCGCCCGGCGGCGACCTCCGCCCGATCGAGGGGGCCTTGCGCCCGGTCGGGCTGCGGGCGAGCGCCCACCGGCGCCAGGTGCTGGCTACGCCGACCGGAAGCCGCCGGCTCGCGGCGACCCAGGTCGCGTCGACGGACGTGCCGCGCAGTCGAAGCGAGTCCGTCCCGATGACCGTCGGCGATCTCGATGCGCCGTCGGCCGTGGTCGGCCCGCACGTCACCGGCCTGCGCCGCGCCGCGCATCAGCTCGCCGCCGCCGACGCGCTGTAGGTCGCGAGGCCGATGCCGCCGCGGCAGCACGTCCCCCGCGAGGAGCGACGGCGGCCCGCGCGGTTCGCGAGTGCACTGGCGTCGCTCTGCGTCGGCGTGCCGATGCTTTTCCCTCAGACCGTCGGCGCCGCCGAACCGCAGGTGCACGACGGTGAGAGCCCGCCCGCCGCAGCGTGGCGCAGCGCCATGGAGCACGGCGACCTCGCAGCGCTCTCAGCGATGCACGATGCCGCGACGATCGCCTATCCGCCGGGCACGGTGCAGGTGAAGGGCGCGGCGGCGATCATGGCCGGCTATGCCGACCTGTTCGCGCATTACAGCGTCGGCGTGAAGGTCGAGGACGCCCATTGGGTCGAGGTGCCACCGCTCGTGGTGTCGTGGGGGCTGACGACGCTGACCCTGCATCCGAAGGCCGGCGGCGCCGACGTCGTCTCGCACACGCGCTTCACCGACGCGGCCGTCGCCGTCGGCGGCCATTGGCGCTACCTCGTCGACCAGGCCTCGAAGCCGACAAGGTAGCGCGCTACCGCGCCATCCGGGCGGCGGTGGGCCAGCACCCTACTCCGCGACGGTGAGGTGCTGCTGGTGCAGCGTCCGCTCCGGGCTCGCGAGATGATCGTCCTCGACAAGCCTGCGCGCCTTGCCGACGACGAGGCGCGAGCCGCGGCCGTAGGTGAAGAACGCCCACGCCCAGTTGGTGAACACCATGATCCGGTTGCGGAAGCCGATCAGCAGCAGCAGGTGGACCAGCGACCAGGCGAGCCAGGCGAGGCGGCCCCTGAGCTTCATGCCGAACATCACGGCGATCGCGTGCGAACGGCCGATGACCGCCATCGTGCCGAGGTTGGTGTACTTGAACGGGCCCGGATGCTTGCGCGCGCCGATGCGGCTGGCGACCACCTTGGCCACGTAGGCGCCCTGCTGCTTGGCGACGGGCGCGAGGCCCGGCAGGATCTTGCCGTCGCTGGTCTTGTAGCTCGCCACGTCGCCGATCGCGAAGATCTCGGGATGGTTCGGCACCGAACAATCGCTCGTGACCTCGACGCCGTTGTTGCGGGCCGTCGCGGCGCCGATCCACTGGCCGGCGGGCTCGGCGCGCGTGCCCGCGCACCAGCAGACGTTGGCGGTGTCGATGCGCTCGCCCTTCAGCGTGATGCCGCGCGCGTCGATCTCCTCGCAGGGCGTGTTCAACTTCACCTCGACGCCGAGATCCTCCAGCGCCTTCTTGGCGTAGGCGGAGAGATGCTCGGGGAACTCGCCGAGGATGCGCGGCGCGGCGTCGACGAGGACGATACGCGCCTTGGACGGGTCGATGTGGCGGTACTCGGACTTCAGCGTGGCGCGCGCCAGTTCGGCGAGGGAGCCGGTCAGCTCGACACCGGTCGGGCCGCCGCCGACGACGACGAAGGTCATCAGCGCCTTGACGTCCTCGGGATCGGTGCGGGTCTCGGCCCAGTCGAACGCCTCGAGGATGCGCCGGCGGATCTGCAGCGCGTCGGGCAGCGTCTTGAGCACCGCCGCATGGCTCGACCATTCGTCGTGGCCGAACCAGGCGTAGGCCGAGCCCGTCGCCAGGATCAGGTAGTCGTAGGGCACGACGCCGGTGTCCTTGATGCAGACGGTGCGCGCCACCTTGTCGACGCCGTCGACCTCGCCGAGGATCACCGACACGTTCGGCTTGGTGCCGAGCAGCGAGCGGATCGGCGAGGCGATGTCGGACGGCGCCAGCGCAGCCGTCGACACCTGGTAGAGCAGCGGTTGAAACAGGTGATGGTTGGTGCGGTCGATCAGCACCAGCTCGATGTCGAGCTTGTGGAGATGCATCGCCGCCTGCAGGCCGCCGAAGCCGCAGCCGACGACGACGACGATCGGCTTCTTCGCCTGCTCGCGAGTGAAGAGGACGGTGTCGGTTTCGGTCGGCATTGGCGATGTTCCGGTCAAACAGCCGCGCACCCTAGGCCGAAGCCCAACCCGGCGCGACGTCACTCGGATATGACGAACGGCCGCCCGTTTCGCAAGCGCAGCATTTTTTTTGCAGATGCGAAAGAAACTTCAGACGTCGCGCCAACGGCGATAGACGGCTGCCTGCCCGTGCGTCGCGCCGGCGGCATCGATCAGCATCCACACCGTGACGTCCTCGATCCAGAAGCGGCGGCCGGACTTGGCGATGCGCAGGCCACGGTAGCCGTCGACGAAGCCGTCGCGCGCCACCGCGTCGAGCAGGCGCTGGCGCTCGTCGCGGTCCGGCGGCTCGGCGGTGAGCCGCGACGGCAGGCCGATCAGCTCGTCGTCGGGATATTCGAAGCACGAGAGTGCCGCGAGGTTGGCGTAGACGAAGCGCGGATCGGGTTGCGTGTCGTGCGCGAGCAGGCCGAACGGCGCGTCGTCGTTCAACCATTCCGCCTGCGCGGCGGGCGCGAGCCGTTCGTCGGCGAGCGGACGACCGACGACGCGGCGGTGGCTGTCGATGATCAGCGCGAGGATCGACGCGGGGTCCGAAACATTCATGGCCGGGACGAGCCCGGCCATGAAGAAGCATCACGCGGCAGCCGAGGCACGCGATCAGGCGATGCCGAGCACCTTGGCATGGTGGACGAAATGGTCCTCCATGAAGGTCTGCATGAAGTAGTAGGAGTGATCGTACCCCTCCTGCAGGCGGGAGACGAGCGGCTGGCCGGCTTCCTCGCAGGCCCGCTTGAAGATCTCGGGCCGCAGCTCCTGTTCCAGGAACTGGTCGGCCGTGCCCTGGTCGATCAGGATGTGCGAGGTCTTCCGGCCGGCCTTGACCAATTCGGTCGCGTCCCATTCCTTCCAGGCGCTCTTGTCCTGGCCGAGGTAGTTGCCGAGGGCCTTCTCGCCCCACGGCACCTGCGACGGCGACGAGATCGGCGCGAAGGCCGAGACCGACTTGAAGCGGTCGGGGTTGCGCAGGCCGGTGACCAGCGCGCCGTGGCCGCCCATCGAATGGCCGAACAC
>CAZZZM010000033.1:0-17008 GCA_964658465.1 uncultured Nakamurella sp.
CGCGACGCCGGCGATGACCAGCGAGACGATCGCGTTCCAGCCGGCGAGCGACAGGCCGAGGATGCGGATCGCCACCGCGTCGCAGCGCACGACGTGGACGGTCTGCAGCTGCTGCAGGAAATCGGCGTTGGACGTCGGGCGGGCGATGGCGCCGGTGCAGCCGGTCGGGCCTTCCCACCACTTCCATTCGACGCCGGCGTGATAGACGCCGAAGCCGGCCGAGAACAGGAACAAAAGCGCGAGCAGCACGAACCCGACGCGGGCGAGCGCCGGCGGCCCGAACCGCGCCAGCGCCAGCGTGACGGCGGCGAGCGCGATGCCGGCGTAGTACGGCAGCCGCTCCTTCAGGCACAGCTCGCAGGGCGCGTAGCCGGCGGCCTGGAACGCGAAGGCGCCGGCGATCGTCGCCACCGCGAGGGCGAGCACCAGCGCCGCGGCGCCGGCCGACGTGCGGGTCGCGGGAGGAACGGCGGCATCCATCATAGAACCAACACCATCAGATCACCTTGGCGGCGATGACGAAGCCGACGACCACGGTGAGCACGAGGATCAGCATGAAGGCGCCGAAATAGCGCTCGAGCCAGCCCTTGATCGTTTCGCCGAACAGGTTGAGCAGCACCGCCAGGACGAGGAAGCGGGCGCCGCGCGTGAGCACGCAGAGCGCCACGAACAGCGGCAGGTTGTAGCCGAGCAGGCCGCAGGTGATCGTCACGATCTTGAACGGGATCGGCGTCAGGCCCTTGAGGAGGATCACCGCCCAGCCCCATTGCGCGAACAGCGCCTTGAGCTCGACGACGCGCGCGCCGTAGCCGTAGAGGTGGATCAGCCACAGCCCGACCGTGTTGTAGAGCAGCGCGCCGATCGCATAGCCGAGCAAGGCGCCGAGCACCGAGCCGACGGTGCAGATCAAGGCGTAGAGCCAGGCGCGGCGCGGGCGCGCCAGCGACATCGGCACCAGGATCACGTCCGGCGGGACGGGGAAGAACGAGCTCTCCATGAAGGCGATGATGCCGAGCGCCCACGGCGCCGAGGGCTTTTCGGCCTGCGCCAGCGTCCAATGGTAGAGCCGCTTCATCACCCCCTCGCGGCGGCCGGCGTAGCCGGGAGCGGGCGCGATGGCTTGGCTGGTGTCGCTCATGTGGGGAGACCCGGTGGAACTCTCGGCCGGCGTGACACGCGCTTGCGGCCTAAAGATGTTGCGCGGGCAGGCTCCGCGATCGTCCCCATATAGGGGTCACGTGGTTGCGACTTCCTTGCCACGCGCGCGCGGAAAGGGTCGGCTTGCTCGGCCGGAGCGCCGCCGCAATTCGACGGGCTGCCATGCCGATGCTACGGTCCTGCCCAAGATTGGTGGAAATCGGATCGGCGGGACCTCGCCGCGACCAGCCCATATCGCCGGGAGGCTCCGCACCGATGACCGAGACTCGATGATCCTGGTTCGTTCCATGATCTTCCAGGTCGTGTTCTACACGACCTTCATCCTGCTCATGCTGCTCGGCGCGCCGTGCCTGTTCCTGCCGCGCCGCGCGACGATGCGGCTGGTGCGCACCTGGGCCTGGGTCTCCGTGAAGCTGCTCGCCGTGATCTGCGGCACGCGCCTCGAGTTCCGCCACCTGGAGCGGCTGCCGAAGGGCGCGGCGCTTCTCGCGGTGAAGCACCAGTCCTTCCTCGAGACCTTCGCACTGATCCTGGTGCTCGACGACTTCTCCTTCATTTTGAAGAAGGAGCTGACTGCGATCCCGTTCTTCGGCTGGTACACGCGCGCCGCCGGGCAGATCGCCCTCGACCGCAGCCGCCGCGGCGCGACAATCGCCGGGCTGCAGCGCAGCGTGCGGGCGTGCCTGGCCGCCGGGCGGCAGGTGGTGATCTTCCCGGAGGGCACGCGGCGCCCGGTCGGGGCACCGCCGGCCTACAAGACGGGCGTCTCGGCGATCGTCACCGATTCGGGCGTGCCCTGCATTCCCGTCGCGCTGAACTCCGGCGTGTTCTGGCCGCGCCGCGGCATCCTGCGCCGGCCCGGCACGATCGTGTTCGACTTCCTGCCGCCGATCGAGCCGGGACTCGGCAAGCGCGCCTTCATGGCGGCGCTGGAAGCGGCGATCGAACCGGCCACGGACGCCCTCGTCGCGGAGGCGCTGGCCAACGACGCGAGCCTGAGGACGGTCGTGCCGCAGCCCGCTGCATCGCGTTGCGCCGACAAGGCCGGGAACTCGCCCGCCCCCGCCTGAGCTTGACTTGTTTGTGATTTGTTCTATTCTTGTTCCCAAGACGAGGGGGCTGGGATGGTTGTGCTCGACAGCGCGGTGATCTTCGACATGGCGCCCGCCGCCGGCGCGCTCGCGAGCCTTCGCACGCACGCCCTCCGCGACGGCTTCCATGCCTGGCACGGCGCCTCCGGCCGCCGCTACGTCGCCTCGGTCTTCCCGCTCGACTCCGGCGCGCGGGATGCCGGCCTGCCGGCGTTCGAGGCCTTCGTGCTGATCGCCGCGACCAGCGACGGCGCCCGCCGCGTGGCGCGCAGCATCGAGACGATCGAATGGGGTTCGGCTCGCCACCGCGCGGTGGCCGCCGCCATCGCCGACGGCGTCGAGGAATGGCACGTGCACCTGCTCGGCGGCACCCGCTGCGAGCGCGAGGCGATCGCCGCCGACCTGCGGGCCGGCGCCGGCCTCGGCAAGATGGCGCGTACCGCCTGAGGGCACGCCTTCATCCCGACGACGCAATCGCGTGCTTCCTCCGCCTGCAGCACGGAGCGGGCGCATGGCATCCTCGGACGGCACGAGCCATTGGTGGCAGCGCGCCATCATCTACCAGGTCTATCCGCGCTCGTTCCAGGACAGCGACGGCGACGGGATCGGCGACCTCGAGGGGATCCGCCGCCGCCTCGACCATCTGCAGCATCTCGGCATCGACACGGTGTGGCTGTCGCCGATCTATCCCTCGCCGATGGCCGATTTCGGCTACGACGTCGCCGACTACGGCGACATCGACGGGCGCTTCGGCACGATGGCGGATTTCGACCGCCTGATCGCCGACATCCACGCGCGCGGCATGAAGCTCGTGCTCGACTTCGTGCCGAACCATTCGTCGGACCGGCATCCGTGGTTCGTGCAGAGCCGCGCCGCGCGCACCAACCCGAAGCGCGACTGGTACATCTGGCGCGATCCGAAACCCGACGGTTCGCCGCCCAACAACTGGATGTCGCATTTCGGCGGCCCGACCTGGACCTTCGACGAGGGCACCGGCCAGTACTACCTGCACTCGTTCCTGAAGGAGCAGCCCGACCTCAACTGGCGCAACCCGCAGGTGAAACAGGCGATGTTCGACGTGCTGCGCTTCTGGCTCGGCAAGGGCGTCGACGGCTTCCGCGTCGACGTCATCTGGTGCCTGATCAAGGACGAGACGCTGCGCGACAACCCGCCGAACCCCGCCTGGAAACCCGGCATGGGCGATCGCGAACGGCTGCACTCGATCCACGAATGCGACCAGCCGGAGATGATGGGGCTCGTCGCCGAGATGCGCGGCGTGCTCGACGCCTATCCCGGCGACCGGCTGCTGATCGGCGAGATCTACCTGCCGCTCGACCGTTTGGTCGCCTACTACGGACCGGGCCTCAGCGGCGCGCAGATGCCGTTCAACTTCCTGCTGATCGGCGCGCCGTGGGATGCCGACAGCATCGGCCGGATCGTCGCCGACTACAACGCCGCGCTGCCGCCCGGCGCCTGGCCGAACTGGGTGCTCTCGAACCACGACAAGTCGCGCGTCGCCACGCGGATCGGCGCCGCCCAGGCGCGCGTCGCGGCGATGCTGCTGCTGACGCTGTGCGGCACGCCGACGATCTATTACGGCGAGGAGATCGGCATGCGCGACACGCCGATCCCGCTCGCTCTCGTCGAGGACCCGTCGGAGAAACGCCAGCCCGGCATCGGCCTCGGCCGCGACCCCGAGCGCACGCCCATGCCGTGGGACGCCTCGCCGACCGGCGGCTTCACCACGGGCCGCCCGTGGCTGCCGCTCGGCGATCACGCCGTTCTCAACGTCGCCGCGGAAGCGCGCGATCCGCACTCGATGCTGACGCTTCACCGCCGGCTCCTCGCGTTGCGGCGGGCGCATGCGGCGCTCGTCGGCGGCACGATCGAGGCGATCACCGGGAGCGATGGTGTGGTCGCCTACGAACGCCGGTTCGGCGACGAACGGTTGAAGGTCGTGCTCAACCTGACCGGCGAACCGCGCCACGCCGCGGGGGTCGGCGGGCGGGTCCTGCTGTCGACGACGCTGGCGCGCGACGGCGAGATCGTGTCGGGCCGCCTGAGCCTAGGCGCGGACGAGGGCGTCGTCGTGGCGCTCGAGCGCTGACCGCGCGGCGCGGCAGCGCTCTATGCTGCAAGGCGTGATCTTACCGGGAGACGCCGCTTCGTGCGCCTCGCGACGAGATCAGAGGCAGCGGCGCACCCCGTAGCCGGTGTAGGCCGCGACGTGGCCGGTGTGACGCAGGCACCAGTTCTGGTTCTGGCCGCCGAACACGCAACGGCCATAGGCGTTGCGATGCCCGTTGGGGCCGCAGGCGCCGAGCGCGATGGCCGGCGTCGCCATCGACGCGACGGCGGTCGAAAGGATCATCGCGCCGATCGACGCGGCAAACATTTGCTTCATGACAATCTCCTTCAAAGGACAGCCATGAAACGACGGTTGCGCCCGGACCCTACGCGCGCGATCGGGGCTCAGGCCCGCTCACGCGGCGTCACGACCAGCCGCTCGACGTGGCCGTTGCGCAGCACCGCGACCTCGATCGGCCGGCCGATCGCGTCGGCGTTCAGCGCACGGATCAGGTCGTCGGCACCGCCGATCGGCTGGCCGGCGAGCTCGAAGATCAGGTCGCCGTCCTTCAGGCCCTGCGTGGCGGCGGGGCCGCCCGGCTCCAGCGTGCCGATGCGCACGCCGCGCGGGCCGCTGCCGATCGCCACCGCGATGCGGCGCGGCACCGGCACGGTCTGCGCCTCGAGGCCGAGATGCCCGCGCCGCACGTGGCCGTGCGCGACGAACTCGCCGACGACGAAGCGCGCGCTGTTGGCGGAGACGGCAAAGCACAGCCCCTGCGCGCCGCCGATCATCGCCGTGTTGATGCCGACGACCTCGCCGGAGCCGGCGACGAGCGGGCCGCCAGAATTGCCGGGGTTGAGCGCCGCGTCGGTCTGGATCACGTCCTCGATGAGACGGCCGCCGCGGCCGCGCAGCGAGCGGCCGAGCGCCGAGACGACGCCGGCCGTCACCGTCGATTCGAAGCCGAGCGGATTGCCGATCGCCACGACGAGGTGGCCGCGCCGCAGCAGCTTGGAATCGCCGAGCCGCGCGACGGCGGTGCCGACGGGCAGCGGCGCGCGCAGCAGAGCGAGGTCGGTGTCGGGATCGTCGCCGATCACTTCCGCGCCGATCGCGCGGCCTTCCGGCAGGACGACGCGCACGCGGCGGGCGCCGGCGACGACGTGGGAATTGGTGAGAACGAGGCCGTCGTCGGCGATGACGAAGCCGGAGCCGACACCGCCGGCGCGCCCGTTGGCGCCGGTCTCGATGCGGGCGACGGCCGGGCCGACGGCGTCGACGATGTGCGCGACGGTGCGCGAGTAGGAGTCGAGCGCCGAGTCGTCGGCGCTGGGATCGTGGGTGAGATCGACGAGCATGTCCGTGGAAGCCTTGGCGGGCGCCGTGCGCCCTCTTTGCTCTCTGAGGTGGTCGGCGCACGTCGCCGTTTCAAGCCGGTGCCGACGCTGGCGACGCGCGGCGTCTGCCCCATATGGCGGGTGCACCACAGCACCTTTGCAGGAGACCGCATGCAGACCGCACCGACGACCCAGACGCCCGGCGTGTACCGCAAGAAGATCGGCGACATCGTCGTCACCTCGATCGTCGACGGCGTGCTGCACGCCAACTTCGGGATCGTCAAGGCGATCGGCGCGGACGAAGCGAAGACGCAGCTCGAGACCCAGTTCCGCTCGACCGAGCCGATCATCACGATCAACTGCTTCGTCGTCCACACCGGCGGCAAGTGCGTGCTGATCGACAGCGGCGCCGGCAAGAACTCGATGTTCGACGCCGGTGCCCTGCCCGCGGCGCTGAACGCGGCCGGCGTCTCGCCCGACAGCGTCGACACGATCCTGATGACCCACCTGCATCCCGATCACGCCGGCGGTCTCACCACCGAGGGCGGCAGCGCGGTGTTCCCCAATGCCGAGCTGCTGCTGCACGAGGACGAGGCGAAGTTCTGGCTGGAGACCGCCAATCCGCCGGAGGAGATGAAGTCCTACTTCCAGGCGGCGCAATCGGCCGTCGCCCCCTACAAGGCGCGGATGCGGACCTTCGCCAAGGGCGAGGTCGCGCCGGGCATCGAGGCGGAGCCGCTGCCGGGGCACACGCCCGGCCACACCGGCTTCCACATCACCTCGGGCAACGAGCAGCTGCTGATGTGGACGGACATCGTCCACCTGCCGTTCCTGCAGACGCGCCACCCCGAGATCTACCTGGCCTTCGACGTCGATCCCGAGCAGGCCAAGGCGCATCGCAAGCGGCTGTTCGACAAGGTCGCGACCGACCGGCTGCTGGTCGCCGGCTCGCACCTCGACTTCCCCGCCTTCGCGCATCTCGAGCGCGCCGGGGACGGCTATGCGTTCATCCCCGACGTGTGGCGGCCGTATATCTGAGCCGCGGCACGCCCCGCTGCGCGAGGTTCAGCGCGCCTACGACGCGTCCGGCTTGTGTCCGGAGCGCTGTTCGGCCGGCGACTGGACCTCGCGCAGATTGAACGCCGTGTTGATCAGCGCGATGTGCGAGAAGGCCTGCGGAAAGTTGCCGATCAGCCGCTTGTTCTTGACGTCGTATTCCTCCGACAGGAAGCCGAGGTCGGTGGCGATCGTGCACAGCCGCTCGAACATCTTGCGGGCGTCGTCGCGACGGCCGATCAGCGTGAGACAATCGCAGAGCCAGAAGGAGCAGGCGATGAACGCGCCCTCGCTGCCCTTCAGGCCGTCGTCGCCATCGGTCAGGTAGCGCGCGACGAAGCCGTCTTTCAAAAGGTGTTTCTCGACGGCTTCGACGGTGCGGCGGATGCGCGGGTCCTCGGGCGGCAGGAAGCCGGTGAGCGGCATCAGCAGGATCGAGGCGTCGAGCTTGTCCGAGCCATAAGCCTGGACAAAGGCGCCGACCTTCTCGTTCCAGCCCTTCTCGCAGATGTCGGCGTGGATCTTGTCGCGCGTCTTGCGCCAGCCGTCGACCGGGCCCTGCAGGCCGAATTCCTCGACGGTCTTGATCGCGCGGTCGAAGGCGACCCAGGCCATCACCTTGGAATAGACGAAGTGCTGGCGCCCGCCGCGCACCTCCCAGATGCCCTCGTCCTTCTCGCACCACACGGTCTCGAGATGCTTGAGCAGCTCGATCTGCACCGGCCAGTCGTCCTCCTCGTCGGTGAGCCCGTGCCGGCGCGCCTGGTAGAGCGCGTCGAGGATCTCGCCGTAGATGTCGATCTGCAGCTGGCCGGCGGCGGCGTTGCCGACGCGCACCGGCCGCGATCCCTCGTAGCCGGCGAGATCGAGCACGGTCTCCGGCAGGCGCTGCTCGCCGCCGATGCCGTACATGATCTGGATCTGGCCGGGGTCGCCGCCGATCGCCCGCAGCAGCCATTTGCGCCAGTTGGCGGCCTCGTTCACGTAGCCGCCGTTCATCAGCGCGAGCAGCGTGAACGTCGCGTCGCGCAGCCAGCAGAAGCGATAGTCCCAGTTGCGCTCGCCGCCGAGTTCCTCCGGCAGCGACGCCGTCGGCGCGGCGACGATGGCGCCGGACGGTTCGTAGATCAGCGCGCGCAGCGTGATCAGCGAATGCATGACGAGATCGAGATAATCGGTCTCGCGATCGAAATGGCCGGTGAAGCCGTGCCAGCGCTCGGTCGTGTAGTCGAGCAGCTTCATCGCATCGACGGGCGGCGGCGGCTCCTGGAACGAGAGGTGGTAGCCGAGCACGAACTCGACCGTCTGGCCGGCCTCGACCACGAACTCGGCGGAATGGCTGCGGACGTCCGGCTGCAGCTCGATGTTGCTGCGCATGATCAGCGCGTCGGGTCCGACGACGGCGCGCACGCTGCCGTCCTTGTCGCGACGCACCCAGGGGATCGCCACCCCGTAATTGGGACGGATCTGCAGTTCGGTGCGGAAACGCATCTGTCCGCGCAGCCCGCGGATGATACGCACCAAGTAGCAATGCGGGCGCGCGTCCGGCATCAGGTCGATGACCTCGGCGCAGCCCTCGGCCGTCTCCCAGCGCGACTCCAGGATCAGCGTCTTCTCGCGGTACTTCCGCGTGACCTTCGCGCTCGCGTCGGCGGGCGCCAGCAGCCAGCGGCCGTTCTCCTCGTCGCCGAGGATGCGCGCGAACATCGACGACGAATCGAAGCGCGGCCAGCACAGCCAGTCGATCGAGCCGTCACGCCCGACGAGCGCCGCCGTCTGGCCGTCGCCGATCATGGCGTAATCCTCGATTTTCAGCGACATGCTGCTCTCCCTGCCGGCCGACGGCGACGCTCTCGCAGGCCACGGAACGGCCGATGCGCAGCAAGCGTTGCCTTGAGAACCCATTTTCGGAGGCGACCATGCGTTTTCTGACCGGTTTGGCCGCGGGCATCATGCTGACCGTCGGCGCGGCCTACATCACCGACGTCATGCATTCCGCGCCCGGCCCCGACGCCCGTCCGGCGCCGCAGATGGTCAACTGGCCGGTCGTGAGCGACAACCTGCGCGGTCTCTCGACCGATGTGCAGGACGGCTGGAACCGCCTCGTGACGACGACGCGGCAGATCGACCGGAAGTCCGGGATCTGAGCGCTAGCGCGGCAGCTCCAGCATGAAGCCGCGGCCGCGCACGGTGGAGATCGCCGGGCCGCCGGCCTTGGCGATGTCGGCCAGCTTGCCGCGCAGATAGCCGATGTAGACGTCGACCACGTTGAACGAGGCGCCGCCCTGCTCGAGCCAGAGGCGGTCGAAGATCTCGCCGCGCGAGATCGGCTTGCCAGGGCATTCCATGAACAGCGCCAGCAGCTCCGCCTCGCGCTGGGTCAGACGCGCGACCACCTCGCCGAAGCGGGCGTGGCGCGTGTCGGTGTCGAGCGTCATGCCGCCGGCCTCCGGCAGCCGCGCGACCTCCGACGAGCGGCGGCGGATCAATTGCGCGCGCAGCCGCGCTACCAATTCGTCGAAGGCGAACGGCTTGACGATATAGTCGTCGCCACCGGCGGCGAGCCCGTCGGCGCGGTCCGACACCTCGTCCTTGGCGCTGAGGAACAGGATCGGCCCGTGGAAGCCGCGCTGGCGGAAGACGCGGCAAAGCTCGTAGCCGGTGCCGTCGGGCAGCATCACGTCGAGCAGGATGGCGTTCGGCGTATGGCCGGCGAAATGCTGCAGGGCGCTGCCGGTCGTGTCGACCCAGGTGACGGCGAAGCCCGCGGCGCCGAGCCCGCGATCGAGCAGCGCGCCGATGTCGGGGTCGTCTTCCACCACGAGGACGTCGGTGTCGGTCATCAGGTCTCGGCCAGTTGAGTCTCGGCCCGGTGGTGCGCCGCCAGCGGCAGGCTGATCGCGATCTCGGCACCATGCGCCGGCGGCGCGGCATCGCGCAACGTCACGGTCCCATGATGTTTGTCCACCACCCATCGCACCAGTGCAAGACCGATTCCGAAGCCCGACGCGTCGTCCTTGGCACCGCGCCGCGAGAACCTTTCCAAAAGTTCCCGAGGATCGCCGCCGCCGAATCCCGGCCCGTCGTCGCGCACGTCGAGGCGCGCCGTGCCGTCCTCGATCCCGCAGGCGAGCACGATGCGGGTCGCGCCCTTGGCGTGGCGCAGCGCGTTGTCGATCATCCCCTCGACGATCTGGCGCAGCCATTCGAAGTCGCCCTCGACGAGGACCTCGGCGGCGCGCGATTCGAGCACGATGGCGACGTCGCGCCGCCGCGTCGCGCCCTCGTAGGCCTCGATCGCGCTGGCGCAGACCGCCTGCAGCGCGACCGGCTTGAACGACAGCTCGATGGTGCCGCTCTCGGAGCGGGCGATGCGCAGCATGTCCTCGACGCGGCGCTGCAGGCGCAGCGCGCGACGGCGTATCACCGCGAAGGCCCGCGTCGACGGCTCCTCGGCTTTCTGCGTGGCCAGAGCGATCTCGCACTCGCCGAGGATGACGGTGAGCGGCGTGCGCAACTCGTGCGAGACGTCGGCGAAGAAGCGGCGGCGCGAGCTGTCGATGACGCTCAGCGTCTCGTTGGCCGCGCGCAGGTCGCTGGTGCGATCGGCGATCGTCCGCTCGAGCGCGGCGCGATCCTGCGCCACGCGGGCCTCGCCGCGCCGCAACCGCGCGGTCATCCGGTTGAACACCACGGCGAGCAGGCCGAGCTCGTCGCGGTTTCGCACGGGGAGGCGGAGGTTGCGCTCGCCCTGCCCGATCGCGACCGCCGCGTCGTGGATCTCGGCCACCGCGGCGAGGATCGGCCGCGAGGTGACGCGGTAGAGCGCCAGCGCGCCGATGAGCGCGGCGACGACGAGCGCGCCGGCGACGCGCGTCAGCGTCCGCGAGATGGCGCGCGCCTCCTCGCGGCCAACCTCGACGCCGCGCCGGTCGGCCTGCATCAGGAAGAAGAGATAGGGGCCGGTGAAGGTGGCGAAGCCGTTGAAGGCGCCGCGGATGCGGTCCTCGCGGGCACGCGGGTCTGGCTCGGCAAGCGCCTCCTGTACTTGGCGCACGAGGACGTGGAATCCGGCCCGCACCTGCTCGAGCGGACGCGCCCGCGCCGCCATCGCGTTGGCGTCGACCGGCAGGTTGGCGTCGGTGATCGCCTTGGCGATCTCCGGCTCGAAGCTCTGGATCGCGCCGTCGACGTCGTGCTCGGCGTCCTTCAGCCGGGTCGCGGCGAGCACCGGATCGTTGACGGTGGCGATCGCGACCAGCCCGTATTGCTGGATGCGGCCCGACATCTCGGTGAGGCGGTCGAGCCGTCGCTGCGCGTCGAGCGCGCGATCAAGCGTGCGGTCGGTGATGCGTAGCGTGTAGATCACGCCGGCCCCGGCCGCGAAGGCGATGAACAGGCAACCGAAGACGAGCAGGCCGAGCCGGAAGCGGATGGTGCGCATGTCTCACCTCGCCTTCGGCACGGCCCTAGATCGTCACAGCGGCTGGTCGAGCCGGCTGCGCGGCACGCATTTCCAGCGCTTCACGACATAGGCGGGATGCTCGCTCTGCCAGATGGCGACCGTGCTCTGGCCCTCGACGATGCAGGCGATCGGCGGCCGCTCCTCGACGGTCTGCTGCACGCGGGCCTCCTTGCAGGTGCCGGGCGCGGCGATCAGGCAGACGGACATGATGACGAACATGACGCCTCCAAAGCGTGGTCGTCCCGCCGGCGGCGGGTCAGGGCTCGGGCTTCTCGCGCCGGCACAGCGTTTTGACGTAATTGCCGCCCTTGAGGCTTTCCTGCAGGCCACCGCGCGCGATGATCTCCTGCCAGCCGGACGAGCAACCGAGCTCGTTGTTGACGTGGATCGAGCGCAGCACGAGCGCGCTGTTCTCGTCGCACGCGTCGTGCGGCGTCGCCGCCATGCAGATCAGGACGACGGCCGCGAACCCGTTCATGAAAGCTCCTCCGCACGGGCAGCATTCGCACAACAATCGGGACGCGTCACACCCCGCATTCGGGCGAACGCCGCGGGCGTCTACTTGCTGCAGCTCGTGAGCTGCTTCTCCTCGACGGCGACGATGTCGCCTTCCTTGATCGCGATGCCCTTCACCACGCAATTGCGACCGTGGTCGTCCTTCAGGCGCACGTCGTAGGTGCCGTCGGCGACGTCCTTCAGCTTGATGCGCTCGTCATGGTCGACCGAGCCGTCGGGATCGAGCTTGGCGAGGTTCTGGCCGAACTTGTCGGTGCCGGCCGGCGCCAGCTCGATGCTGGTGATGGTGTTCGAGGTGAGGTTCCAGAACTTCGTCGTCTTCGCCGCAGCGGGACCACCCAGCGTGAGGATCAGGGCGAACGAGACGGCGAGCGGGCGGAAACGCATGGATGACAACTCCGGTCTGATCGATCAGATCTGCGCCTGGATGCGCTTGGCGATCTCGTAGGCGCGTCGCTCGAGCAGGCTCGGCGTCTCGCAGACGTAGGAGAGCGCCTGCTTGCGCTCCTTGAAGATGCGCTGGTCCCAGGCGAAGTCGGTGTTGGTGCGATCCTTCGCGACGCCGAGGCCGGTCGCGGTCGCGTTCTCCTGGTCTTCCGAGATCTTGTCGGATTCGGCGCGCATGCGCTCGGCGAGGCGCTCCTGGCCGCGGGCATAGCGCATGATGCCGTCGAGGATCTGGTCGCGATTGCCGTTGATGATGTCGAGCGTGCCGACGAACAGCTCGGTCAGCTTCTTGTCCTTGTCGGCGCCGGCCTTCTTGGCGAAGGCGTCGATGAGCTCGTTGGCCTCGTCGAGCGACGTCCGCCGCGAGGCCAGCCGCTGGGCGAGCTCGGCCGTCTGGTTGTCGTCCTCCCAGTCCTTGCCGGCATCGAGGTTCGGGCCGGACCACATCGTGCCGGCGCTGATCTTGGAGACGCGCGACTGCGCGCAGGGCCACGGCACATCCTTGTCGGACTCGGCCGGCGCGTAGACCGTCGTCGTGCCGGAGTCGGCGTTGCCGCCCGGCAGCACGGTGCCCTCGTCCGCCTTGGAGCCAGGCGCCCGCTGCGGCTCGGCACCGCCGTTCTGGCCCGGCGCAAGGCTGTCCGGTTCCTGCTGCAGCGACGGCACCGCGCCGGCGGCCGGCGCGTCGGCGCCCTGCTGCGGCAGCATGCCGGGCACCGGCGCCTGCGCCAGGGCGACGCCGGACGCGAGGAGCGCGCCGGACACGAGCGCGGAGAGAGCAAGGGAGGAACGCATCATCAATCTCCTGGACCGCCGCGCCGCGCCAGCATGCCGCGCCCGGGGTCGTAGGCCATCGCCGACAGACCGAAGGCGACGATCGTGACGCCGACGACGACGGCGAAGGCCAGCGGCGCGAACTGCAGGTAGAGCGCGAAACGCACGAGCTCGACGGCGTGGGTGAAGGGGTTGAACTCGCAGACCCAGAACAGCGTCTCCGACGCCTCCTCCATCTTCCACAGCGGGTAGAGCGCGGAGGAGGCGAAGAACATCGGGAAGATGATGAAGTTCATCACGCTGGCGAAGTTCTCGAGCTGCTTGATCTGCGAGGAGACGAGAAGCCCGATCGAGCCGAGCATCAGCCCCGACAGCACCAGCGCCGGGAAGGCGGCGACGTAGCCGAGCGGGTCGAGCTGGATGCCGTAGACCCAGGCGATGGCGAAGAACACGTAGACCTGGACGACCGAGACGATGACGCCGGCGAACAGCTTGGCGAGCAGCAGCGTCCAGCGCGGGAACGGGCTCGTCAGCAGAACGCGCATCGAGCCGACCTCGCGGTCGTAGACCATCGACAGCGAGGACTGCATGCCGGCGAAGAGCTGGATCATCACGGCGAGGCCCGGCGTGACGTACTCCTCGTACAGCACGTAGGTCTGGTAGGGCGGGATGATCGACACGCCGAGCGCGGAGCGGAAGCCGGCGGCGAAGATGAACAGCCAGATCAGCGGCCGCACGAGCGCCGAGAAGAAGCGCTCCTTCTGGTTCACGAACTTCAGAAGCTCGCGCTTGGTGATGCCGGCGAGGCACGTCAGATAGCCGGGCAGCCCGATCGAGCGGTGCGGCGCGGCGCTCGCCGTGAGATCGGTCATCGCGCCAGCTCCGCCCTGCTCGTGTCGACGGTCAGCGCGCGGAAGGCATCCGCGAGCTGGCCGGATTTCGCGCCAGCCGCGATCTCTTCGGAGCGGCCCTGGCTGACGATCGTGCCGTTGTTCAGGACGTAGACGTTGTCCGTCGCCTCGACCTCGTCGAAGATGTGCGTCGCCCAGAGCACCGAGAGCCCGTCCTCGCGCACCAGGTCGCGGACGATGCGCACGATGTCCGCGCGGGAGGCGAGGTCCAGGCCGACGGTCGCCTCGTCGAGCAGCAGCAGGCGCGGCCCGTGCACCAGCGAGCGGGCGATCTCGATGCGGCGCGACTGGCCGCCGGAGAGCGTGCGCACCTTGTCCTTGGCGCGATCGGCGAGCCCGACGCGGGCGAGCAGCTCCTCGATGCGCTTGCGCGCCGGCTTGCCGCTCATGCCGTGCAGGCTGGCGTGATAGGCGAGGTTCTGGCGCACCGTGAGGTCGGAATCGAGCGTCGGCTTCTGGAAGACCACGCCCATCTCGGCGAGCGCGGCGGAGGGCTCGCGGATCAGCTCGCGGCCGAAGATGCGGACGTGGCCCTCGCGCGTGTTGTAGAGGCGCGTGATGATCGCAAACAGCGTCGTCTTGCCGGCGCCGTTGGGGCCGAGAAGCGCGGTGAAGGCGCCCCGCTCGACGCGCAGCGACACGTCCGTCAAGGCTCGGCGCTGGCCGAAGCGGTGCGAGACGTTCGCGACCTCGAGCGCGGGATTGTCCATCATCATCATGTCACCTGCGACCCTCGGCTCAATTCGGCGAGACCGCCACGCCCCACGGATACGAGCCGACGGGGATCGAGCGCGTCACCTTGAGCCGAGGCACGTCGATGACCGAGACGTCGTTCGAGATGCCGTTCGTCGTCAAGAGGGTCTTGAAGTCCGGCGTGAAGGCCATCTGCCACACCCGCTGGCCGACGAGCAGGTATTTCTCGACCTGGAACGTCTTGGCGTCGACGACCGCGACGTGGTTGGCCGGCCCCAGCGCGACGAAGGCCGTCGTGCCGTCGGGCGTCAGGCGGATGCCGACGGGCTGGATCGTGTCGGCGGTGATCGACGGGATCGAGAACGGGATCGACGCGAGGACCTTGTGCGTCTTGGCGTCGATCACCGTGACCTTGCCGCCGACCTCGGACGACACCCACACCTGCGTGCCCGCCTTGTTGAAGACCGCGACGCGCGGCCGCGACGGCACCAGCACGTTGGCGACGATCTTCTGCGTCTTCACGTCGATGAAGGTCGCCATGTTGGTCGTCTCGGACGTGTTGACGATCGTCGAGCCGTCCGGGCTCACGCCTTCGCCCTCGGGCTCGACGCCGACGGGGATCTGCACCAGCGCCTTGTTCGCCGGGATGTCGATGATCGTGACCTCGTTGTCGTCCTCGTTGGAGACGTAGAGCGTCTTGCCGTCGGGGCTGATCGCGAAGGTCTCCGGGTCGGGGCCGGACGGCAGCGTGCGCAGGAGCTTCATCGTCTTCGGGTCGAAGACCTGGATCGTGTCGTCGTCGGAGGCGCAAACGTAGAGTTCCTTGCCGTCCGGGTTCATGACGATGCCGCGCGGACGGCGACCGACGTCGACCGTCTTCGTCACCTTCCACGTGTCGAGATCGATCACGCTGACGGTGTTGTCCTTCTCGTTGGTGACGTAGGCCGTGAGCGCTCGGGCCGGGACGGCGCCGCCGACGAGGCCGAGGACCAGCAGGGCGCCGAGCGCCGAAAAACGCGTCACGATTTGCCTCCGGAGGGAATCTTGCAGCCGGTCTCGGGCCGGTCGAAGCCCAAGGATTCGAGCGGGCTCACGGGATGCAGGAAGCCCGGCTCCGGCGCGACCGACACCAGCATCTTCGGCTGCACGAGCAGGATCGGCTGCGACAATTGCCGGTCCCACGGGCGGAAATGCACCGGCACGCCCTTGAAGGCGGCGATGTCGAAGTCGGGCCGCATCGCGTATTCGGCGATCGTCCGCGGATCGCCGCTCTTCGAGCGCGTCGCCGCCTCGCCGATGACGCGGATCGCCACCCAGGCCTGATAGTCGAGCGGCCGCATCGCCCGCTTGTTGGTGCGCACGAAGCGGCTCTGCAATTGCGCCGAGCCCCAGGAATCGAGCACCCGCGACCACGTCGCCGGCACCAGCCCCTGCGTGCCGCCGACCAGCACGGGCTCCGCGGTGTGATACTGGATGTAGTCGCCGAAATTGCCGGCCTCGTCGGCGACGACGATCATGTCGGCGCCGGTGCCGCGGGTGAAGACGAGCGCCGCCGCCTGGGTCGGCCCGTCGGCCCGCGCGCGGGCGAGATCGCCGTACTCCCAAACCTTGTCGCCGACGATCCTCGCGCCGAACTTCTTGGCCGAGCGGCGCACGGCATCGGCGTAGAGCTGGTCGTCCGGATCCTTGCCGACGACCAGGAAGATCTTCTGCCATTTCGAGTAGATCAGGAACTGCACCAGCGCGTCGGTGAGCATCGCGCGCGACGGCGCGACGTCGTAGACGTTGGCGCGGCAGTCGGCGTTGCGCAGGCTGTCGTCCTGCGACTGGATCGAATAGAGCGCCGCGGGCGAGTCCTTGAGCGCGTCGGAGACGGCGAGGAGGTCCTGCGTCGGCAGGTCGGCGACGATCAGCCCCTCGCCCTTGGCGACCATGGCCTTGGCGGCATCCACCGCCGACTCGCCCTTGTTGAGGATCACCTCGTCGAGCGTGAAATTCTGCCCGGTCAGCCGCCCGGTCGTCTTCATGTCGCGCATGGCGATCTTGGCGCCGGCGACACCGACATCGGCCGGCTCGGCCTCGTAATCGTAGATCGCCGGGGCCGGGCGACGATAGCCGAGATAGGCGATCCTGACGTCCTGCGCCATGCCGGCGTCGGCACCGGGGGCGGACGTCGGCGGGGCGGGTGCCGGCTGTTGCGCGAGAGCCGGGGCGATCGGAAAGCAGATCGAGACTGCGGACGACAGAAGCGCAGCGCGCGCCAGCACGGAGAGGCGTGACGACAATTATCTTCCTCGGTCGGTTCCTCGATGCCGCGTTGGCGACACGGCGTCGGTCGGCTCGCGCGGACGGGGCGTCGGCCCAATTCGCGTCGGCTTTCCTCTTTGACGCGACGCTAACAGGCGGGAATGGCCGCAGCAAGCACGCAGCCATAAGCGTTTCCTAAGAGTTGGCAGGCACTTGCCGCCGACCCACCCCCGGGGATGGCG
>CAZZZM010000034.1:0-7032 GCA_964658465.1 uncultured Nakamurella sp.
CGCTTGGCGATGGCGATCTCGCCCTCGCGCGACAGCAGCTCGACCGAGCCCATCTCGCGCAGATACATGCGCACGGGATCGTCGGTGCGGTCGGCCGGCTCGGACGAGCGGACGGCGACCGCCTTGGTCTGCGAGGCCTCGACGAGGTCGCCGCCGTCGACCTCCTCCTCGTCTTCCTTCTCTTCCGGATCGTCGCTGTCGGCCTCTTCCGCCTCGACGACGTTGATGCCCATCTCGTTGAGCATCGCGAGGATGTCCTCGATCTGCTCGGAGTTCACCTCCTCGGAGGGCAGCACCGCGTTGAGTTCGGCGTACGTCACGAAGCCGCGCTTCTTCGCGGCCTTGATCATCCGCTTGACGGCGGCGTCCGAAAGATCGAGCAACGGCCCGTCGGTGTTTTCCGAGACGGCGCCCTCGTTTTCCGGCTTCTCGTTATCCTTCTTCGCCATCGGTCCTCGCACCGGCGCCGGTCGAACCGCCGCCTTGATTGCCTCGGGCGCGGCCACCGCCGTCCCGTCAAAATCCCCGATCAGGAAAAGGCCCCAGCGGCGCAGGTCGACCCATGCAGGTCGCCTTCTCGCTGAAGCCCCAGGTCCCGCATCGCGGCGCGTTCCCCGCCGCCGATCCCGTCGCCTGCCTTCCGTCTCCGCGGCACTTGCTTCTGACCGCTGGCCGGCGGTTCATCGCGCCAGCGCGGGTAGCTAGGGTCGCATTGGAGGAAGGCAACACCTGATGTAGCGTCCGCGCCTCCACCTGCAAGGCCGTGCGAGGCAAAGCGTTTCGGCGTGCCGTGGAGGCCACACGGCCGCGCATCCGGCGGGCTAGACGGGCTGGGCCGCGACGCGGCCGATCGCGCTGCCGAACCCCTCGATCGCCGCCTCCTTGCCGGGCAGGGCGTTGATCTGGTCCTGGATCAGCCGCAGGCGGCCGAGCGCGTCCTCGCTCTGCTCGGAGGCCAGCTCCATCTGCGAGGCGGCGAGCTCCCGCATCAGCACATGGGTCACGAAATGCAGGGTCAGCGCCTGGTTGAGAAGCTCGGCGACGTCCGCCGGCGGCGCTTCCGGCCGGAGATACCAGAAGGAGGCCTGCTCGGAGCGGGCGAGGCGCGCCAGCGTCGCGGCGAAGCCCTCTTCGGCGAGCGCCGCGCGCAGGGCCTCGCGGCCGACGGGATCGCCCAAATGGTTGCCGATGTGGTGGTCGCCGAACTGGTCGCCCTCGTGGACGAGATCGAGCAGGCGGTCGCGCAGCGCGGCGAGGTCGGGCGACGAGAATTGCAGCGCGGCGATCGGCTCGGTCTTCTCGGCGGCCAGCGTCGGCCAGGCGAGCAGGATGTTGAGGATCATCGCCTCGCGCGGCGGCACGCCGGCGACCTGGAACAGCGGGCTCGAGGCGAGGCTCGGGCTCGCGTGCACCGGCTGCCCCAGTAGCCCCGTGCGCTCCATCGGGTTCTGGCGGCGGAACGGCTGGCCGCCGCGGGACGCCGGACCCCGCGTCTCGCGCGTGCCGCCGAACAGCTCGCGCAGCCGCTCGTTGAAGGCGGCCCAATAATATTCCGCGAGGCCGCGGTCGCGGATCGCCCCGGCGAGCGCGCGCAGCTCGTTGCGCAGCGCCGCGCGCTGTTCCGGCGTCGCCAGCGTCCGCCCCTCGGTCTCGCGCGACCAGACGAGGTCGACGAGCGGCATCGCCGAATCGAGCGCCGCCGCCATCGCGGCCGGGCCGGAGGCGCGGATCAGCTCGTCGGGGTCCTTGCCGCCGGGCAGCAGCGCGAACCCGAGCGTGCGCTCGGCGGTGACGAGCGGCAGCGCCAGCTCCGCCGCGCGGTTGGCCGCCTTGCGGCCGGCCTTGTCGCCGTCGAAGCAGAGGATCGGCTGCGGCGCCATCTGCCAGAGCAGGCCGGCCTGGTCTTCCGTCAGCGCCGTGCCGAGCGTCGCCACCGTTTCGGGAAAGCCCGCCGCGTGCATGGCGACGACGTCGATGTAGCCTTCGACGACGATCACCCGGCCCTTGTCGTGCGCCGCCTTGCGCGCGCGATGGTGGTTGAACAGGCCGGCGCCCTTGTGGAAGAGCGGCGTTTCCGGCGAGTTCAGGTACTTGGCCGGCGCGTCCTTGGCGAGCGCGCGGCCGCCGAAGGCGATGGTCCGGCCGCTGCGGTCGGAGATCGGGAACATGATGCGATCGCGGAAGCGGTCGTAGGGCACGGCGATGCCCTCGCCGTGGACGAGCAGGCCGGTCTCGCACATCGCCTCGACCGTGGCGCCCTTGGCGGCGAGCGCGTCGCGCAGCGCATGCCGGTCGGCCGGCGCGTAGCCGATGCGGAACTCGGCGCGGCTCGTCGCGGAGATGCCGCGGGAATCGAGGTAGGCGCGCGCCGCGGCGCCGCGCGCGCTGCGCAGCTCCGCCTCGAAGAAGGCCGCCGCCCATTCGACCACCTCGCCGAGCGAGGCGCGCCGCACCTCCTCGCGCTCGCGCTCCGGCGAGCGGGCGGGCAGGGTGAGCCCGGCATCGGCCGCCAGACGCTCGACCGTCTCGGGGAAGGTGAGCCCCTCCGTCTCCATGACGAAGTCGAAGACGTTGCCGTTCTTGCCGGACGAGAAGTCGAACCACGCCATCTTCTGGTCGTTGACGAAGAAGCTCGGCGTCTTTTCCGTGCCGAAGGGCGAGAGCCCGACCCACTCGCGGCCCGACTTTTTCAGCTTGACGCGGGCGCGCACGACCTCCGACACCGGAACGCGGGCCTTGATCTCGTCGAGGAAGGATGGCGGGAAGCGCATGAAGCGCACACCTATATCCTGTGGCGCGACCGACGCGGGGCCTTATCCCCCGAATCAACAGGGCCGCTGTTCGAAACCGGTCGAAATATCGAAGGTGAGGCGTTGATGAGCAAGACGGCCCGTCTCCTGGAAATGAAGAGTCGCGGCGAGCCGATCGCGGTGCTGACGGCCTACGACGCGCCGACCGCGCGGCTCGAGGCCGAGGCCGGCGTCGACCTGATCCTCGTCGGCGACAGCCTCGGCACGAACTTCCTCGGCTATGCCAGCGAACGCGACGTGACCCTCGACGACATCGCCCACCACCTGCGCGCGGTGCGCCGCGGCGCGCCCGGCGCGACGATCGTCGCCGACCTGCCGTTCGCCACCTACGACCGCGAGCGCCAGGCCGTCGACAACGCGCGGCGGCTCGTCGAGGCCGGCGCCGATCTTGTCAAGTTCGAGGGGGCGCGGCCGGAGGTCGTGCGCGCGCTCGTCGCCGCCGGCATCGCCGTCAGCGGCCATCTTGGGCTGGAGCCGCAGCACCACGAGGAGAAGCGGCTCAAGGCCAAGACCGCGGCGGCGGCGATGCGGCTCGAGACGGACGCGCTGGCGATGGACGCGGCCGGCATCTCGCTGCTCATCCTCGAGATGATCCCGGAAGAGCTCGCCGCCCGGGTGACCCGGGCCGTGCGCGCGCCGACCATCGGCATCGGCGCCGGCCGCGAGACGGACGGGCAGGTCCTCGTGATCACCGACGTGCTCGGCTACACCGACGCCGCCTTTCGCCACAACCACCGCTTCGCCGAGGTCGGCACGGCGATCCGCCAGGCTGCGTCGGACTATGTCGGGGCCGTGCGGGCACGCCGCTTTCCGGCGCGCGCCAACGTGTTCCCGATGCCGAAGGCCGAGCTGGCGCTGATGGACGAGGCGAGCTGACGCGGCTTGCCGGAGGCTGCAGGTTAGGTATAATTACCTTGACGGTGGGCCGGGAGCGAAAATGACGCCTGACGCATCCTGACGCCAAAATGTGGGTCCGCGCGAAGATTCCGCGTCCACCTAAATTGACGTCAGGTCGCGCAGACTACGCGCCGGTGAGCTTGGCCTTCACCGCCGCGCTCGCCTTGCCGAAATCCATCTGCCCGGCGTATTTCGCCTTCAGCACCCCGACGACCTTGCCCATGTCCTTGATCGAGGCGGCGCCGGTTTCGGCGATCGCCGCGTCGACGGCGGCAGCCACCTCGGCCTCGCCCATCTGCTGCGGCAGGTAGTCCTGGATGATGGCGATCTCTTCGGACTCCGTCTTCGCAAGTTCTTCGCGACCTGCCTTCAAGTAGATGTCGCGCGATTCCTCGCGGCTCTTCACCATCTTCTGCAGCAACGCGAGAATATCGGCCTCGGACACGCTCTTGCCCTGGCCGCGCGCCTCGATATCGCGATCCTTCAGCGCGGCGTTGACGAGGCGCAGCGTCTCGACGCGGCGCTTGTCGCCGGCCTTCATCGCCGTCTTCAACGCCGAATTGATCGTCTCACGCATGAAGTGTCCCCGGGCAGGATTGCCATTGTCCGATGCAGTGGATATGGCTATTCACAGCAAAACAACCAGACTTGCAATCGCGGCCAAGACGAAGCTTTGCAAATCATCTTCGCCTCCGTATTTGATATCGGCAATTCTGGTGATTCTAGCGCCCTAGCGGCGCAGCCTCTGCCTTGGTCATTGGCGAGAACCTTCAGTCGGTGAGAACAGAATGCGTCGTCCGGTCAGGCCATTCGTAACGGAATATCGTGGCGGCACCCGCCGTACCTCCCATCAAGGCCACGGGCTCGATGTCGATCCCTTCAAGGTCGATCCCTTCAAGACCGAGCCGGGGCCGAGCGGCGCGGGATCGTGGCCGCCGGTCGCGCCGATGCAGCCCGAGCCGCAGGAAGACGGATACGACGCCGCGCTGCGCGCCGCCGACGCGCTGTTCGCCGGCACCCGCGTCGCGTCGCCGTCGGACGCGGCGGCTGAGGGAGACGGGCCGAAGCCGGGATCGGGCGGACGCGTCCTGCGCGTGCTCGACGAGGCGCCGCCGGAGGAGATGCTGCGGCTCGAAGAGGAATTCGCGCCGAAGAAGCGTGGTCGCAAGCCCGGATCGAAGAACAAGCCCAAGGTGGCCGCGCTCGCCGCGGAACCGGCCGCGGCGTTGCCGCCAGCGCCGCCGACGAGCGAAACGCCGGCGCTGCCCGCCACCACGTCGCTCGCCGCCGTGCTCAGCGACGCGGCGATCGCGGCGGCGCGCAAGTCCGGCATGCCGATCGCGACCGGCCAGCGCGGCGAGCGCTACGCCTGGGTGCGCACGCGCCTCAAGCCGGGGCAGCAGTGGAAGCGCCGGCTGCCCAAGGTCGCCTGGTAGAAAGTCGCCGGGTAGGTCGGACGTTCGTCCTACGGTCCCTTGTTTGCGGCGGGGCCCTACGCATCACATATATGTGTGTGCGGGGGTCTTCCCCGCCTTCGACAAGGGTAGACCATGTCTTCCGGTCTTGTTTCCAAGTTTCTCCGCAGGTTCTCGTTGGCCGCGATGCTCGGCCTCGCCGGCGCGCTCGTGCTGGCCGGCACCGCCGACGCGCGGCTGGGCGGTGGCGGCTCCTTCGGCAGCCGCGGCTCGCGCACGTTCTCGATGCCGTCGGCGACGCCGACCGCGCCGAGCATCTCGCCGATCCAGCGCTCCACCACGCCGAGCTTCGGCAATTCGGGCTTCAACTCCGGCTTCGGCGGGCAGCGCCCCGGCTTCTTCGGCGGCGGCTTCGGGCGCGGCTTGCTCGGCGGCTTCCTCGGCGCCGGCCTCTTCGGCATGCTATTCGGCAACGGCCTGTTCGGCGGTCTCGGCGGCGGCACGTCGCTGATCGGCCTGCTGCTCCAGCTCGCGCTGCTCTACTTCGGCGTGAAGTTCCTGTTCGGCCTGTTCCGCAACCGGCAGCCGGCGTTCGGCGGCGTCTCCGGGTTCGGCGGCCAGCAGGGCGGCTTCGGCGGCTCGGGGTTCGGCACGCAGGGCGCGCCCCCGCAGACGACGCCGATCACCATCACGCAGGCCGACTACCAGGCCTTCGAGCGGCGCCTGATCGACAGCCAGCTCGCCTATTCGAACGGCGACGTCGGCACGCTGCGGCGGATCGCGACGCCGGAGATGTCGGGCAATTTCGAGCGCGAGCTGGCCGAGAATGCGCGCCAGGGCGTGGTCAACAAGCTGACCGACGTGCGGCTGATCTCGGGCGACCTGTCCGAAGCCTGGCGCGAGAACGGCACCGACTACGCGACGGTGGCCATGCGCTTCTCGCTCGTCGACGCGACGATCGACCAGCACTCGGGCCAGGTCGTGTCCGGCAGCTCGACCGCGCCGCAGCAGGTGACCGAGGTCTGGACCTTCCAGCGTCCCGCCGGCGCCGGCCCCGACGCCTGGACCCTCGCGGCGATCCAGCAGGCCTGACGCCCAAGGCGGGACAACCTCCCGCCTTGCTTGGTTTTTACCATGCGTCGCTAGGGTCGGTGACCGCCGACCTCGATCCGCGCTATCCTGCGCCTCGGCTCGGGAGCGTTTCGCCGCGGGCGGCGTGAGAGTCAGATGACGCAGGAGCGACCGTCCGAAACGGACCAGGCGCAGCCGCCGGACAGACGTGACGCGCCGCCAGCTTCGCCGACGCAAGGTCACGCTCCGGCGGCTCTGGCCAGCCTCAAGCAGGCGATGCGTCGCGCGCGCTTCGACGACGCCGAGCGGCTCGGGGCCATGGCCGACATGCGCGCGGCGCGCGTCGGCCGGCTCGAACTGCTCGCCGAGGCGCTGCAGCCGCTGGTGGCGCAGATCCCCGACGACGTCGACCTCTTCGACTTCGGCCTGATGCCGGGCGTCAATCCGCGCCTCTTCCTCGACATGATCGGCTTCGTCGAGATGGGGCGCGACGCGCGCACCTATCGTCTGATCCAGGACACGCGGCACGGCCGTACCGTCATTGCCGAGAGCGAGAACGTGTCGCGCATGGTCGAGGCCGCGACGGACTATGTCGCGCGCCGTCTGCTCGAGCGCGACAAGGCGCTCGCCGCGGATTTCGCCGCCGCCGAGGCGCGGCCGGTCGCGCCGAAGCCCGAGCCTGGTGCCGCACCCGCGCGGCGGGGCGGCAAGCGCGTCTCGAAGGCGCTCGGCGTCGCCTTCGCGATGCTGATCGACCTCCTCGGGGCGACCGCCTTCTTCGGCATCCTGTTCGCGGTCGGCTGGTTCCTGTGGATGCGCCTGCACGGGCAGGCCTGACG
>CAZZZM010000034.1:7132-8879 GCA_964658465.1 uncultured Nakamurella sp.
AGAGCTGATAATTCTCGACCGACCTGCTAGACAACGCGCATGCAGTTCCTCGATCAGGCCCGCGTCTATGTCCGCTCCGGCGACGGTGGCGCCGGCTGCGTCTCGTTCCGGCGCGAAAAGTTCATCGAATTCGGCGGTCCCGACGGCGGCGACGGCGGCAAGGGCGGCGACGTCGTCGTCGAGTGCGTCGGCGGCCTCAACACGCTGATCGACTTCCGCTACCAGCAGCACTTCAAGGGCAAGACCGGCATGCACGGCATGGGGAAGAACCGTGCCGGCGGCAAGGGGGCCGACGCGATCCTCAAGGTGCCCGTCGGCACCCAGCTCTTCGACGAGGGCGAGGAGGAGCCGTTCGCCGACCTCACCGCGATCGGCCAGCGCATCCGGATCTGCCGCGGCGGCAACGGCGGTTTCGGCAACGCCTATTACAAGACCTCGACCAACCAGGCGCCGCGCCGCGCCAATCCGGGCGAGAGCGGCGAGGAGCGCACCATCGTGCTGCGCCTCAAGCTGATCGCCGACGCCGGGCTGGTCGGCCTGCCGAATGCCGGCAAGTCGACGTTCCTTTCCGTGGTCTCGGCCGCCAAGCCGAAGATCGGCGACTATCCCTTCACGACCCTGCACCCCCAGCTCGGCGTCGTCGGCATCGACGGCCGCGAGTTCGTGCTGGCCGACATCCCCGGCCTCATCGAGGGGGCGCACGAGGGCGTCGGCCTCGGCGATCGCTTCCTCGGCCACGTCGAGCGCTGCAACGTGATCCTGCATCTCGTCGACGCCAACGGCGAGCATGCGGGACAGGACTACAAGACGGTGCGCCGCGAGCTCGAGGCCTACGGCGGCGGCCTCGTCGACAAGCGCGAGATCGTCGCGCTGTCCAAGGTCGACGTCTGCGAGCCGGATCACCTGAAGAAGCAGGCCGACCGCCTGCGCCGCGCCAGCGGGACGACGCCGCTGCGGCTGTCCTCGGCGACGCGCACCAACGTCACCGACGTGCTGCGCGCCCTGGCCAGGGCGATCGACGGCGGGAAACAGGAAGAGGCCGCCGCGGCCGCGCCAGCATGGCAGCCGTAGACGCGGCCCTCCCGTCGCCCGCGGCGGGATGAGGAGATGATCCCGCCTCTCTCGCACTTCACCGCGCACGGCGGCGCGCTGGATCAGGCGCGGCGGCTCTATCCGGGGGCGCCGCAGCCGTGGCTCGACCTGTCGACCGGCATCAACCCGCTGGCCTATCCGGTCGGCGACATTCCCGCCGCGGCCTTCGCCACGCTGCCGTCGGCGGGCCTCCTCGACGCCTTGGAGCGCACCGCCGCCGCGCGCTATCGCGTGCCGCCGGGCTGCGCGATCGTCGCCGCGCCGGGCACGCAGGCGATCATCCAACGGCTGCCGGCGCTGTGTCCCGGCGGCGACGTACGCGTGCTTGCGCCGACCTACAGCGAGTTCGCCTCCGTCTTCCGGGCCGCCGGCGCCAGGGTGCGGGAGGTGCCGACGCTCGAGGCCCTCGCCGGCGCCGACGTCGCCATCGTGGTCAACCCGAACAACCCCGACGGGCGACTGCAGCCGCCCGAGGCGACCGCCGGCCTCTCGCGCCGCGTCGGCACGCTCGTCGTCGACGAGGCCTTCGCCGATGCGCTGCCGCCGCCGGCGAGCCTCATCCCGCGCCTGCCCTCACAGGGGGCGCTGGTGCTGCGCTCGTTCGGAAAGATGTATGGGCTGCCCGGCCTGCGGCTCGGCTTCGCCGTCGCCCCTG
>CAZZZM010000034.1:8979-14342 GCA_964658465.1 uncultured Nakamurella sp.
CGCGGCCCTTCGCGGGCGAGCCGACCTGGCTGCGTTTCGGCCTCCCCGGCGCCGAGCCGGACTGGCAGCGGCTCGAGACCGCGCTGCGCGCCTTCCGGCGCGGCGGATAGACGGGGTCGGCTGCGCTGCCGCAAAACGGGCGGTCGGAGGGACCTGCCTTAAGCGTTCAGCGCCCCGTGGCAGTGCTTGTACTTCTTGCCCGAGCCGCACGGGCAGGGGGCGTTGCGCGAGACGCGGCCCCAGGCGGCGGGGTCGTCCTCCCGCGGCATGGTCTGCGTGTCGCCGACGGGATCGAGCACGGCGGCGCCGTTGGTCGGCAGCACGTCGGACGAGGAGCCGAGCCGGCTGATCAGCTGCGCCAGATCGTCGTGGCCGCCAGCGATCGGCTCGAACTCGCCGGCCTGCATCGGCGGCATCTGCCCCTCGGGCGGCTGCTCGTAGCCGATCTCGACGTGGTTCAGCTGTGCCGTCGTGATGCCGCGCAGCTCGGCGATCAGCTCGTCGAAGAGCTGGAAGGCCTCGCGCTTGTACTCGTTGAGCGGATCGACCTGCGCCATGCCGCGCCAGCCGATGACCTGCCGCAGATGGTCGAGCGTCACGAGGTGCTCGCGCCACAGATGGTCGAGCGCCTCGAGCACGATGCGCTTCTCGACGTAGCGCATGACCTCGGGGCCATTCTTGGCGATCTGGCGGTCGTAGGCCTCGTGCGCGGCCTTCTGGAGGCGCTCGGTCATCTCCTCGTCGGAGATGCCCTCCTCCTGCTGCCATTCCTTGAGCGGCGGGGCGATCGCGAAGGCGTGGTCGACCGCCTTGGCCATCTCCTCGATGTCCCATTGCTCGGGATAGGCGTCGCGCGGGATGTAGCGGGCGACGATGTCGTCGACGACGCCCTCGCGCATCTCCTTGACCTGCTCCTCGAGGCTTTCGGCCGCCATCATCTCGCGGCGCTGCTCGAAGACCACCTTGCGCTGGTCGTTCATCACGTCGTCGTACTTGAGGATGTTCTTGCGCATGTCGAAGTTGCGCGCCTCGACCTTCTGCTGCGCCTTTTCGAGGGCCTTGTTGATCCAGGGATGGACGATCGCCTCGCCCTCCTTGAGGCCGAGCTTGACCAGCATGTTCTCCATGCGGTCCGACCCGAAGATGCGCATCAGGTCGTCCTTGAGGGACAGGTAGAACTTCGAGCGCCCCTCGTCGCCCTGGCGGCCGGCGCGGCCGCGCAGCTGGTTGTCGATGCGGCGGCTCTCGTGGCGCTCGGTGCCGATGATGTAGAGGCCGCCGGCGGCCTTGGCCTTGACCCGGAAATCGGCCACCTCGGCGCGGATCGCCGCCTCGCGCGCGTCGCGCTCGGGGCCGGGCTCCATGTCGCCGAGCTCCTTCTCGACGCGCATCTCGACGTTGCCGCCGAGCTGGATGTCGGTGCCGCGACCGGCCATGTTGGTGGCGACCGTCACCGCGCCGGGCACGCCGGCCTCGGCCACGATGTAGGCCTCCTGCTCGTGGAAGCGCGCGTTGAGCACGGTGAAGAGCTTCGACGGCGTACCCTCGCGCGCCGCCTTGTAGAGCTTCTGCAGCGCGTCGGGCTGCGAGACGTCGAGCATCGTCCAGCCCTTGGTCACCAGATATTCGGCGAGCTGCTCGGACTTCTCGATCGAGGTCGTGCCGACGAGCATCGGCTGCATCTTGGCGTTGGCCTCGGCGATCTCGTTCGAGATGGCCTCGAGCTTCTCCTCGTAGGAGCGGTAGACCTCGTCGTGCTCGTCGAGGCGCGAGACCGGCTTGTTGGTCGGGATCTCGACGACGTCGAGCTTGTAGATCTGCGCGAATTCCTCGGCCTCGGTCGCGGCGGTGCCGGTCATCCCCGAGAGCTTCTTGTAGAGGCGGAAGTAGTTCTGGAAGGTGATCGAGGCGAGCGTCACGTTCTCGGGCTGGACGGTGACGCCCTCCTTGGCCTCGAGCGCCTGGTGCAGGCCTTCCGAATAGCGCCGACCCGGCATCATGCGGCCGGTGAACTCGTCGATGATGACCACTTCGTCGTTGCGGACGATGTAGTCCTTGTCGCGCTGGAACAGCTTGTGCGCCTTCAGCGCCTGGTTGACGTGATGGACGATCGTCGCGTTCGAGGCGTCGTAGAGCGAGCCGTCCGTGACGACGCCCATCTCGGCGAGCAGCTCTTCCATCTTCTCGTTGCCGGCCTCGGTGAGATGCGAGGTGCGCTGCTTCTCGTCGAGCTCGTAGTCGCCGGGCCCGAGCATCGGGATCGCCTTGTCGACCTTGTTGTAGAGGTCGGACTTGTCCTCCGACGGGCCGGAGATGATCAGCGGCGTGCGCGCCTCGTCGACCAGGATCGAATCCACCTCGTCGACGATCGCGAAATTGTGCCCGCGCTGCACCATGTGGTGCAGCTCGTACTTCATGTTGTCGCGCAGGTAGTCGAAGCCGAACTCGTTGTTGGTGCCGTAGGTGATGTCGGCGCGATAGCTTTCGGCGCGCTGCTCGTCGTCGAGCCCGTGCACGATGATGCCGGTGGTGAGCCCGAGGAAGCGGTAGACGCGGCCCATCCACTCGGCGTCGCGGCGGGCGAGGTAGTCGTTGACGGTGACGACGTGGACGCCCTTGCCCTCGAGGCCGTTGAGATAGGCGGCGAGCGTGGCGACCAGCGTCTTGCCTTCGCCGGTGCGCATCTCGGCGATGCCGCGCTCGTTCAGGACCATGCCGCCGATCAGCTGCACGTCGAAATGGCGCTGGCCGAGGACGCGCTTTGCGGCCTCCCGCACCGTCGCGAAGGCCGGGACCAGCAGGTCGTCGAGCTTGGCGCCGGCAGCGAGTTGCTCGCGGAACTCGACCGTACGGTGCGCGAGCTGCTCGTCCGTGAGCTTGGCGATCTCCGGCTCGAGCGCGTTGATCGCATCGACCTTCGGGCGGTAGGTCTTCAGCCTGCGGTCGTTCGACGACCCGAAGACCTTCTTCGCGAGATTGCCCAGCATTCCGGTTTCGACCTTTCCCACGCGGCCCGAACGGCCGCGCTCATCCTGCCTCGAGCGGTGCCGACTTGATCCGCCGACCCGCTAGTCCGCCGACCTTAATCCGCTGACCCTTGGTCCGCTAAACCCCGGCCCGCCGCCGACCTTTTCAAGGCAGATGGTCCGAAGCGTCGCCGTTTTAAAGGTGCGCGGACCTCGCACCGCCTTACGACGGCGGCCGAAGAGCGTGCCGCGACGTTACTAAAGTGCGGGGATGCGATGTCAATTTCATGATGGCGTGGCCGATGTGCTTCACCTCCCGCAGCCGCCCCGGTTGCGCCTTGGCGGCGGCAGCCCGGCCCGCTATAGGGACGCTCCCGTCGCGGGCGTGGCGGAACTGGTAGACGCGCCGGACTCAAAATCCGGTTCTGGCGACAGAGTGTCGGTTCGATTCCGACCGCCCGCACCACGTGTCGGTCGCCGGCTCGCGGCCGTCCGATCTCCTCCCGCGTCGTTCGCCAGCGCTGTGGATGCGCCAAAACGCCGTCTAAGCGCAGTATAGTAATGGGAAAACAAGACGGGTCGGCTGATTATACTAGCTGTCGTACTCCTGAAGGCGCAGTATCGGGACGGCGCGCTTGACACAAATTTAGGTCGCGGCCCATGACAGGTGCCTGTGCTGCAGGATACGCAACAGGCACATGGCTCCAAATCAGACGCGCCTACCGATCCCCGACGTGATCCTGCTCCAGCCGCGGCGCTTCGTGGACGACCGGGGCTATTTTGCCGAAACCTACTCGAAGCGCACCTTCACCGACGTGCCGGTCGAGGTCTTCGTCCAGGACAACGAGGCGCTGTCGGCGCAGCGCGGCACGTTGCGCGGGCTGCATTTCCAGGTGGCGCCGCAGCCGCAGGCAAAGCTCGTGCGCGTCCTCAAGGGCTCGGTCTTCGACGTGGCGGTCGACCTGCGCGCGGGAAGCCCGACCTACGGCAAATGGTGCGGCGCGACCCTGAGTGCCGCCGAAGGCAACCAGCTGTTCATCCCGCGCGGCTTCGCGCACGCCTATTGCACGCTCGAGCCCGACACGATCTTCGCCTACAAGGTCGACGGCTATTACGATCCAACATCCGAGCGCGGCCTTCGATTCGACGATCCCGACATCGCCATCGAATGGCCGCTTCCCCACGCCGAGATGAAGGTTTCGGAGAAGGACGCGATATTGCCGTTCCTGCGCGAGGTGACGACGCCCTTCCGGTTCGAAAGCTGACGATGCGGTTTCTGGTCACCGGCGGGGCCGGCTTCATCGGGTCGGCGGTCGTGCGCCACCTGATCGCGCAGACGGCGCACGAGGTCATGTGCTTCGACAAGCTCACCTACGCCGGCAACCTCGACAATCTCGCCTCGGTCGCCGACGATCCGCGCTATTCGTTCGCGAAGGTCGACATCTGCGATGCCGCCGCGGTGCGCGCGACCTTTTCCCGCTTCCGCCCCGACATCGTGATGCATCTCGCCGCCGAGAGCCATGTCGACCGCTCGATCGACGGCCCCGCCGCCTTCATCGAGACCAACGTCATCGGCACGTTCGTGCTGCTCGAGGCGGCGCGGCAGCACTGGGCGGCGCTCGAGGGCGACGCCAAGGCGCGGTTCCGCTTCCATCACGTCTCCACCGACGAGGTGTTCGGCTCGCTCGGGCCGGACGATTTCTTCCGCGAGGAGAGCCCGTACCAGCCGAACTCGCCCTATTCCGCCTCGAAGGCCGGCTCCGACCATCTCGTGCGCGCCTGGCACCACACCTACGGCCTGCCGACGGTGGCCTCGAACTGCTCGAACAATTACGGGCCGTACCACTTCCCAGAAAAGCTGATCCCGCTCGTCATCCTGAACGCGCTCGAGGGCAAGCCCATCCCCGTCTACGGGGCCGGCGACAACATCCGCGACTGGCTCTACGTCGAGGATCACGCGCGCGCCCTGGTGACGATCGCCACCGATGGCCGTGTCGGCGAGAGCTACAACGTCGGCGGCTGGAACGAGCGCACGAACATCGAGGTCGTGCGGGCGATCTGCGCGCTGGTCGACGAACTGGCGCCCGACGGGTCGGGGCCGCGCGACAGGCTGATCACCTTCGTGACCGACCGGCCCGGGCACGACCGGCGCTATGCGATCGATGCGAGCAAGATCAAGCGCGAACTCGGCTGGGTGCCGCGCGAGACCTTCGAGACGGGGCTGCGCAAGACGGTGGCCTGGTATCTCGACAACCCGGACTGGTGGCGGCGCATCCGCTCCGGCACCTATCAGGGCCAGCGTCTCGGCGTGGCGTCGTGAGCGGGCCGATCCTCGTCTTCGGCGCGGCCGGCCAGGTCGGCTGCGAGCTGATGGCGCTCGCCGCCGCGCGGCGCATC
>CAZZZM010000034.1:14442-16993 GCA_964658465.1 uncultured Nakamurella sp.
GCGGCGCCTACACCGAGGACGATCCGATCGCGCCGCTCGGCGTCTACGGTCGCAGCAAGGCCGAGGGCGAGGCCGCGGTGCGGGCGGCAAATCCGCGCCACGTGATCCTGCGCACCGCCTGGGTCTACGGCGTGCACGGCTCGAACTTCCTCAAGACCATGCTGCGGTTGGCGGCCGAGCGCGATCGTATGCGCGTCGTCGCCGACCAGCACGGCACCCCGACGGCGACCGCCGACATCGCGGAAGCCATTCTGGCGGCGGGCCTGCCGCTGGCCGAGGGCGGCGCGGCATCGACCGGCACGTTCCATTTCGCCGGCCCCGGCGCGGTCAGCTGGCACGAGTTCGCGGTGGCGATCGTCGCGGCGCAGGCCGAAACGACACAGAGGCGCCCGCCGGTCGAGCCGATCGACACGGCGGCGTATCCCACGCCGGCACGGCGCCCCCGCAACTCGGTGCTCGATTCCGCGCGCTTCGGCGCGACGTTCGGCTATCGCGCGCAAGACTGGCAGGCGCGCACCCGCGAGGTCGTCCGCGACCTCATCGGCGATCGACGGGAGACAGCGCGATGAAGGGCATCATCCTCGCCGGCGGCTCCGGGACGCGGCTCTACCCGCTGACGCTCGTCGTCTCCAAGCAGCTGCTGCCCGTCTACGACAAGCCGATGATCTACTATCCGCTCAGCGCCCTCATGATGGCCCGCATCCGCGAGATCCTGATCATCACGACCCCGCAGGACCAGGCGCTGTTCAAGCAGCTGCTCGGCGACGGCTCGGCGTTCGGGGTCGAGCTGTCCTACGCCGTGCAACCGTCGCCGAACGGTCTCGCCGAGGCCTTCCGCATCGGTCGCGAGTTCGTCGGCGGCGACCGGGTCGCCCTCGTGCTCGGCGACAACATCTTCTACGGCCACGGCCTTCCCGAGCTGCTCGGCTTCGCGACGGCGCGCGCGACGGGCGCGACGGTGTTCGGCTACGTCGTCTCCGATCCGGAGCGCTACGGCGTCGTCGAGATCGACGCGCGCGGACTCGCGCTCTCAATCGAGGAGAAGCCGACGCGTCCGCGCTCCAACCTCGCCGTCACCGGGCTCTATTTCTACGACAACGACGTCCTCGACATCGCCGCCTCGATCAAGCCGTCGGCGCGCGGCGAGCTGGAGATCACCGACGTCAACCGCGCCTACCTCGAGCGCGGCGACCTCCACGTCGAGGTCATGGGCCGCGGCTTCGCCTGGCTCGACACCGGCACGCACGACAGCCTCGCCGAGGCCGGCCAGTTCGTCGAGATCCTCGAGCGGCGGCAGGGATTGAAGATGTCCTGCATCGAGGAGATCGCCTTCAACCAGGGCTTCATCGATCGGGCCGGCCTGCTGCGCGCGGCCGAGCGCTACGGCAAGTCAGGCTACGGGGCGTATCTGCGCAATCTGGGCGCGCCGCCGTGACGGCTGCCGGTCCTCGACCGGAGGCCGCGGGACGGACTCGACGCCTCGTCGAGTCGGGCCGTCGACAAATCCAGTCCGTCGCCGGCGAAAGCTGATAATCCTCCGACGACCTGCTAGAGCAGGGGCGCCGCAACCCCAGATCCCGATGTCGCTGTTCCCGCCTCTCCGTCTCCTCGAAGCCCGATGACCCGGATGCTCGTGCGCGTCGTCGACGCGACCGAAGCGGCCGAGGCCGCTGCCGCCGGCGTCGACGCGATCGAAGTCGTCGCACCGGCGAACGTGGCCCTCGCGGAGATGCAGGCCGTGCGGGGCGCCTTCGCCGGCACGCTGCGCCTGCGTCGCGACGGCCCTGCCGCCACGGCCGCCGACGGCGTCGCCGACGAGATCGCTCTGGCCGTCGATGCGCCCGCGCCGGAGGTGCCGGCGGGCACGTCCGTCGTCGCGCTGATTGGGGCGGGGATCGACCGGATCGAGGCGATCGCCCAGGCCAAGACCCGCGCCGGCGCGGTCATGCTCGAGGCCGGCGCACAGGGGCGCCTCGTCGACACGCCCGGCGTCGCCGAGCTCGACGCCTTCGCCTTCGCCTGCCGCGCGGCCTCGCTGCCGTTCGGGCTCGCCGGCGGCCTCGAGGCCCCGGACGTCGCGCGTCTTCTCCTGCTCGACCCCGACGTGCTGGGGTTCGACACCGCGGTCCGCCGCGGCCATCGCGCCGACGGCCCCCTCGATCGCGCGGCGCTCGACGCCATCCGCGCGCTGATCCCGCGCCACGGCTCGACCGCCGCGCCGCGTGCGCCGGTGGTGCTCGCCAACGATCGCGTCTTCGTGCGCGACCTCATCGTGCCGATGGCGATCGGCGCCTACCAGGCGGAGCATGGCGCGCGGCAGCGCGTGCGGTTCTCCGTCGAGGCCGACGTCGAGCGCGCGCCCGTGCCGCCGCACGACATGCGCGACGTCTTCTCCTACGACGTGATCATCGAGACGATCCGCGTGCTGGCGCAGCGCCCGCACGTGACGTTCGTCGAGACGCTGGCGGAGGAGGTGGCGGCCGCGCTCATCGCGCACCCCTCGCTGGCGGCGGTGACGGTCAGGGTCGAGAAGCTCGACGTGATCGACGGC
>CAZZZM010000035.1:0-16903 GCA_964658465.1 uncultured Nakamurella sp.
AAACTTCGCGACCTTTCCGTGCAGGGAGGCGCCGCATGCGAAATGACCGATGCGCACCGCCGTCTCCGGCCCGAGCAGGCGGCAGACGTTGGCTTCGGCGTTCGAGCTCACCAGGGCGACGCCCACCCCGGCGTCCGCCAGGTCGTGCACCAATTGCCGGGCGCCCGGGAACAACGCGATCTTGTCGATGTCGCGCGCGACGAGCTTGCGCATGTGGCGGGCGATCAGCGGCACTTTCCAGCGCGCGACGCCGAGCGCTTCCAGGATGCTCGAGACGCCCTCCCCGCGGAGAGCGTCGAGTTCGGACGGCGTCGCCTGGCGGAAACGGTAGCGCCGCGCGACGTCGTTGAAGACGCCGGCGAACCAGGTGATGCTGTCGGCCAGCGTGCCGTCGAAGTCGAGGATGACGAGATCGTAGCGCGCCCTGCACGCCACGGGCGGCGCGTCGATGGCATAAGCTTGCGTGACCGGTTTCACTAGGGCTTGGCGTCCGCCGGCTCCGGCGCAGCCTCCGCCGGCTTCGCCTGGTCGGCCCGCGCGTCGGCGACGATCTGCTTGAATTGCGGCAGGTCGAGCGGGCTCGCGGTGATGAAGGGACCGATGAGATAGACGGGCGTGCCCTTGAGCTGCAGCGCGTCCGCCTCCTGGATGTTGCGCTTCAGGAGCGCGACGATCTCGCCGTCGCGCCGCGCCAGGTCGTGGTTCAGCCGCGTGACGTCGACGCCGGCGACGACCACCGCCTTGCTGATATCGGCATCGGTCGCCGGCCGCGCGTTCATCTGCATCAGCGCCTTGTGGACCTCGGCGTATTTGCCCTGCCAGGCGGCGGCGATGGCGACCTTGGCCGCCTTGACCGACGATTTCGCCAGGATCGGCCATTCCTTGAAGATGACGCGGACCTTGGGGTCGTCCGCCATCAGCGCCTCGAGGTCGGCGTTGCTCGTCCGGCAATAGGGGCAATTGTAGTCGAGGAAGGCGACGATCGTGACGTCGGCGTCGGGGTCGCCGAGCACCGGCGCGGCCGCGTCATGCAGCAACGCGTCCTTCAAGCTGAGGACCGAGGGCTTCTCCTGCGCGATGACCTTGGCGCGATGATCGTCGACCGCGGTGTTCGGGGTCGTCTCCGCCCGGCAGACACCGCCGACCTGCAGCAAGGACAGGGCGAGCAACGGGACGCGCAGGCATCCCCGTCGCAGCGCAAAGCCCTGCGAAAAGGGCCGCGAATGGCTGTCGCGTCTCATGCCGTCGACTATGCGGGCGCCCCTGGCGAAAGGCAACGCCGGCCTCTCACCCACGACGCCGCGCCTGGCACGATTTCGGGCACGGCGTGCGTCGGAAGCACACTTGCGCGGCAAACCACCCGTTTCAGGCGACGGGGGCGCCGGTCATGCAACTCGGCTGCCCGTAATAGGTGAGGTAACGCTCCTCGATGTCCGCCATCGCCATGATCGCGAAGACGTCGGTGGTGCCGAACTGATGGTCGATGACGGCGTCGCAGCCGAACCGCGCCCCCGTGCGCAGATAGGCCTTCACCAGCGGCGGCAGCTGGGTCAGCGCGCGGCGCGTGTCGATCTCCTCGGCGGCGCGCGGCACGAAGCGCGCGGCACGGTGGGGCAGCGCGGCGACGAGCCAATCCGCCTCGGCGCGGGCGTGCGTGGTGAGGAAGCTGAGCTGCGGCTCGAGCGCGACGAGATCGGTGCCGGGCAGGCTCGCGCAGCCGATCAGCGCGTCCACCGCATGCCGCGAGGCGTAGAGCCACAACCCTCGCCACAAAAGCTCGATCACCCGCTTGGCGCGATAATCCGGATGGACACAGGAGCGGCCGAGCTCGAGCAGGCGGGCGCCCGGATGCGCGGCGAGGAGCGGCGCCAGGTCGAATTCGCTCTGGGAGTAGAAGCCGCCGTGACGGTCGGCGACCTCGCGCCGCAGCAACCGGTAGGTGCCGACGACGCGCGGCTTGCTGCGCCCGAAGCGCGAGACGGCCTCGGTGTCGACGATGACGAGATGGTCGCAGATGTCGTCGAACGGGCAGAGATCGCGCCGGACCGCCGCGGCCGCCGAGGATGCGATGGCCCCGCCGCTTTCGAAAAAACAGCCGTAGCGCAGGCGCTGCGCCTGACGGAGCAACCTGCCGCCGTTGGTCAGCCTGATCTCGAAGGGGCCGCTGGTCTCGAGGACGGGCGAGGCCGAGGCCGGGCGGGGGATGTCGACGGCGCGCGGCGCGCCGGCAAGGTTTTCAAGGAGGATCGTCATCGACTCGCTGGTTCTCGAGGTCGGATTGCGGTAGGCAGGCGCGATAAAGCTTTCATGACGACATTGCACACGACGGTCACGCCAGCGACACCCGCGATCGATATCCACGGTCCCGTGCGATTCTTGCCTCACTGGTCCTGCCCGACCCTCTCCGGCCTTTCCGGGCCCGTTTGACGAGTTGCGATGGCCGCCGTCCGAGCCGCCCTGATCTTCGCCGCCCTGCTCGCCTTCTTCCTGGTCGGCGTCCCGCTCCAGTGGCTCATGGCGCGCCACGCTCCTGACGCTGCGGCAACCATCCCGCGATTGTTCTGCCGGACCCTGCTCGCGCTGACCAAGGTGCGCATCGCCACCACCGGCACGCTGGTGCGAGACCGACCCGTCCTCTGCGTCGCCAACCACGTCTCCTGGATCGACATTCTGGCGCTCGGCAGCCTCGAGCCGTTCTGCTTCCTGGCGAAGAGCGACGTCTCGGCCTGGCCGATCGTCTCGGCCTTCGCCGAGGTGCAGGGCACCGTCTTCGTCGACCGCGCCCGGCGCCGCTCGATCATCCCGGCCAACGCCGCCCTCGCCGGCCGCATGCGCGAGGGGCGCACCGCCCTGCTCTTTCCCGAAGGCACGACCTTCGACGGCACGGAGCCCGGCCCGTTCAGGAGCTCGCATCTCGCCGCTGCGCGCGACCTGCTCGCGCTCGAGCCGGCGTGCCGGACCGTCGCCGTTCAGCCGGTGGCCCTCGCCTATTCGTCGCCCGCCGCCGCCTGGATCGGCGACGATGCGCTGCTGCCCCACCTCTGGCGCGTGTTGCGCGGGCCGCCGCTCACCTGCACCGTCGCGCTCGGCACGCCGATGGCCTTCGCGCCCGGCGCCGACCGCAAGCGGATCGCCCACGCGGCGCGCGCGGCGGTGATCGCACTGCTCGAGCCCCATCGCCGCCGCGTCGCGGTGCCGGCCGCGCCGCAGGCACTCGCCGCGTCACCCGCCGGACGGGGCGCCTAGATGGCGCGCGGGCTGGGCAAGATTCTGGACGCGCTGGCCTTCGAGGCGCCCCCGACCGCGCCGGCCCATGATCGGGCGGCGCTGGCTGCGATCCTCGCCGCGCTGCCGGAAGCGGTGCTGGCGATCGACGCCGACGACCGCATCATCGAGGTCAACGCGCCGGCGCGCGGCGTCTTCCCCAATCTGCGCGCCGGCGCGCCCCTGGCCAGCCACCTGCGGGCGCCCGACGTTCTCGACGCCGTCACCGGCGCCCGCGAGGTCGGGGCGACGACGCGCACGACGTGGCTCGATCGCGTGCCGGTGGAGCGCCTGTTCGAGGTCAGCGTCGCGCCCGTCGCCGGCCTCGCCTGCGGGCCGCTGGTGCTCGTCTACCTGCACGAGATTTCCGAGACGCGGCGCTTCGAGAAGATGCGCGTCGACTTCATCGCCAACGCGAGCCACGAGATGCGAACACCGCTCTCCTCGCTGCTCGGCTTCATCGAGACCCTGCAGGGGCCCGCGAAGAACGACGAGACGGCCCGCGCGAAGTTCCTGGCGATCATGCGCGAGCAGGCGCAGCGCATGGCGCGCCTCGTCGACGACCTGCTGTCGCTCTCGCGTATCGAGCAGCACCTGCATCTGAGGCCGAAGACGCCGGTCGACCTGTCGCTCGTCGCCCGCCACATCGTCGACACGCTGACCCCTCTCGCCCACGACGTCGGCGTGACGCTCGCCCTCGAAGCGCGCGAAGCGGTGATCGTCAGCGGCGACCGCGACGAGCTGGTGCGTGTGGCCGAGAACCTCGTCGAGAACGCCATCAAATACGGGGCGAGCGAGGCGGCGACCCCGGTCGTCGAGATCACCGTCGACCGGGCGCGCGGCGACGGTCGCCTCGTCGTGCGCGACCACGGCCCCGGCATCGCGCCCGAGCACCTGCCGCGCCTCACCGAGCGCTTCTACCGCGTCGACGCCGGCCAGAGCCGCGCCAAAGGCGGCACCGGCCTCGGCCTCGCCCTCGTCAAGCACGTCGTCGCCCGCCACCGCGGCCATATCGCGATCGACTCGACGCTCGGCGCCGGCGCCACCTTCGAGGTGCGCCTGCCGCTCTTCTCCGCCCACGCCGAGGCGGACGGCTGAGCGTTTCAGCCACGTGTCGGAGAGCAACCCGCCTCGCGTCAAATGCTGGCCGCTTGTGTCACAAAACTGTAATCGCGCCGTCTTAGAAGCCTCGCGCAGCGGCCATACGAAGTCCGCGCGGCCACGGCTCGAACATGCATACACGGGCAGGCCGGCAGACGATCCCTCTCGACGAGGCTACCCTCATGACATCGAACGTTCTTCTTCGCGTCGCCCTGGCCGGCGCCGTGTCCTGCGCCGCGATCCTCCCCCTCCAGGCCGCCGAGATCTCGGGCGCCGGCGCGACCTTCCCCTATCCGATCTATGCCAAGTGGGCGGAAGCCTACGCCAAGACCTCCGGCGTCCAGCTGAACTACCAGGCGATCGGCTCTGGCGGCGGCATCAAGCAGATCAAGGCCCGCCTCGTGACCTTCGGCGCCAGCGACAAGCCGCTGAAGCAGGACCAGCTGACCGAAGCCAAGCTCGTGCAATGGCCGATGGTGATGGGCGGCATCGTGCCGGTCGTGAACATCGAGGGCGTCGCCCCGGGCCAGCTCGTGTTCGACGGCCCGACCCTCGCCAAGATCTTCTCCGGCGAGATCAAGAATTGGAACGACCCGGCGATCGCCAAGCTCAATTCCGGCGTCAAGCTGCCGTCGGCCGGCATCGCCGTCGTCCACCGCTCGGACGGCTCGGGCACCACCTTCAACTTCACCGACTATCTCTCCAAGGTCTCGGCCGACTGGAAGAGCAAGGTCGGCGCCGACGCCGCCGTGAAATGGCCGGTCGGCCTCGGCGCCAAGGGCAACGAGGGCATCGCCGCCAACGTCAAGCAGACCGGCAATTCGATTGGCTACGTCGAATACGCCTATGCCATGCAGAACAAGCTGACCTACGCCGACATGATCAACCATGACGGCCAGAAGGTCGAGCCGGTCGCCGAGGCCTTCGCCGCCGCCGCCGCCAACGCCGATTGGGCGAAGGCGCCGGGCTTCTACCTGATCCTCACCGACCAGGCCGGCGCCAAGTCGTGGCCGATCACCGCGTCGACCTTCATCCTGATGCCGACCGAGCCGACCGATCCGGCCGCCGCCACCGCCGCGCTCAAGTTCTTCGACTGGGCCTACGAGAACGGCGGCGAGTCCGCCAAGGCGCTCGACTACATCCCGATGCCGAAGAGCGTCGTCGAGCTGGTCAAGCAGGAATGGTCGCAGCAGATCAAGGGCCAGGACGGCAAGCCGCTGCAGTTCTGATCAAAACCAACCGGGCGGCTGGAGGGCCTCGCGCTCTCCGGCCGCCACCCGACAAGATCGTCGAAGCCTCGAGATACGCGTTTGGAGAAGCCGTTGGTCGACCTTGCCGCCCGACACTCGATCGCCGCCCCGACCGTCTACGATCGCGCCAAGGCGCTCGGTCGCTTCAAGACGTCGGACGACGTCTTCCGCGTCCTCACCCTGTCCGCCGCGATCCTCGTCCTGCTGCTGCTCGGCGGCGTCATCGGGTCGCTGGTCTGGGGCGCGCTGCCGGTCTTCAAGGCGTTCGGCGCCCACTTCCTCGTCTCGACCGACTGGGACCCCGCCAACGACGTCTACGGCGCGGCGACGGCGATCTACGGCACGATCGTCACCTCGATCATCGCGCTCGCCATCGCCATCCCGATCGGGCTCGGCATCGCGATCTTCCTCTCCGAGCTGTGCACGCCGCGCCTGCGCCAGCCGATCGGCATCGCCATCGAGCTGCTCGCCGGCATTCCCTCGATCATCTACGGCATCTGGGGCTTCTTCGTCCTCAAGCCGATCCTGCAGGCCTACGTCGAGCCCGCCATCATCAAGGTGACGGGGCCGATCCCCGGCCTCAACATCGTCTTCGCGGGGCCGCCCTACGGCACCGACATCTTCACCGCCGGCTTCATCCTGGCGATCATGGTGCTGCCGTTCATCACCTCGATCTCGCGCGACGTCTTCGCGACCGTGCCGCCGATGCTGAAGGAGAGCGCCTACGGCCTCGGCTTCACCACCCGCGAGGTCGTGTCGCGCGTCATCATCCCGTACACGCGGATCGGCATCATCGGCGGCATCATGCTGGCGCTCGGCCGCGCGCTTGGCGAAACGATGGCAGTCACCTTCGTCATCGGCAACGCGCACAACCTGTCCGCCTCGCTGTTTGCGCCGGGCACCTCGATCTCGGCGACGATCGCCTCGGAATTCGCCGAGGCCGACCGCGGGCTCTACACGTCCGCGCTCATCGCCCTCGGCCTCATCCTGTTCGGGATCACCTTCGTGATCCTGGCGATCGCGCGCTACATGCTGATGCGCATCGAGCGAAGGGCGCGCTGAGATGGACCTCCTCGCCTCGCGCCGACTCAAGAACAACGTCTACGTCGGCCTCTGCTACGCGGCGTCCGCGTTCGGTCTCGCCTTCCTGGCGTGGATCCTCGGCATCCTCTTCTACAAGGGCCTCGCCGGCATCACGCCGTCGCTGTTCACCACGCGCACCCTGTCGCCCGGCAGCGGCGGCGGCCTCGCCAACGCGATCCTCGGCTCGATCATCATGACGGCGATCGGCACGATCGTCGGCACGCCGATCGGCCTCCTCGCCGGCACTTATCTCGCCGAATACGGGACCGGCTCGAAGCTCGCCTTCGTCGTGCGCTTCATCAACGACATCCTGTTGTCGGCGCCGTCGATCGTCGTCGGCCTCTTCGTCTACGAGATCGTCGTCGTGCCGATGGGCGGGTTCTCCGGCCTCGCCGGCGGCATCGCGCTGGCGATCATCGTCATCCCGGTCGTCGTGCGCACGACGGAGGACATGCTGCGGCTGGTGCCGACGCCGCTGCGCGAGGCCTCCGCCGCGCTCGGCATGCCGAAGAGCCTGATCGTGCAGAAGATCGCCTACAAGGCGGCGCGCGCCGGCCTCACCACCGGCGTGCTGCTCGCGGTGGCGCGCATCTCCGGCGAGACGGCGCCGCTGCTCTTCACCGCGCTCAACAATTCCTACACGTCGTGGGACCTCACCAAGCAGATGGCGAGCCTTCCCTACGTGATCTACCAGTACGCCGGCTCCGCCTATTCCGACTGGCAGGGCCTCGCCTGGTCGGGCGCTCTCATCATCACACTGGCGGTTCTGACGCTGTCGATCACGGCGCGGACGCTCGCGACGCCGAGGGGCAGCAAGAGATGACACGCAACGAGAGCGCCGACGACACGATGACGGCCGCGCCCAACGGCAATCACATCGCCAACCTGCCGACGAAGATGGAGGTCAAGGACCTGCGCTTCTACTACGGCGACTCGCTGGCGCTGAAGACGATCAACCTGCCGATCTACGCCAACCGCGTGACGGCGCTGATCGGGCCGTCCGGCTGCGGGAAGTCGACGCTGCTGCGCGTCATGAACCGCATGTACGATCTCTACCCGCGCCAGCGCGCCGAGGGCGCGGTGCTGCTCGACGGCAAGAACATCCTCGACAAGAGCCAGGACCTGAACCTGCTGCGCGCCCGCGTCGGCATGGTGTTCCAGAAGCCGACGCCGTTCCCGATGTCGATCTACGAGAACATCGCCTTCGGCATCAAGCTCTACAATCGCCTGCCGCAGAGCGAGCTCGACGGCCGCGTCGAGACGGCGCTGCGCGGCGCCGCGCTGTGGAACGAGGTCAAGGACAAGCTGCAGGAATCGGGGCTGTCGCTCTCCGGCGGCCAGCAGCAGCGGCTTTGCATCGCGCGTACCGTCGCGGTGCAGCCGGAGGTGATCCTCTTCGACGAGCCGTGCTCGGCGCTCGACCCGATCTCGACGCTGAAGATCGAGGAATTGATGGACGACCTTGCGGCGAAGTACACGCTCGTCATCGTCACCCATTCGATGCAGCAGGCGGCGCGCGTCTCGACCTACACGGCCTTCATGTATCTCGGCGAGCTCATCGAATACGGCGACACCAAACGGATGTTCACCTCGCCCGAGAAGCAACAGACGCAGGACTACATCACCGGCCGCTTCGGCTGATCTTGTCCGACGAAACGGGATTGATTTGATGTCCGACCATATCGTCAAGGCCTACGACAAGGAGCTCGATCTCCTCAGCCGCAAGATCGCGGAGATGGGCGGCATTGCCGAGAAGATGCTCTCGGACGCGATGGACGCGCTCTCCGACCTCGATGCGGATCTCGCCCGCGCCGTCGTCGCCGCCGACCCGCGGCTCGACGCGCTGCAGCGCGAGATCGAGGAGCACGCGATCCTCACGATCGCGCGGCGCCAGCCGATGGCGGTCGACCTGCGCGAGATCGTCGCCGCGATCCGCATCTCGGCCGATCTCGAGCGCGTCGGCGACCTCGCCAAGAACATCGCCAAGCGCGCCGTCATCATCGCCGCCGAGGCGCGGCTGCCGCGCGCGATCATCGGCCTCAAGTCGATGAACGAGGCGGCGGCGCTGCTGCTGAAGGACGTGCTCGACGCCTACGCCCACCGCGAGGTCGAGCGGGCGCGCGACGTGTGGACCCGCGACACCGAGCTCGACGCGCTCGAGGACTCGGTGTTCCGCGACCTCCTCACCTTCATGATGGAGGACCCGCGCAACATCTCGTTCTGCACGCACCTCCTGTTCTGCTCGAAGAACATCGAGCGCATCGGCGACCATGCCACCAACATCGCCGAGACCATCGTCTACCTCGTGACCGGCGAGGCGCTGCCGGTCGACCGCCCGAAGGGGCGGTCGTTCACGAGCCTGCCGCAAGACGCCTGACCTGACGCCCCATGGAAACCCTGGCCGACAAAACCACCCGCGCCGCGTCGACTCCGACCGGGACGCCGCGCATCCTCGTCGTCGAGGACGAGGAGACGCTCTCGCTCCTGCTCTCGTACAATCTCGAAAGCGAAGGCTTCGCCGTCGAATGCGTCGAGCGCGGCGACGAGGCGGACATGCGCCTGCAGGAGAACCCGCCCGACCTCGTCATCCTCGACTGGATGTTGCCCGGCGTCTCCGGCCTCGAGATCTGCCGGCGCATGCGCGCCCGCCAGGCGACGCGCTCGCTGCCGGTCATCATGCTCACCGCGCGCGGCGAGGAAGGCGAGCGCGTGCGCGGCCTGTCGACCGGCGCCGACGACTACATCGTCAAGCCCTTCTCGGTTCCCGAGCTGATCGCTCGCGTCCGTGCGCTGCTGCGCCGCGCGAGCCCCGACCGCGTCGCCTCGCGACTCAACGCCGGCGACCTCGAGCTCGACCGCCAGAGCTGGCGCGTCCACCGCGGCAAGCGCACCATCCATCTCGGCCCGACGGAATTCCGTCTGCTCGAGTACCTGATGGCCAAGCCCGGCCGCGTCTTCTCGCGCGCGCAATTGCTCGACAGCGTCTGGGGGCTGTCCGTCGAAATCGACGAGCGCACCGTCGACGTCCACGTCGGCCGGCTGCGCAAGGCGCTCTCGCAGGACGGCGAGCCAGATCCGATCCGCACCGTCCGCGGCGCCGGCTATGCCTTCGACGAGACGTTCGGGGGCTGAATCATCGCCTCACGCAGGTAGCGGGCCACGTCGTCGGGCCGCTCCAGCGGCAGCAGGTGCCCGGCTCCGGCCAGCTCGATCAAGCGATGATCGGCGAGATGCGGCGCCATCAGGCGGCGCTGCGCATCGGGTCCGAGGTCCGCATCCTCCGTCCCGCTCAGGATGAGCGCCGGCGTCTGCAGTACGCCGAGCCGATGGGACCAATCTTCGCGGCTTCCCTCGGCGAGCCAAGCCTTCCAGCTGGCGGGATTGGCCCGCAGCACGTCCGCGACGGCATGGTCGCGCACCTCGGGCGGCAGCGCGGTCCCGCAATTCTCGTCGACGAAGTCGCGCGCCTGCGCGAGCCGTTCGTCGTCGGGGCCGTCGATCCACGCGATCATGTCGGCGCGCTCGGTTTCATCCATCGGCTCCGGGCTCGGCGTCGAGCCGGCCAGCAGAGCCAGTCCGGCGAGGCCCGCGAGCCCCGGCGCACCGTCCTCGGCCTGCCGCGCCACCGCCAGCGCGACCTTGGCGCCCATGCTGTGCCCGGCGATCCACCAGCGCGCCGGCGCCACCTCGGCGATGCGGCGCGCGACCTGCGCGGCCATCCCGCCAACGTCGGCGGGCGGCTGGTCGGCCGCATCGCCGAACCCGGCGAGATCGAGCGCGAGGCAGCGCACCTCGGGCTCGAGGCGCGCAGTCACGAGCGACCAGCTCCGGGCGCTGCCGCCGAGGTAATGCAGGAGGACGAGCAAAGAGGGGGTCATGAGCCCTGAACCGCTGCGCCGGCAAAAGGTCGCCGAGACGCGACGGGACCTCGCGGCGGCCCTTACGCCGCGTCGCGCACCTCGACATCGAGGCGGGGCAGCACGTCCATCACGCGCTCTGGCGGGAAAGTCACCGTGACCTCGGTGCCCTCGCGCACCCTGGAGCGCAGCGCGAACGTGCCGCCGTGCAGCTCGACGAGCCCCTTGACGATCGGCAGGCCGAGGCCGCTGCCCTCCTCCGCCGTCTTGTGGGCGAAGGTGCCGCGCCCGAACGAGGCCATGACGAGCGGAATCTCGTTTTCCGGAATGCCGGCGCCGGTGTCGATGATGGCGAAGAACTGCCGCCCCCGCTCGTCGACGCCGAGGCGGATACGCACTTGGCCGCCCTGCGGCGTGAACTTGATCGCGTTCGACAGGAGATTGAGCCCGACCTGGCGCAGCGCGCGGCCGTCCGCCCACAGCCGCGGCAGGCGCTGGGCCGGCTCCTCGACGATCTCGATGCCCTTCTTCTTGGCGCGCATCGCCATGAGGTGGCGGCACTCGTCGAGGATGGCGGCGAGGTCGACCGATTCCTCGCGCAATTCGTAGCGGCCCGCTTCGACGCGCGAGAGATCGAGGATCTCGTTGATCAGCATCAGGAGATGCTCGCCGGACGAGTGGATGTCGGCTGCATATCCCTTGTAGGCCGGCACGGCGTGGCGGCCGAACAGCTCGCTCTTCATGACCTCGGAGAAACCGAGGATGGCGTTGAGCGGCGTGCGCAGCTCGTGGCTCATCGTGGCGAGGAAACGCGACTTGGCGAGGTTCGACTCCTCGGCGCGGCGGCGCGCGAGGTCGCTGTTGGCCTTGTTCTGCTCGAGCTCGGCGATGAGCTCGTCCTTCTCGACCTCGAAGGTGATCGACTGCAGCGCCGCCGCGTGGAGCTTGCGCGACAGATCGATGAAATAGACGAGCGTGCCGAGCGCGAGCACGGCGATGAGCCAGTCGTTGCCGGCGAGTCGGGCCGGATGCAGGACGACGAGGATCGCCAGCGTCATCGGCGCTAGGCCGCCATAGACGGCGGCCGGGACCGTCGCGGTCACCGTCGCGCTCATCGCCGCGACGAGCAGCAGCGCGAGCAGCATGAAGGTCGCCGCCTGCGGCTCCTGCCGGTTCCAGGCGACGAGGACGATGAGCGCGAAGGACGCGCCGAGGATGATCTCGCCGAGCGTGAAGAGACGCGCCCAGCGCTTCGGCGCGACGGCGGCCTCGGGCAACTCCAGGAAGCGACCCGCCAGCCGGCTGACGAGCAGCAGCGTGCCGCAGACGAGCCCGACCCAGGCCAGCAGCCCGGCGAGCGGCACCCAGTGCAACGCGACCAAGGCCAGCGCGACGGCGAGCAGCGCGAGCCCCGGCAGGGCCGCGCGGCGGCGCTCGGCGTAGATTCGTAGAAGCTCGAGATCGAAGATGCGGTGGCCGGTGCCGGACGAGGTGAGCTTCTCGCGCGCCTCGCGGACGTGCAGCGCCAGCCGGCGTCGTTCCGCCGTCGTCCGCGGGTCGGCGCCGCGACCTCGCTCGATCATCTCGGCGGTGACTTCGGACATGCGGGCGAACTCGTAACGGACGCCCAGGACGATGCCGCGCAAACGTTAACGCGGGGCTGACGACACCGTTAAGATTTTGCGTTTCGCAATAACGTCAACAGGTACCTGCTGGCCCAACACGGTCGAGGGCCGCCGCACCTGTGGAGGCTTAGGCCTCCTGCTCGGACCGCTCGTTGTGCTCGATGATGGCTTCGGCCAGCTCGCGCATCTCGCCGGCCGTCAGGGCAGGCGCCCCTTCAATGGCGCGGACCGCGAGGGCGCGGATCCGCTCCGACGCGACGGGGGAAAACGTCGTTGCGATCTGCTGCTGCGCCAAGCCGGGCTGGGTGGTGGTGTGGATGTTCATGCCTGGTCTCCTCGGCGGGGAAAATAGGCAGCTTTTGCTGCGGTGCAATACGACGATTGCATTGCAGCATTGCGTGCTGATGGCGCCCCGCGGGGAACCTTGTTGGTAGGCCGTCGGCCGAATTCCAGGCTGACGCCTAAGCCCGCAAGCCCGGCGCCTCCTGTCCCGTGCGCGCGACATATTCGGTGTAGCCGCCGCCGTAGGCATGCACGCCGTCGGGCGTCAGCTCGAGCAGGCGGTTCGACAGCGCGGCCAGGAAGTGCCGGTCGTGCGAGACGAAGAGCATCGTGCCCTCGTAGCGGGCCAGCGCCTTGATCAGCATCTCCTTGGTCGCGATGTCGAGATGGTTGGTCGGCTCGTCGAGCACCAAAAAATTCGGCGGATCGAACAGCATCTTCGCCATCACGAGCCGCGCCTTCTCGCCGCCCGACAGCACCCGGCAGCGCTTCTCGACGTCGTCGCCGGAAAAGCCGAAGCAGCCGGCAAGCGCGCGCAGCGAGCCTTGCCCGGCCTGCGGGAAGGTGGCCTCGAGATCCTCGAAGATCGTCGCCTCGCCGTCGATCAGCTCCATCGAATGCTGCGCGAAATAGCCGAGCTTGACGCTGGCGCCGAGCGCGATCGTGCCGGCGTCCGGCGCCGTCGTGGCGGTGACGAGCTTCAGCAGCGTCGACTTGCCGGCGCCGTTGACGCCCATCACGCACCAGCGCTCCTTGCGCTGTACGGAGAAGTCGAGGCTTTCGTAGATCGTGCGCGAGCCGTAGCGCTTCTCGACGCGCTTCAGCGCGACGACGTCGTCACCGGAGCGCGGCGCCGGCGGAAAGTCGAAGGCCACCGTCTGGCGCCGGCGCGGCGGCTCGACGCGCTCGATCTTGTCGAGCTTCTTCACCCGGCTCTGCACCTGCGCGGCATGCGAGGCGCGCGCCTTGAAGCGCTCGATGAACTTGATCTCCTTCGCCAGCATCGCCTGCTGGCGCTCGAACTGCGCCTGCTGCTGCGACTCAGCCATCGCGCGCTGCTGCTCGTAGAAGGCGTAGTCGCCGGAATAGGTGGTGAGCGAGCCGCCGTCGATCTCGACGATCTTGCCGACGATGCGGTTCATGAACTCGCGATCGTGCGAGGTCATCAGCAGCGCCCCGTCGAACCCCTTCAGGAAGGATTCGAGCCAGATCAGGCTCTCGAGATCGAGATGGTTCGAGGGCTCGTCGAGCAGCATGACGTCGGGCGCCATCAGCAGGATGCGGGCGAGCGCGACGCGCATCTTCCAGCCGCCCGAGAGGTTGCCGACGTCGCCGTCTACCATCTCCTGGCTGAAGCCGAGGCCCGCAAGCACCTCCTGCGCGCGGCCCTCCAGCGAGTAGCCGTCGAGTTCCTCGAAGCGCGCCTGCACCTCGCCGTAGCGCGCGACGAGCGCGTCCATCTCGTCGGCGCGCGCGGGATCGGCGAAGGCCGCCTCGATCTCCTTCATCTCCGCCGCGACGGCGCCGAGCGGGCCCGCGCCGTCCATCGTCTCGGCGAGCACGCTGCGGCCGGCCATCTCGCCGACGTCCTGGCTGAAATAGCCGATGGTGATGCCGCGGTCGCTCGACACCTGCCCCTCGTCCGGCGGCTCCTCGCCGGTGATCATCCGGAACAGCGTCGTCTTGCCGGCGCCGTTCGGGCCGACCAGCCCGATCTTCTCGCCCTTGTTGAGCGCGGCCGAGGCCTCGATGAAGAGGATCTGCTTGCCGTTCTGCTTGCCGATCTTGTCGAGGCGGATCATGGGGTCGGGGCACCTGGGATAGACCCCGCGGCCTTAGGCCATGTTGCGCTGCGGCGAAAGGGAGCTGCCGCCATTTCCGGCTTGCGTCCGCGGTGCGCCGATCGTTGGTGTCTCCCGTGACCGCCGCCCCGCCCGAAGACCTCGCCACCCTTGCCGCCGACATCCGCGCCTGCCGCATCTGCCGCGACGCGCCGTTCGCCGGGCCGCCCCTGCCGCAGGAGCCGCGCCCGATCCTGCGCGTCGACGGGCGAGCGAAAATCCTGATCGCCAGCCAGGCGCCGGGCATCCGCGCGCATGTCGGCGAGAAGCCGTTCCTCGATCCCTCCGGCGACCGGCTGCGCGACTGGCTCGGGCTCGACCACGAGCGCTTCTATGACGGCTCGAAGATCCTGATCGCGCCGATGGGCTTCTGCTTTCCCGGCCACACGGCCGATAAGGGGGACCTGCCGCCGCGCAAGGAGTGCGCGCGCGTCTGGCACGACCGGCTGTTCGCGGCGATGCCGCAGGTCGAGCTCATCCTGGCGATCGGCCGCTACGCGCAGCTCTATCATTACCGCCGCCTCGGCCGGCCGCTGCCGCCCGGTCTGACGCTCGACACGCTGGTGCGCGACTGGCGCGCCTATTCCGTGGGGACGCCGACCATCATCGCGCTGCCGCACCCCTCCTGGCGCAACAACGCCTGGCTGAAGCGCAACCCGTGGTTCGCCGAGGAGGTGCTGCCGGCGCTGCGCACGGCGGTGGCGGAGCGGATGTGAAACGGCGCGGACGCCTTCCCCGGCAGCGGGCAACGGCGACGCGCCCCACAAACGCGCGGTTTCCCCCTCACTGCGCGTGCATGCACCGACTTCTCATCGGGCTCGTCTGCCTCCTCGCGGTCCTTGCCGCCGCGCCCGCGGTGGCGGCGCCGCGGCTGGCGCTCGTGATCGGCGATGCGGCCTATGCGGGACACCCGCTCGCGACGGCGACCGACGATGCCGGCCTCGTGGCGCAGGCGCTGGCGCAAGCGGGCTACGACGTCACAGCCGCGCGCGACCTCGACGGCAAGGGGCTTCGCGCCGCCTTCCGCGCCTTCGCCGACAGCGCGCGCGACGCCGGCCCGGACGCCAGCATCCTCGTCTACCTCGCCGGGCTCGGCGTGCAGTACGACGGCAACAATTATATGGTCCCCGTCGACGCCGCGCTCGTGCACGACGACGACGTACCGCTGCAATGCGCCGACCTCGACGATTTTCTGCGCGCGCTCGCGGCGGCGCCGGCGAAGGCACGCGTTGTCCTCCTCGATCTCGCGCGCGAGAGCCCGCTCGCGCCGGCCGACGAGATGCCGCTGGCGCCGGGCCTCGCGCTCGTCGCCCCGGCGAAGGACATGATGGTCGGCTTCGCCGCGGCGCCTGGCGCGGTGGCGCCCCCCGCCGCCCTGCCCTTCGGGCCGTACGCGCGCGCGCTCGCGGAAGCCCTCGGGCCGCAGAAGAGCGATACCAGCCCACAAGGTACGAGCGGGATGTTCGAGCGCCTGCGGCTGCGCGTCGCCACGCTCACCGACGGCGCGCAGATTCCGTGGAACGCCGGGACCCTGTCGAGCGACGATGCGCCGGCGTCCGCTCCGGATCGTCTGGCGACCGGCCCCCGCTCGCCGGATATCGCCTTCGCCGCGGCGCTCGCCCGCGACTCGCTCGAAGGCTACGCGGACTTTTTGCGCGCGGTGCCGGACGGCCCCTTGGCGGCCCGCGTGCGCGTGCTGCTCGCGCTGCGCCGCGAGGCGACGATGTGGCATGCGGTGGCCGGCTCCGACGATCCCCGCGCCGCCTGGACCTACATGCGGCGCTATCCGCGCGGGCCGCACCGCTTCGACGCGCGCCGCCGGCTCGCGGCGCTCAAGGCGCAGCTCGAGCCGCCGCCCCGCTTCGACCCCGTCGCCTTCCCCGACGCGCCCCCGCCGGGCGAGGCCGAGCAGGCGCTCCTCGCCCATCCGTTCGAGGCGCAGCGCGGCCTGCCGCCGATCCCCGCGCCGCCCACGGCGCTGCTGCCGCCGGCCGACGCCGCCTACTACGACGACCTGGCCATACCGACGCCGGCGCCCCGCGAGCTGCTGCCCGTCACGACGCCGTTGCCGCAAAATTTGGCCGTCGAGCCGGGCAAGATCACGCAGACCGGCACCGTCGGCGACACCACGACCGAGACGGCCGTCGCGCCAAACGGCAGCAGCACGCTGACCCTCGGCGACGACAAGGGGCCGCTGCTGATCTTCGCGACCCGCATCGACGGCACCGGCACGCGCGTCACCGTCGAGACCGGACCGAAGGGCGGTGTGAAGTCGCGCACGACGACGACGCGCGCCGGCGACGCGACGACGATGGTGCTCGCCGATCCTGCGGGAACCGCGTTGATGCGGATCGCCGCGCGCGACGATCCCGACGGCGGCCGCACGACGCGCGTGACCGACGGCGACGGCACCCTGCTCGCGGCCTGGCGCCGCGATGCCGCCGGCATAGTCGTCGCCAGCGAGACCGCCGGCCAACCGCTGCGCCCGGTCGCAGCCGCGCCGTTGCCCGCCGCGCCGACCTCGCCGACCGTCACGGTGCCGACGATGCCGAAACCGCTGTTGCACGCGCCTTCCCCCGCGCCGCGAGCGCAGGCGCCGG